>DATCLC010000139.1:0-4028 GCA_036564135.1 Solirubrobacterales bacterium
GCGGTCCGGCTCGCGCGTGGTCAGGCTCTGCAGCATCAGCCCCGGCCACATCACGGCGCGCACCCAGGCCCGCCGGCGGTTGCGGCCGGCCCACTTGATGACCTCGTAGGAGAGCCCCGCGAGCAGCGGGATGCCGAGCACCCGCGAGAGCACGAGCCAGTACCACTCGGGCAGGCCGATCGGCGCGAAGACGAAGATCGCGAGCACCATGACGACGAGCAAAAAGCTCGTCCCGCACCGGGGGTGGAACCGCGAGTAGGCCTCCGCGCGCTCCGGCACAAGCTCGTCGCCGGCCTCGAAGCAAGAGATCGTCTTGTGCTCGGCGCCGTGGTACTCGAAGACGCGGCGCAGATCGGGCAGGCGGCTGATCGCGACGATGTAGCCGATGAAGATCGCCGTGCGCAGGATCCCCTCGACGACCCAGAAGAGCACCGACGAGCCGAGCGCGTCCTTGAAGATGCTCGTCACGCCGACCGGGACGACGAAGAAGAGCCCGATCGCGAGCAGCAGCGAGCCGAGCACGGTGAGACCCCAGGTGAGGCCGCCGATCTCCTCCGGCTCGCCGTCCTCGTCGTCCTCAAGCTGAGCGTTCGCGGAGATCGCGATCGCGCGGAAGCCGATCGCGAGGGACTCGGCAAGCGCGACCACGCCGCGGATCACCGGCCAGCGGAGCACCCGGTGACGCTTCGCCCAGCTCACGACCGGCTCCGAGCTCACTTCGATCTCGCCATCGGGCTTGCGGACGGCCACCGCCCAGGTCGAGACCCCGCGCATCATCACGCCCTCGAACACCGCCTGGCCCCCGAGCGGAGCGTCACGGCTCGCGACCGGCAGGCGGTCGGGCATGCGCGCGTCAGCTACGCAGGGGGCCTGCGCGGATCCGGGTTCTGGAGAGCGAGCCACTAACCCACGAATCGGCTCGCCGAGGCGATCGCGTTAGCCGCGGGCGCGGCGGGCGCGGCGGCGGAAGCGCTCAACCCGGCCGCCGGTATCGACGAGCTTCTGCTTGCCCGTGTAGAAGGGATGGCACTCCGAGCAGATCTCGACGTGCAGGTCGGGCTTCGTCGAGCGCGTGTAGAACTCGTTGCCGCACGAGCAGTGCACGTGGGCGAGGACGTACTCGGGGTGGATACCGGCCTTCATCGCGACTCAGTGTAGCGGCGCCTTCGTGCCGCGCCGGCCGGGCTCGAGCAGCGCTTCGAGCAGGTCCAGGTACTGCAGGAGGTGCCGCGTGCCGAGGAAGCGCTCCCGCACCCGCTCCCGCGCGGCGGCGCCGATCCGCGCGGCGCGCCCAGGGTCGGCGAGCAGCGCATCGCACCGCTTTGCGAACGCGCGCAGGTCGGTGGGGTCCCGCAGAAGCTCGCCGCTCACCCCGTCCTCGATCATGTCCTGGATCGCGCCGCGGCAGCTCGCGACGACCGGGCGCCCCTTCCACATCGCCTCGGTGATCGTGAGCCCGAACCCCTCGGCCAGGCTCTTCTGCACGATCACGTCGGCGCGCCGCTGGATCGCGTTCACCATCGCGGCGTTCTCGTCGACGTCGTCCATGGGCAGGCAGGCGAGGTGCGTGCGCTCCCGTACCCGGGCGGGCAAGCCGGCGCGCAGCTCGCGCACCTCGGCGAGCACGCGGGTACCCTCGGGGTCGTCCGTGACGCCGCTTGAGTCGGGCCCGGCGAGCACCAGGTGCGCGCGCTCGTCCCGGAGGTGCGCCGCGAAGCCCGCGAGCACGCCGGCGGGGTCCTTGAGCGCGTCCCAGCGCGAGACCTGGGCGATCACGGGCGCGTCGGTGGGCAGCGGCCCGTCCTGGTCGAGCTCGGCGCGGCGCTCGACGCGGGCGGGGCTGCCGTCGAGCCGCCGGAACTCCGGGGCCGGGCCACTGGCCTCGGCGAGGCCCATGACGCCCAGGATCGCCGCCACGGAGTCGTCGGGCAGGTCCTGGTTCTTCGGGGAGAACGCGTCGATCGAGGGCGGCACGATCCACACCCGCCCTGGGTCGATGCCCTCCCAGACGAACTGCCGGCGCGAGAACACCAAGGCGTCCGCGGCCTCGACGTACGGCCGCAGGAACCGCCAGGCCTCGCGGGCGCGCTCGTTCGGCTCGTCGACGCCGATGTGGCAGCGCCAGACGACGCGCGCGCCGGCGCGCGCCAGCATCGGCACGAGCCCCGCGGTCTGCGGGTCGTGGCAGAAGACGACGTCGAGCGGGCCCACCTGGCCGCGGAGCTCGCGCGCCGCGCCTGAGAGCGTGGCCTCGTACGCGGCGCGCTCGCGCTCGCCCAGATCGCCTCCGTCGCCCGCCGCGCCGTGCAGCCGGTTGTGGAGGCGCTTGGTGACCGCGAAGAACTCCGGGTCGCCCTCCACGACGAGCCAGCGCGTATCGACGCCCGCGCCGTGGGTGTAGGCGAGCAGCGATTGCAATAGCTCCGCCACGCCGCCGCCCCGCGCCGTCGAGTTGATGTGCCAGATCGCGCGTCCCTCGAACACGCCCGCGGCGCGCTCGACCGCCCTTTGGACGTCGGCGTAGTCCTCGCCCAGCAGCCCCCGGAACCGCTCGATCGGGAACGAGCCGACCGTGACGCTGCGGACGCCCATCGCGCTAGCCGCCCCCGTCGTCGCCCGGCTTGGGCGCGAGCTTGAAGTCGCCGGTCGCCACGGCGCGCAGGATCCCGGTCATGTGCTCCCCTATTCCCCGCTCGGGCAGCTCAACCTCGACGCGCACCGTGGCGCCGTCGCGCCCGACCTCGCGCAGCGGCCCCAGCGACTCGAGCACCGCCAGCATCGCGCGGTTGTCCGATAGCAGCCAGGCGTCGAAACGCTCGATGCCGAGCGCCCGCGCGCGATCGGCGAGCAGGCGGCCGAGGGCCTTTCCGAGCCCGACCCCCTGCCAGTCGTCGACCACCAGGATCGCGCCCTCGGCGACGTTGGGGCGCTCGCGGTCGCGGACGAAGCGCGCGATCCCGACCGCGAGGCCCGAGTCCTCGTCCACCGCGAGCAGGGCCTCGTGGTCGCGGTGGTCGACGTCGAGCAGGTAGCGGAGCTGCACCTCCGAGAGGCGCTTAACCGGCGTCATGAACCGCTTGTAGAGCGACTCGGGGCTCGCGCGCCCGATGCCGCTTACGAACCGCTCGCGGTCGTCGACGTGCAGGGGCGCGACGAGCACGACCCGCCCGTCGCGCAGCTCGACCCGGTCGGTGTGGGGAGCGCCCTCGTCCACCACACCTCGACCGTAACGCGTTGCGCCCGCTGGATCAGGTCTCCTGGTAGAGCGGGCCGTCGCCGCCCTCCGGCAGCGTCAGGCGCCCGCCCTTGGCCGTGATCGCGCCGCACTGCACGCAGTTGGACGCGGTCACGTGCACGTCGACCACCGGCGAGTTCGACTCGAGCTGGTCCTCGGGGATCTCGTAGACCTGCGCCGGGCACATCGAGACCCACGCCTGGGCGACCTCGCGCGGCACGCGCTTCTGGATGCGCACGTGGTTCGGCGCGTCGTCGCGCGTCGCGTTCCCCGACAGGAAGACCGAGGAGAGCTTGTCGAAGATGTACTCGCCGTCCGGCTTCGGGTACTTCTCGCCGGCCTTGCCGATATGCAGGTCCACCTCGGCGTCGGGCTCGTTGCGCTTGTGCCCGGGCGGCAGCGCCCCGCCGGAGAGCAGCCAGGCGTTGGCGATCGCGCCGAAGGCGACGAAGCCCTTGTCGCCGTACTGGCGGACGTTGCGCGACTTGTAGAGGTCCTTCTCGATGACCGACTTGCGGACCTTCTCGTCGTAGGCCGAGAAGTTGACCGACTCGGGGTCCTCCTTGAGCGCGTCGATGATCGCGTCGGCCGCGTAGATCCCCGCGTGCATCGCGTAGTGGATGCCCTTGAGGTACGGCACGTTCACCATCGAGACGCAGTCGCCGGCCATGACCATGCCGGGCACCGACAGCTTGCGCGGCATCGACCAGTAGCCGCCCGACGGGATCGTCTTCGCGCCCCAGCCGACCCGCTTGCCGCCCTCGAGGATCTTGCGGATGAACGGGTGCGTCTT
>DATCLC010000140.1:0-39823 GCA_036564135.1 Solirubrobacterales bacterium
GTTCAGCGTCACGACGATCCGCGGCGGCGTGCCGGTCACGCGGATCTCGTAGTCGTTCCACTGCCCGTTGGGCTTGGCGTTCCGGGCGATCTCGCGCTTGAAGTTGTAGATCGACCCGGTCTTCTGGTTCTCGCCGTCGCCCTGGACGCCCTCGCGGATCTGGACCTCGTAGCCCTGGTTGATGGCGGTGTTGTGCGTGTTCGCGCCATCAGCCGGGAACCGGACGAAGACGCCCGAGTTGTCGACGTCCTTCTCCACGCGCCACTGGAGCCGCAGCACGTAGTCCGTGAACTGCTCTTGCGAGTACCAGAGGAGCCCGAGGCCGCCCTGGCTCAGCAGGCGGCAGCCGTCGTCGCCGTCGTTGACGACCTTGAAGCTGCCGGGCCCGGACTGCGTCCAGCCGGATTCCGTGGGCTCGCTCATGCCGTCCCACAGAAGGGTGAAGCCCTCCTCCGGATCATCCGGCTCGACGCACGGCTCCTTCACCTCGATCTGGACGCTGCGCGTCGTCGAGTGGTCGTCGGTGTCCGTGACGGTCACCGACGCCTGGTAGGTGCCCGCGGACTCGTACGTGTGGGTCTGCTGCAGGCCGCCGGACGCGGTGTCGCCGTCGCCGAAGTCCCACTGGATGTCGAGGTCGGCGACGTCGTCCTTGTCGTCGCTGACCGTCGCCGTGAAGTTGACCTCGAGCGGGGCGTCACCGCTCGTCGGGTTCGCGTTGAGCGTCACCGACGGCGGGCCGCAGTCGACCCGGGCCACGCGGAAGTAGTCGAACCCCGCCCAGCGCAGAGCGTTGCTCTGGAAGTAGGTCAGGCCGATGCGGATGTCACCGGACCCGCCGAGCTGGAACGGGGCGCCGACCGCGTTCCACGTGTTGCCGCCGTTCGTCGAGTACTCCGCCGTGAAGGTCGGGTTCGAGGCGCCGTTCGAGGTGACGCGCAGGTGCACCTGCTGGACGCCCGCGCCGGACATCTGGCCGGTGTCGGCCCCCTGGGCGGAGCCGCTGACCGTGTTGGCGCGCTCGACCCAGAAGTTGCCCTCCGCGCCGGACTGGCGGCGGTTGAACACGACCTTGGCGAAGTTGTTCGGGCCCTCGCTGCGCCACACGAGCAGGCCCGCCTGGTCGCCGGTGGCGGTCAGGCCGCTCACGTCGACTACGGTCTCCATGGTGAACGCCTCGGCCGGCGCGTCCTGGAGCAGGACGTTGCGCGCGTTGGCGTTGCCGGAGTGCATGTCGCCGCTGTACGCCTTGAGGCGCAGCTTCCCGTTCTCCACGGTGACGCCGGACGGCACCGGGCGCAGCACGTCCCACTTGGGCGAGAGCGCGTTGCCCACGAACTCGTCCGTCTGCCCGTACAGGCAGGTGTCGGGGCTCGGGTCGGAGACCTCGATCAGCACCCGTTCGCGGGTCACGTTGCCCGCGGAGTCCGTCACCGCGACGCTCGCCTCGTACGTGCCGGGCGCGTCGTAGGTGTGGCTGCGGGCGTGCTCGCCCGAGGCGGTGTCACCGTCGCCGAAGTCCCACTCGATCTCGAGCTCGGCGTCGCGGTCGGCGTCGTCACCCGCGGTCGCCTCGAAGTCGACCTCGAGCGGCGCGTCGCCGTCCTGCGGCGTCGCGTCGAGCTCGACCTCCGGGCCGCAGGACACCTCGAACCAGTGGAACGGCACCGTGCCGCCCGTCTGGTTCGTGCCGCCGCGGACGGCGAACATGCCGACCTTGACCGGCTCGCCGACCGTGCCGTACTCGGCGATGTTCGTCCACGCCTCACCGCCGTCGACCGAGTACTCGGCGACGATCACGCGGCTGTCGCTGCGCACGCGCAGCATCACGTCCGCGTCGGCCGGCAGGTTCGCGGGCGCCGGCGTGCCCGACGACGCCGGCGGGAACGCGGCGCTGCCGTTCTCGGTCGTCACGAACTCGAAGCGGCGGGCGCCCGCGTTCGTCTGGATGAAGGTCGCCTTGGCGAACACGTTGTTCGCGGCGGGCGGACCCTCCGACTTCCAGACGACGATGCCGGCCTGCTCGCCGTTCTGGTCGATCGCCGAGACGTTGAACTCGGTGGTCGCGGTCCAGCCGCGCTCGGGCGCGTCCCTCAGGACCACGTTCTGAGCCGTGGCCTGCTCGTTGATGAAGTCACCCGAGCGGATCTGGAGGTTCAGATCGCCGCCGGAGACCACCGCGCCCGGGCCCGCGGGCCGCAGGACCGTCCACTCCTCGCCGAGCTCGTCGCCGTCGAAGTCGTCGAAGGACGCCTCGGTGCACGGCGCGGTCGGCTCGCAGTCACCGGCGAGCTGGACGCGGAAGTAGTCGAACTTCGCGACGCGCTCGGCATCGCTCTGGAAGTAGGTGAGGCCGATGCGCACCTTGCCGCTGCCGGCGAGCTGGAACGGCCCCTGGATCGCGGTCCAGTTCTCGCCGTCCAGCGAGTACTCGGGCTGGAACGTCGGGTTCGGCCCGCCGTCGGAGTGCACGCGGATGTACACGTGCTGCGGCGGGTTGCTGAGCGTCCCGGCGTTGCCGCCCGTGGTCGACGAGCCGTTGGTGTTCGAGCGCTCGAACCAGAACTGGTTGTCGCCGCGCTTGTTGTAGACCACCTTGGCGAAGGCGTTCGGTCCCTCCGAGCGCCACAGCACGATGCCGACCTGGTCGCCGGTCACGGTCAGGTCGCTCACGTCGATGCGCGTCTCCGCGGTCCACGCGCCCTTCGGGATGTCCTGCAGGAGCACGTTGCGCGCGTTGGCGGTCGAGCCATGCATGTCGCCGCCGAACGCCCGCAGGCGCAGCTGCCCGTCCGAGACGCGCAGGCCGGTCGGGCTCGGCCGCAGGACGTCCCACTTCGGATGCAGCGCGTTGCCCTCGAACTCGTCCGACACGCGCGCCGTGCACGGGTCCTGCTCCGGGTCGTCCACGACCACGGTGTCGCCCGCGACCGTCGTGAAGCCGTCCGAGTTGGTGGCCGTCAGCGTCGGGCGGTAGACGCCCGGGTCGCTGTAGGTGTGGGTCTGCTGCAGGTCGCCGGTGGCGGTCTCGCCGTCGCCGAAGTCCCACTCGAGGTCGAGGTCCTCGACGTCGTGCGAGGTCGCCGCCTCGAGGTCGACCTCGAGCGGCGCGTCACCGCGGTCCGGCGTCGCGGTCACCTCGAGGTCGGGCCCGCAGACGACCGTGAAGTAGTCGAAGTACGCGTTGCCGCCGGCCGTGTCGTTGTCGGACGCCTTCAGGCCGATCTTCACCGGGCCCTCGAAGACGCGCGGCCCGCCGATCTGCGTCCAGGTGTCGCCCTCGTCCGCCGAGTACTCGGCGACCAGCGTGCGCCCGTCGAAGGTGGCGCGCAGGAGCACGGTCGCGTCCGCGGGCAGGCCTGCCGGAGCGGGCGCGATGCTCGCCGGAACCGAGTACACGTGCTCGCCGCTCGCGGTGGCGATGTGCTCGAACTGCCGGGCGCCGGTCGTCGCCTGGACGAAGACGATCTTCGAGAAGTTGTTCTGCGCGCGCGGCGGGCCCTCGCTCTGCCAGACCACGATGCCGGCCTGCTCGCCGTTCGCGTCGATCTCGGAGATGTCCAGGGCGGCGGTGATCCGCCAGCCGCCCGCCGGCGCGTCACGCAGGATCACGTTCCGCGCCGTGTTGGTGCCCTGGATCATGTCGCCCGGGAGGATCGGCAGCACGAGCCTGCCGCCGGACACGGCCGGGCCGCCGCCGTGGCGGCGCAGCACGTCCCAGCTCTCATGCAGGGCGTTGCCGTTGAACTCGTCGGTGCCGCAGGTCCCGGGAGCGGCGCCGGCCGTCACGCGGGCGCTCGCCACGGAGACGTTCCCCGACGAGTCGGTGACGGTCACGGTCGCGCGGTAGGTGCCCGGATCCTCGTAGGTGTGCGACTGGGTCTCGCCGCCGGTCGCGGTCTCCCCGTCGCCGAAGTCCCACTCGATCTCGAGGTCGCCCGCCTCATCGACGTCGTCCGCGATCTGCGCCTCGAAGTCGACGTCGAGCGGCTCGGGCCCGCTCGCGGGTTCGGCGCTCACGGAGACGTCCGGGCGGCAGTCCTCGGCTTCGAACCGGAAGAAGTCGAAGTGGACCCAGTTGCTGGTGTCGCCGCCGGCGAACGCCGTCGGGCCGACCCGCAGGTCGCCCGTGCTCATCTGGATCGGCCCGGCGATCGGGTTCCAGTTCTGGCCGTCGACCGAGTACTCGCCGGAGATCTGCGGCTGCGCCGCGCCGTTCGAGCTCACCCGGATCCAGACGTCGCCGGTGGCCTCCTCCACGACCCCGGTGTTCGGATAGCCGCCGCTGTTGTTGCTGTTCAGCGTGTACACCCGCTCGAACCAGCCGGCCTGCCCGCTGCCGTTGGACGTGCGGCGGTTGTAGACGTACTTGATGAAGGTGTTCTGGCCCGAGCCCTCGCCGGCCCAGACGACGATGCCGGCCTGCTGGCCGTCGCCGTTGAGCTCGGAGATGTCCACCTTGACCGTCGCGCTCCACGGGCCCTTGGGAGCGTCCTGGAGCGGCGTGTTGCGGGCATTCGCGGTACCGCCGTTCCAGTCGCCGCCAAGGACGCGGGCGCGGAACGCGCCGTCCTCGACGCTGTAGTTGGCGCGGCTCTCGCGCAGGAACGTCGGCCAGGTCGACGGGTCGATGGAGCTCCCGTTGAACTCGTCGCTTCCTGGACAGACGGCCGCCCCGGCAGCCGGTGCGGCCACCAGCAGGGCGGCGATGGATAGTGCGAGGCCCGCCCCCCTGCGAAGGACTCCCCGAGCATTCATTGACCTAGTTCCTCCCGAGATTCGTTGAATCCAAAGCCTTTGCGCCGCGCGTTTGCGCCGTGCGCTGCATGCGCGCGCGGCGGGGGCTCGGAGCCCCCGCCGCGCCTCGCGCTACTTCTTGACCTTCACCCGCGCGGTGACCGTGCGCTTCTCGATGCCCGGGCCCCTGGCGACGAACTTCACCTTGCTCGCCTTGCCGCGGGCGCCCTTCTGCACGCGCAGCGTGAACTTCCGCTTCACGGTCTGGCCGGCGTCGATGGTGGCCACGGTCACGCACTGCTTGCCCTTGACGGCGAGCCGCTTCTTCTGCGCCTTCACGCAGAGCTTCACGTTCTTCGCCACCTGGTCGCCCTGGTTGGTGACCACGAACCGCAGGTTCACCCGCTTGGCCTTCGCCTTGACCGTCTTCTTGGCCGGCTTCACGCTGGCCGAGAGCGCCGGCGCGCCCGGCTCCTCGCCGGCGTCGCCGATGCGGAACGTGACGGTCTTCAGGTCCTCGGTGTGGCCGGCCGCGTCGACCGAGCGGAACTCGACCTTGTGCTGGCCCTCGCCCTCGACGACGATCGGCCCCTCGACCGCGCCCTCGATGAGCGGCAGGACGCGCACGTTGCGGTAGTCGATCAGGTCGTTCGAACCGTGGTTCTGGAGGCCGATGTAGCCGCGGTCGAACTGCCGCGCCTGCGTCGGCGGGTCACCGGCGCGCGACGAGTCCTTCGGGATCGAGTTGTCGAACTCGTTCAGGACCTGACCGTTGCGGATGACCGTGTAGTGCTGGCCCTCGACCCGGATCTCGTAGTCGACCCAGGTGCCGCGCGGCTGGATGCCCGCGTTCGGGGCCTCGACCGGAGCGAAGTTGTAGACCGAGCCGGTCTTCTGCCAGTCGCTCTGGTGGTCGTTGATCTGGATCTCGTGACCGCAGAACACCGCGACCCACGCGGGCTGGGTGGCCGCGGAACCGGTCCGGCTGCAGTGCGTGCCGGTCCAGTCGCCGGGGCCCGTCAGCGGCCGCTGGTCGAGCGGGATCCGCGGATCCGGGAACCGCACGAGGACGCCACCGTTGCCGTTGGACCCGCTGGACGAGTCACGCCACTGCAGGCGCAGGCGGAAGTCCTTGTACTCCTTCGGGTACCAGGCCATGCCCAGGCCACCCTGGGTGCGGAAGAACCCGCCGTCGTTCGGGTTGTACTGGAGCCCGCCCGGGCCGGCCTGGAGCCAGTCGTCGAGGTCGGACGCGTTCGTGCCGAGGATGGTCTCCTCCTTCACGTACGGCGTCCACTCGCCGCCGTCGACGCGGAACTGCGTCTCGGCGACGCCCGAGCCGGAGCCGTCATCCGCGTCGAGCGTGATCTCGACCGGGCCGTTGTAGGACCCGTTCGGGCCGTCCGGCTCCTCCGGGCTCAGCGTGGCCGTGGTCTCCGGCGCGTTCTCGTCGATGCGCAGCTCGAGCGTCTTGGGCGCCTCCTCGTTGCCCGCGACGTCGACCGAGCGGTACCGGACCGTGCGCACGCCGTCGCCACCCACCGTGAACGGCTCGTCGTACTCGGTCCAGTCGCCGTTGTCGATGCGGTACTCGGTGCGCTCGACGCCCTCACCCTCGCCGTCATCGGCGGTCAGGGTCACCTCGACGGGCGACGTGTACCAGCCCTCCTCGCCGTTCGGCTCCTCGGGGTCGACCGTCGCCGTCGTGACCGGCGCCTTGTTGTCGCCGCCCGTCGAACACTCGGCGGGCTGCTGCGGGTCGGCGGACCCGGTCACGTGGAAGTAGTCGAACTGCACCGTCGCGTCCGACCCGGTCCCGTCGCGCTTGGCGAACAGGCCGATCTTGGTGACGCCGTTCGCACCCAGCGCGGACGCCGGGAACGAGGGCGCGTTCGCCGTGAACGTGATGCCGTCCAGCGAGTAGTACGTGCTGACGTTCGTCCCGTCGAAGACGGCGCGCACCCACACGTAGTCCGTCGGCGGGTTGAGCTTGCCGGAGTTCGGCCAGTTGCCGCCGTAGCTCCCGTTGACGGCGTTGTTCGTCGTCAGGGTCCGCTCCATCCAGATCCCGTTGATCGGGCTCCCGTTCAGCGGGTCGTTGATCTTGTACTGGATGGCGGCCTTGGCGAAGTAGTTCGGGTTGTTCTGCCCGAAGATCACCAGGCCGGCGGCGCGCCCGTCCACCGAGATGTTCGTGTGCTTGATCCGGGCGGTCACCGTCCACGGGCCAGAGGGCACGTCCTGCAGCAGGATGTTCTGCGCCGTGAAGTTGCCCTGGTAGACGTCGCCCTGCGCCATCGTCAGCGTCAGGTGGTCGTCACCGACGCTGCGCGCCGACGGGTTGTCGTTGACGATCTGCCACTTGCCGTCGAGCTGGTCGCCGCCGAAGTCGTCCGCCTGCGGCAGGCAGGTGCCGCCGCCGCCAGCGGTGTTGTCGATCTCGAAGGTGACCGAGTTCGGCTCCTCGTGGTTGCCCGCGACGTCGATCGCGCGGTACTCGATCGTGTAGGTGCCGTTGCCGCTGACGTTGAACGGCCCGTCGTAGGTCTTCCAGACGTCGCCGTTGATGCGGTACTCGATGCGGTCCACGCCCGAGCCGCCCGGCTCGTCCTCAGCGGACAGCGTGACCTTGACGACGCCCTTGTACTTGCCGTTCGGGCCGTTCGGGGTCGCCGGGTCGAGCTCGTGCGAGCTCGTCGGCGGCGTGGTGTCGTTGGCGAAGACGTTCACCTTGATGGTCTTCGAGGCCTCCTCGCCGTCCGCGTAGGTGACGGTGAGGGTCACCTCGTAGGTGCCGTCCTCCTCGTAGGTGTGGGTCGGGTTCGGTTCGGCGCTCGTCGGCGAGCCGTCCCCGAAGTCCCACTCGTAGGCGACGCCGCCCGACGCACCGATCGAGAACTGGTACTCACCGGCGCCGACGGCCTCGTACTGCGGGTCCGGGCCCGGCGTGTCGGCGCAGTCGTCGCAGGTCACACGCCAAAGGCCGTAATTGCCCGCGATCGTGAAGAAGCCGCCGCCGTACGACTGCACGTACAGCGCCCCGTCGGGACCGAACTTGGAGTCCATGTAGTTCCCGAACGCCGGGATGATCGACTTCATGTTGTCGGCCCAGACGGGCAGGCCGCCCTCACCCAGCTCGTCCTCGTCGAAGAGCAGGGCGTGGCGGATGTGGCCGTTGTAGTGGTCGACCACGATCGGCCGGTGCTCCCAGTACTCGGGCCAGCGGCCGTTGCCCTCGGGGGCGTCCTCGTCGTAGCCGTAGATCGGGCCCGACATGATCGCCTGGCCGCCGCCGCCGGTGACGTACGGGCAGCGCTGGATGACCTGCCCGGGGTCGTAGGTCGGGACCCCGCTCGCGGTGCGCGGGAAGTCCGGGCAGCCACCGCCGGGCCCGTACCAGAGGTTCACCGGGGTCACCGGCGGGAGCTCGGTCAGGCCGGTGTTGTTGGTCGAGTCGTTGCGCGGGTTGTCGCAGTCGTACCAGCCGCCCGTGCCGTTCGGGCCCGACACGTACCCCTCGGGCGTGTCGTTGCGCAGCGCGTCGTTCGGCAGGCGGTCGCGGTAGGCCTGCTTGTTGCCCATGCAGTACGGCCAGCCGTAGTTGCCCGCCTGCGGGATCGCGGCGAACTCCTCGTACTTCGCCGGGCCCTGGGTCGGGTCGGGGCTACCCGCGTCGGGGCCGACCCAGGCCGTGTACGGCACGTCGGTCTCCGGGTCGATGTTCAGGCGCGAGGGGTTGCGCAGGCCCATCGCGTAGATCTCCGGGCGCGCCTGGTTGCCGTTGCCCTCGTCGCCCGTGAACAGGTTCGGGCCGTTGGGCGCGTCCTCACCCGGGATCGTGTAGGTCGATCCCGGCCCGATCGGCGGCTGCGTCCCGTCGGGGATGTCGTCGATCGGGTTGATGCGCAGCATCTTCCCGTTCAAGTCGTTGGTGTTGCCGGCCGTGCGGCGCGCGTCGCGGTAGGAGATGTTGTTGTCGCCGCAGTGGCTGGCGGTCGCCTGGCTCGGGTTGCCGGTCGGGCACCGGACGCTCTGCCAGTTGCCCGAGTAGTTGCCCTGCGAGGAGTTGTTGTCACCGGTGGTGACGTAGAGGTTCCCCTCGGAGTCGAAGCCCATGCCGCCGCCGCGGTGGCAGCAGGAGTAGATCTGGCTCTCCCAGTCGAGGATGATCACCTCGGAGTCGAGGTCGATCTTCTTGGTCTCGAGGTCCATCGTGAACCGCGAGATCCGCGGCCGCTGCATCTTCGTGACGCGGCGCTCGGCACCGTCAGGCAGGCCCTGCGGCTCCGCGTTCGGGTTGAACGACGGGTAGTAGTAGAAGTAGATGTGCCCGGTCTCCAGGAAGTTCGGGGCGACCGCGACACCCAAGAGGCCCGTCTCGATCTTGTGCGTGGAGCCCGTCTCCGAGCCGCCGCCCTTGTTGCCGTAGACCTCGAAGATCGCGGCGGTCGTGACCCCGTTGTTCTCCTCCTGCTCGGGGTCCCAGACGTGCACGGTGCCGCAGCCCTTGCCGACGTCCGGGTTCGAGTAGTCGTGGATGTAGTTGCTGTCGCCGCAGTTCGCGCGGCCGATGTAGATGACCCAGCCGTTCGGCGCGATCGAGAGGCCGTGCGGCTCGCCAGACTGGTTGAGGGCGGTGGCCGGGCTGTTGTTCTGGGTCAGCTTGGTGGCCGAGTAGAACGAGTTGATCGTGGCCTTGCAGTTGCCGCGCACGAGGCCGGCGGCCCACTGGATGGCCCCGCGGAGGTGGTCCTCCATGGCCTCGTCGTAGCTGTTCACGGTGCGGCCGAGACCCGTGTAGACGGAGCGGCCGCCCTGGAAGTCGCGGCACCAGGCGAGCGGCCGGTCGATGTTCGGGTGCGTGCCGTCGCCGGCGACCTCGCCGGAGCGCACGCGGATGAGCGTGTGGACGCTGCCGGTCGGGTTCGACTGCCAGGTGTAGAAGGCGTCGTTGCGCTCGGCCGTCAGCGGGAGGTCGCGGGAGGCGGGATGGACGCGGTCGCCGGCGACCACCGTGTAGTTGCCGTTCACGGTGGTGCTCGGCCGCGCGCCGATCAGGCCGTTGAAGAAGGTGACGCCGGTCTCAGCCTCGGCAGAGGAGCCGATCCCGACGAAGCCGTTGCCCGCCTGGATGAAGGCCTGGAGGGCTGATTCCTGGGAGGAGTTCAGCGTGTCGCCCGTGACGTTCAGGAAGACGACGGCCTTGTAGTCGGCCAGGTTCGCCGGCGTGAACGCGGTGGGATCGGTCGTCGCCTGGATCTCGAAGTCGCCGTCGGCCGCCGCCTCCTCGAGGGCGTCGAGGCCGGCGTCGATCGTGGCGTTCGGGGTCGGGTGATAGACGAGAACCCGGGCGTCCTGCGCGGACGCGGCCGGCGCCCACCCGAGCAGCAGCGCAGCGGCGAAAAGCCCTGCGAGCGCCGCACGCAGCGAACGCGGGTGCCCGCTGGATCCTCGACGGGTCTCACCCCGATCGTTCGCAACGACCCGATCACGCCTGCGCGCCCAGCACGCGCGCACGACCGATCCTCCCACCATTGATTCAGCTCCTCCTGAAGACCTTGGTCCCCCCGAGGGGGAAACTCCTCCGTCCATCCGCCAGCCTTCTTCTGACTGGCGTCCGGCGGAAGTCAACCACATCACGCCGGATCGCGTCAATACCTAGACGGGGTTAGTCAAAGGTCCCCGTTGAAACGCAGCCCCGTGGGCGATCGTTTCCGCATCGCGAATTAGCGATGACGAAGAGCCCATCGTCGCTCGGAATCCGAAGGCCTCGAAGCCCTCTCGCGATTCCGCGATGCGGACGACCCTGTCAGCGAAATCGCGGATTCGGGCGCACGGGCGCGCGCGAGCCCGCGATCCGATGCGGGCTCCCCTCCTTCGCCAGGCCCGCGCTCAGGCGCGCTGCGAGGGCTCGACGAGCTCGCCGTCGACGGTCTCAACCGACTCGACGACGGGCTCACCGATCTGGGCGGCGTCGGCCTCGCCCTTCTTGTCCCCCTTGCCGGTGACCGAGTCCTTGAACTCGCGCATCCCGGTGCCGAGCGAGCGGCCCAGTTCGGGCAGGCGCTTCGGCCCGAAGATCACCAGGGCGATGACGAGAACGATCGCGAGCTCGAGAGGTCCGATGTGCGGCATGGCCGCACTCTAGCCGGAACCCGCGGGCGAGTCCATCTCGGCGCCTACTTGACGCGCGCACCGAAGCTGTGCTCGCCGGCCACGGTGGCGCGCAGCCGCGCGCCCGTGCTCGTGCGCTTCAGGCGCACCCCGAGCTGGAACCCGCGGCCGCCCTTGACCCGGCGGCTCGCGAGCGTGCGCCAGCCCGACTTGCGCTTCACCTGGATGCGGACCTTCCCGCCGACCGGCGGCCGGGCCCAGACCCTCACCTTCCGCTTTCCGTTGCGTTTCGCGACCAAGGGGAAGCGGAACGCCCGGAAAGCGGGCTTGCGGCTGCCGTCGACGAAGAAGACGCCGCTCGCGGTCGCCGCCGCGGCCGAGCCGGGGTTGAACGGCTGATCGCGGATCTGGAGGTTGATCGCCGCGCTCGCCCCGCCGAGCCAGTACCGGTACAGGCTCTCGGCGATCCAACGCGCGTGCTTGCGGACCGGGATGCCGTTCACCGTGTCGGGCGGTCGGCTGTCGAACCAGAACTCGGTCACCCAGAGCGGGCGGCGCCCGGAGGGGCGGATCGTGCGCTTGCGCTCCGCCGCGCGCAGCACGCGCCGCAGGGCGCCCATGTCCGGCGTGGTGACGTCGTCGGGGTGCACCGCGCTGCGGCCCGGGCCGCCCGACGTGTTGATCGGATGGTGGGCGAGCACGTCGAGCTTCGCCTTGTTCCGACAGCGCTGCCTGCGCAGGTCCTTGCGCCCCCTGAGGCAGAACACGGACCGCCAGAAGGCGAGCGGGCGCACCCGCTTGCCGCCGGGCGGGTCGCCGTAGGGGGCGGTGCCGGCGGTCACCACCCGCTGGCCCGCCCCGGCCCGCCTGACCCCTTCGAAAAAGGCGTTCAGCAGCTTGCGGTAGTGGCCCGGGCTGACCGCCCGCTTCCGCTTGTACTGCGGGGTCAGGTACGTGGAGAGGTTGGGCTCGTTCCAGGCCTGCAGGAACTCGACCCGCGGCAGAACGCCCCCCACGCCGGGGTTGAACGCGCCGCTGTAGCGCGTGGCGAGCGCCGTCGCGAACCGCCCGAACGGCTTCGGCTTGGGCTTCCACGTGCCGGCCTTGGCGTTACCGACCCGGTTCTTCCCCTCGGCCCAGGACGGCGCCGCGCGCGCGGTGATCATGATCCGCAGCCCCTGCGCCGCCGCCGCCCGCACGGCCGCGTCGATGCGGGAGAAGTCGTAGGCGGGGTCGGCGGGCGACTCGGGGTTCGCGGGCTTCGTGGGCGCGACCGCGCGCCACTGCAGGTTGATGCGTACGAGCCCCGCCCCGGCCTCACGGGTGCGCTCGAACCACACCGCCCGATCCGGGCTCTCGATGTACATCGCCGTGTCCCCGAACCCGGTCAGGAGCGGGCGGGCTGCCTCGGCGCTCGTCGCCGCGGCGAGCGCGGTCGCCGCGACGAGGCCCGCGACCAGCGATCGATGCGCGCGCTTTAGCGTCACCGCCATCCTGCCCGCGCCGCACCCTATCGCGCGCGGCGAACTCACGAACCGAAGGGCGAACCCGAGGCGCCCGGCGGGTTGCTGAGGTCGCAGACCTGCCGGTCGCCCCCGAGCCCCCGCGCGATGCTCTCGCCCGTCGCGATCAGCCCGCCGAGCAGGCTCTCGGGCTCCCCGTCCTCCTCGCCGAGGGTGTCGACCCAGAGCGGGTCCGCGAGCGGCACCCCGAGGTCGAGCGCGATCCGCTCGAGCTCAGCCGCGTCCACGCCCGCCTCCGGGAAGACGGCGCGCACCCCGAGGTCGCGCAGGCGATCGAGCAGCCGCTCCGCGCGCGCGTCAGGGAGCTCGCCCGACGTGCGAGCGCCGTACAGCGAGCCGGCGAAGTTGACCCGGTAGCGCTCGGCGAAGATCCGCATGGCGTCGTGCGCCGTGAACAACCGGCGCCGCTCCGGCGGGATCGAGCTCATGCAGAAGGAGAGCCGGGCGTCGAGGTCGGCCACCCGCTCCGCGAGCGCCTCGGCGTTGCGCCCGTACTCGCTCGCACCGTCGGGGTCGGCCTCGGAAAGGGCGCTTGTGACCACGAGGGCGGCGTCGGCGATGTTGCCGAGGTCGAGCCACCAATGGGGGTCGGGCCCCCCGCGGGGCCGCCGGCTCAGGTTCGGCACGGCGTCTATCAGCGCCACCCGCTCGGCCGCACCCACGGGCGGGATGACGTCCTCGAGCCACGCGTCGTAATCGCCGCCGGCCCGGAACGCGACCGCCGCGTCCTCGGTCCCCTCGCGCGCGTCGTCCGGCGGCTCGAAGGTGTGCGGATCGGCCTTCGGCGGGGCGAGCGTCACGACCTCGACCCGCTCGCCCCCGACGGAGCGCACGAGGTCGGCGACGATCGGGGTGCTGGCAACCACCTTGACCTGGCCGCCCCCGTCCCCGTCGCGGGTCACGACGACCGCGACCAGCGCGGCGGCGAGCGCAAGGGCGGCGAGCCCCGCGGTGAGCAGCCTTGTCCCGTTCATGCTCCGAGCGTAGGCGCCAGCGAAACGCCCGCGCGGCCGCTCGGGCGCGGCCGCGCGGGCGCAGGTTCAGCCTCAGGCCGGCGGACTACTTCTTCTTGACCTTGACTGTGGCCTTGGCCGTGACCTTCGGCGCGTTGTCCGCCGTGACGACGAGCTTCACGTTGACCTTCTTGCCCTTCGCCTTCTTGGTCGGCTTGAACTTGAAGGTCGCCTTCTTCGAGCCCTCGGGGTTGATCCCGCCGAGGTTCGCGCAGGCCTTGCCCCGAACCTTCAGCAGCTTCTTGGGCGCCTTGGCGCAGACCTTCACGTTCGTCGCGACCGCGCCACCGGGGTTGGCGACGTTCGCCTTGATCTTGGCGGCCTTCTTCGGCTTGATCGAGACGCTCTTCGGCTTCGCGAACGCCTCCAGCGTGGTCAGCTCGGGACCCGGGGCCTCGACGGTGACCGTGCCGAACATCGAGCCGGCGTGCACCTGGCACACGAAGAAGTAGGTCCCGGGCGTGTCGAACGTGTACTCGAACCAGCCCGGCTCGGGCGTGACCCCATCGCTCCCATCGGGCGAGAAGTAGTCGGAGGTGGCGATGGCCGCCTGGCTGTCGTCCACGCCGGGATGGATCGCGACGTTGTGGGTCGCCAGGATGGGCCCGCCGCTCGCGTTCGGGTGGAACGTCCACCGCACCGTCTGACCCGGCTCGATCTCGACCGTCGACGGAGTGAACGTCGTGGTCGCGTCGTCGGATTTGACCTCCACGTCGAACGCGAACGCCCCGCTCGGCAGCGCGAGCGCGATCCCGAGGGCGACCGCCGCGATCAGCCCACTCAAGCCCCGCCTCATGTCCATCAAAGTCTCCTTTCGTCCTTCGCTATGTCTGCGCGGACCGTCGCGCGAACGCTGTGCACCTCGCCGGGGCCCGCTTGCAACCCCCTGGGTCTCGCCGAGCCGGATTCTCATCCGTGCCGGCCACGCGTAGAAAGCTCCCGTCTGGGGGTTGCCGGACGGTCCTCCTCCCGGCTCGCTCACGTAATGAGCGATCCGAAAACCTAGCGCCTCTGTGCCGCTTGTCAAACGGCTTTCGCCGGGAAACGCGAAAAAGTCGGTCGCCACGCCCGGTCGCCGAGCCACACCGCGATCGCGGGCACGAGCAGCGCCCGCACCAGGAAGGTGTCGATGAGCAGGCCGAGCGCGACCGCGAACCCGACCTGGAAGAGCGCCTCGAGCTCGAGCGCCATCAGCGCCCCGAAGGTCCCGGCGAGGATCAGGCCCGCGCCCGTGATCACGCCGCCGGTGCGCCGCAGCCCCGCGCCGACCGCTTCCGAGGCCGAAAGACCGCGCTCGCGCTCCTCGCGGATGCGGCCCAGCAGGAAGACGTTGTAGTCGACGCCCAGGCCGACCAGGAAGATGAACGCGAAGATCGCCAGGCTGGGGTCGCTGGCCGGCTGCCCGAGGAGGTGGGTGAAGGCGAGCGAGCTCAGCCCGAGCGCGCAGCCGAACGAGAGGATCACGGTGACGACGACGTAGAGCGCCGTGATCAGCGCGCGGAAGACGAGGAACATGATCGCGAGGATCACAAGCAGCGCGACGGGGACGATGATCAGCGCGTCGCGCCGCATCGCCTGGGCCGTGTCGTAGCTCTCCGCGGCGAACCCGCCGAGTGCGGCGACCGGCTCCTCGTCGAGCGTTACGCCTGCCCGCGCCTCGTCGACGAGGCGGTCGAGCTCGGCCCTGATCCCGGGGACCTGATCCCGCGCGCGGTCGGAGAGCGGGTCCACCCGGAGATGGGCCTCGGCGAGGACGAGCTCGCCGATCGGCACCTCGGGGTCCTCGTCCAAGGCGCCCGAGCCCGCGCTCCAGTCGACCCGCTCCAGTTCGTCGAGCTCGTTCAACCCCGAGATCACCGGCCCGGAGATCTCCTGGCTGAGCACGAGGTCGAGGGGCGCCGCACGTCCCGGCGGGAACTTCGCGCGGATCACCTCCTGGCCGCGCACGGAGTCGGGCTGCTTGCCGCGGAACTGGTCGGCGAAGGTGAGCGTCTCGCGCCCCCCGAGGTTGCCGAGGCAGCCGGCGACGAGCACGGCGGTCACCGCCGCCGCGACCGCGACCGGACGGGTCTGGACGAGCCGCGCCGCCCGCGCCCAGAGGCCCGGTCGCTCGCGGCGGGCGCGCGGCGCAAGCCAGAACGTCCACCGGCCGAGCGCGGCGAGCACGGCGGGCAGCAGCGTGAGGCTCGCGAGCAGCGTCACCGCGACGCCGAGTGCGAGGATCGGCCCCATCTCGCGGGTCGCGTTGAAGTCGGCGAGCGCGAGCGCGAGCATCGCCGCGATCACGATCGACCCCGAGGTGACGATCGTCGCGCCGGCGGGCCGCGCGGCGCGCTCCACCGCCACGGCGGGCGGCGCACCTTCGGCGAGCTCCTCGCGGTAGCGCGAGACGAGCAGCAGGCAATAGTCGGTGCCGGCGCCGAACATGAGCACGATCAGGATCGCCGTGGTCTGCCCGCTGATCGAGGTGAGCCCGGCTGAGACCAGGCCCCACGTGATCCCGGCGGCCACGAAGTAGGCGACGCCGACGACGAGGAGCGGCACCGCCGCCGCCACCGGCGAGCGGTAGATCGCCAGGAGCAGGGTGATGATGAGGATCGCCGTGATCGTCATCAGCGTCTCGTTGATCCCCTCGACCGCCCGGGCGCGGTCGGCGTCGAAGCCGCCCTGGCCGGTGACGTAGGCGCGCAGCTCGGGCTCGGCCTCGAGGCCTTGGGCGACGACCTCGCGGATCGTCTCGACGTTCGCGACCACCCGTTCGGTGTCCTCGCTCGTGGTGAGCACGGTCGTGATCGCCGCGTCGCCCTCGAGGCCCGTCGACGCGGGCCCCGTCTCGGGACCGATCGACTGCGAGATGTCGCCACAGGCGAGCTCGAAGGGCGTGATCACCGCGCGCACGTCGGGCAACACGCCCTCGCGGCACAACGCCCGCGCGTCCTCGTTGATGCGCTCCCCATACCGGAAGATGTCGCCCCCGTCCGGCAGGTCGTAGACGATCACGGTGGCCACGTCGCTGCCGAAGTCGAAGCGCTCGTCGAGCAGGCGATCGACCTCCGCGGACTGCGAGCCGCGCACGAGGAACGTGTCGCTCTCGTCCTCGGCCTCCGCCTGGAGCTTCGAGTGCAGCGGGAGCAGCGCCGCGGCGACGGCCACCCAGGCCACGATCACCGCCCAGCGCGAGCGGCGGCCGGTCGCTAGCGAGTAGAGGCGGCCCAACATCGTCGGCGGGGGAGTATTCCCGACTTCCCCGCGCGCCCCCGCCCGCTCAACCGCCCGGCAGGCGGATCGCGAAGCGCTTGGTGCTCGGGGCGCCGCCGCGCGGACGGAACGAGACGCGCACTTCGATTCGGCGCGCGGCTCCGGCCGGCTGACGTACCCGGACGCGCAGGCGCCGCTCGCCTGCCGCGCGCACGGCGCGCCGCACCGGACGCACGCGGGCGCCGCGGACCGCGACCCGCCCCGGCCCGGGGAGCCGAAGGCGCACGACGAGCGCTCCCCCTCTCGCCCCAACGCGCGCCTCGAAGGCCCGGCAGGGCGGTCCCTGGCGCTCGACCGCCCCCACGTCGGCGCCGTCGCCGAGCGCGGGCCGGCGCGGGTGGTTGCGCGGCCGCGGCTCGCCGCGCTGGTCGACTTCGAGCCCGTGGCTCGCGCCCGAGTCGGCCGCGGCGCCGCAGGCCCGGGGCGCGGCCGCGCCCTCGCGCAGGGGCCGGAGGCCGGGGTCGACGCCCTGGCGGTCGGAGCGGCGCCCGAGGAAGGGGCACGAGCCGTCGCTTGAGATGTTGTTGCCGAGCGAGACGAACGTCGCTTGGTCCGCCATCTCCACCTCGCAGTTGGCGGACCCCGGGCCCGGGTCGGCGAGGATCGTGTTGCGCACCCGCACCTCGGTCGGCACGTCGATGTTCAGCGCCCCGAGGCCGGGGCCCGCGCCCGGGCCGCCGAGGATCGTCGAGCTTGAAACCGTGGTCACGCCCGTCGAGTGGGCGACCACACCGCCGACGTTGCCCGCGAGCGTGGTGTTCTCCACGAGCAGCTCGCCGGCGCCGTTGTGGAGCGCGCCCACGAACGCCAGGTCGCTCAGCGCGGGCCCGGTGTTCGCGGTCACGACCGAACGCCGGATCGCGCCCTCCCCGTCGCTCAAGAACACCGCGGCGCCCTTCGCGTTCAGCGGATCGGAGACGTCGAGGCGGTTGCCGTCGAAGACGCTCTCGGCGATCTCGAGCTGCGGGCGCGCGAACACCCCCGCGCCCTCGCCGAACCCGCCCTGAGCGCTGATCACGTTGCCGCGCACCTCGACGCGCTCAAGGTACAGCGGCCCGGAGGCGTAGATGCCGGCCCCCTGGGCCCGGAAGCTGGGTGGCACGGCGAGCTCGTTGTCGCGGACCACGGCGTCCCGCACGACGAGGCTCCCGGCGCTCAGGATGCCCGCGCCCCGCTCGTCGAAGCCGCCCGCGAGGTAGCCACCGCTCACCGTGACGCCGCTCAGCTCGAGCTCGCCCGCGACGCCCACCTCGAGGACCCGAAACGGCGGCGCCCCCGGGGCGCGCGTCAGCTCAAGCGCGTCCGCGCCGGGGCCCGCGATCTCGAGCGCGGTGTCGATCGGCTCGAGCGGGGCCTGGAGCGCGATCGTCCCCGCGGCCTCGATCACTATCCGGTCCGCGGCTGCGTCCGCCTCGGCCGCCTCGATCGCCGCGCGCAGCGTCCCGGGGCCCGAGTCGCCGAGGTCGTCCACCACGACCTCGGCCGCGTGGGCGCTCGCCACGCCGGCGCCGAGCAGCGCGAGGCCCGCCGTGAGCGCGACGATCGCGCGCGCCACGGGTCGCGCGCATCGACAGGTGAGGCGCCACAACGTCATCGGCGCCCGAGTATGGGTGATGAGCTCCCAACGGCCGCCGGGCACCCACCTACGCGAGTGCGGCTCGGCGCCGAAGCGCAAGAAGGGGTAGGCCCGCGCACGGGCGCTCAGTAGGCCCCGCGGCCCCTGAGCACGGCGCCGAGCGTGCGCGCCAGCAGCCGCAGGTCCTCCCGCATCGACCAGCCGACCACGTAGGCGTAGTCGAGCTTGAGCATGTCCTCGAAGGGGATCTCCGAGCGCCCCTGCGTCTGCCACGGGCCGGTGATCCCCGGCCGCATCATCGCGCGCTCGGCGTACTGGTCGCCAACGTTGGGCGCCTCGTCGAGCGGCAGCGGCCGCGGCCCGACGAGGCTCATGTCCCCGCGCAGGACGTTCCAGAGCTGCGGGAGCTCGTCGATCGAGTACCGGCGCAGCTTGCGGCCCACACGGGTCACGCGCGGGTCCTCGCGCAGCTTGAACAGCCCGGAACCGGCCCCGTGCAGGCTGAGCGGGCGCAGTTCGTCGCGGGCGGCGTCGGCGCCCACCACCATCGTGCGCAGCTTGAGCATCGTGAACTCCCGGCCGCGCAGGCCGACCCGGCGCTGGCGGTAGAGCACGGGGCCGGGCGAGTCGAGCTTGATGCGCACCGCGGCGTAGGCGAGCACAGGGCTCGTGACGAGGAGGCCGACCCCGGCGAGCGCGATGTCGACCACCCGCTTGAGAGCGCGGGCGCCCCGGCCGGGCGCGCTCGCCTGGATGCTGAGCACGGGGATGCCCTCGAAGTGGTGGAGCACCGCCGTCGAATAGAGCGCCTCCGCCTCGCCGGCGACGCGGTCGACCGCGATCTCCTCACGCAACAGCTCGCGGATCAGCTCCGTCTGCTCGGCCACGTTGAAGTACCCGCCGGCGAGGATCACGCGGTCGGCGCCCAGCGCCACGACCGTCGCGGTGAGCTGGCCTGGATCGGCCCCGGACGGCCCGAGGGCCTCGCGCTCGCCGCCGCCGCCGGCGTCGAGCCGCTCGAGCACGGGCCCCTCCTCGCCCGCCTCCGGCGTCGTGATCACGGCGATCGGGTCGAGCCCCCACTCCGGGTGGCGGCGCAGCCGGCGCAGCACGAGGCCCGCGCCGAGCGCGTCGCCGATCACCACCGCCCGGCGGCGGAACCAGGCGCGACCCGCGGCCAGCTTGCGGGCGCCCGCGCGCGCGACCAGCACGAGGGCGCACGTCGCCGCCCAGAGCGTCGCCAGCGCCTGCGTGCCGGCACCCTCGACGGGGCTCACCTCGGCCGCGAGCAGCAAAACCCACGCCGAGACGGTCGTGGCGAGGAGCGTGGGCGCCAGCTCGTCGGCGAAGGTGTGCTCGACCCGGCGCTCCGCCAGGTGGTAGAGGCCGAGCGCGTGCGCGACGGTGACCCAGACGGGCGTCGAGGCCGCAGCCAGTATCCACCAGCCGGCCTCCGGGGAGGCCTGCGAGCCGCGGAGCACGAGCGCCGTAGCCCCCGCGGCCAGCGCGAGCGCCAGCAGGTCGGCGGCGAGCAGCAGGCGCCGGAACGTGTAGCCGACGTGCGGCGAGCCCAGGCGCGGGTGGCGCCGCGCCATCCAGTTGCGGCGCGGCAGCCGCTCGGCCGCCTCCGCCTGGCGCTCGGAAGTGGGCGCGGCCGTGTCACTCGGCGAGCGCATCGCCCCGCAGCGGAGCCGCCGCGCTCGCGGCGCCGGCTTCCGGCCGATCGAGCAGGCGCGGCGGCCTGCGCGCGATCGCGTAGACGAAGGCCGGGTTGTTCCGCAGGTACCGGCGCCACAGGCGGCGCGGCTCGCGGATCAGCCGGTAGAGCCACTGGAAGCCGGTCTCCTTGATCCAGGCCGGCGCGTCGCGCTGAAGGCCGGCGTGGATGTCGAAGGCCGCGCCCACCCCGAACATCACGCAGGGGCGCTCGAGCAGGTGCAGGTGGGCGGCCATCCAGCGCTCCTGTTTGGGGGTCGAGATCCCCACCCACACTAGGTCCGCCCCGCTCGCGTCGATCCTCGCCAGGACCTCCTCCCGCTCCGCCTGCGTGAGCTCGCGGAACGGCGGCGTGTAGGTGCCGGCGACGCGCAGGCCCGGGAACCGCTCGCCGAGGCGCTCCGCGACGCGCTCGGCGACGCCCGGGGCGCCTCCGTAGAAGAAGCTGCTCAGCCCCTCCGCGGCGGCGCGCTCGCAGATCGCGAGCATGACGTCCGGCCCGTACAGCCGCTCCGCGGACCTCGCGCCGGCCCTGCGGGCGGCCCACACGAGCGGCATGCCGTCGGGCACGACCACCGCGCTGACCGAGTTGTGGGCCGCCATCACGTCGGCGTGCCGCTGGCTCTCCATTACGCCGTGCACGCTCGTGAACGTGACGTAGCGGCGCGTGCCCGTGCGCGCCCAATCGCTCACGCGATCGAGCAGCTGCGCCCGGGTGAGCGGCGTTACCCGAACGCCGAGGACGTCAACCGGGCCGCGCCCCGCATCGCTCGCGGTTTGGTCGCCGTGCATCCCTGCACCTTTCCGCCTCGCACTCCTGCCGTCCCGGCGTCCGTGGGCCTACTTCTTCCCCTTGACGACCACGCGCTCGCAGCCGCGGACGCGGTCCTTCTTGTCGACGGTCGCGCGGTCGCGGCCGCCACCGCAGTTGATCACGTCGCGCTTGCCGTCGTTGGCCTTGATCTTGTCCTTGCCGCCGCCGGCGTTGATGCGGTCCGTGCCGTTGCCGCCGTTGATCTTGTCGTTGCCGCCGCCGCCCTTGAGCACGTCGGCGGCGCCACCGCCGTCGATCCTGTCGTTGCCCTTGCCGCCGTTGATGTTGTCCTTGCCGCCGGCGCCCTTCAGGTTGTCGTTGCCGCCGCTGCCGACGATCCGGTCGGCGCCGCCGGCGCCGTTGATGCGGTCGTTGCCGGCGTTGCCCGTCAGGGTGTCCGCGCCGCCGGCGCCGTCGATCTTGTCGTTGCCGTCGCCGCCGGTGATGGTGTCCTTGCCGCCCCCGCCGTTCAGCTCGTCAGCGCCGACGCCGCCGTCGATCTGGTCCGCGCCGGCGCCACCCTCGACGATGTCCCCGCCGGCGTCGCCGAGGAGCACGTCGTTGCCTGCGCCGCCCATGAGGATGTCGAGGGCGGCCCCGCCGAGGACGAGGTCGTTGCCGGCGCCCGCATCGATCAGATCGGCGCCGTCCTGGCCGTCGATGCAGTCGTCGCCGTCGTCACCGATGATGGTGTCGGCGCCACCGCCTCCACGGAGCAGGTCGTTGTCGACCGTGCCGTCGATGACGTCGTCCTCGTCATCGCCCTGGAGGCCGACGCCGTCCAGCTCGATCGCCTCGCACTCGAAGTACTGGAACTGCTCCGGCGGGATCGGAGTCACGGCCGCGTACGCCGAAGCGATCCACACCGATCCGATCAGCCCCACGAAAGCGACAGCGATGAGCCTTTTCATCGAAACAGCATCTCCTCCATCCCGGCTGTGAACTGGCGACCGGACGCACCCTAATAGACCGACTGGGACAAACGCAACCCGATCGCGCACCTTTTGCCTGAACGGCGCACAAAATCCTAGGCGACCCGGCAGCGCCGGGGTCTCGCCGCTAGCGGCTGGCGGCGCGGCGCTGGGCCGCGTAGGTGATCGCGGCGAGCAGCGCGGCGATCATGAGGCCGATCAGGAAGACGCCCATGCCGTCCTCGTCCCCGAGCAGCCCCTCGACGATGCCGGCGATCGGGGCCGCGCCCTCCCCCGCCTCGGCGATGCCGGCGGCGTCCGCGACGTCCGCCGGGGGCGCGCTGCGCTGCGCGGCGTTGAGCGCGGCCTCGCCCGTCTCGCCCGAGCGGCTGAGCGCGGTCACGACGCGCTGCGGCAACCGGGACCCCGGTGACCCCGGTGGCGCGGCCTGCGACTCCGAATCGGAGTCGTCGTTCGTCGGGCGGTCTCCGCGCGCGTCCGGGATGTGCTCGACGTACTGATCCTCTGCCGAGCTGTTCTGAGCCTGGCCGAGGGCCGGCAGCGCCAGGCACAGGCCCAGCGCAAGCCAGCACGCCAGAGCGACGCGCAAGGGGCGCGCCGCGGGTCCGCCTGGGGCGAGCCTGGGCTTCACGAGCCGCAATCTACCCCGCCGGCGCGATCCGCGGGCGGGCGGCCGCGCCGGACGAGCGAAAGCCCGCCCGCCGGACGCAGGGCCGGCGGGCGGGCTTCGCGGTCACGAGCGGCCTCCGCGGGCTAGTCGCGAGGGACGATCTCGACAGCGTTCGATGCGACCGGGTCGGAGTCCCCCTTCGGCCCGTGCCGGGTCACGACACAGACGACCTCCGAGCCGACCTGCGACTCCTGCGCGCGGAAGCGCTTGGGGTTGTTCGAGCCGGTCTGGCCCGGTCCGGTGCCGACCTCGACCCCCTCCCCGTCGAGCAGCCACTCGTACGAGTAGGAGCCGCCGCCGGTCCACTCGCCGCGCTCGCAGGTGAGCATGGTGCCCACGCGCCCGGAGCCGACGAGCGTCGGCGGGGTCACGTTGACCGGCACGTCGCGGCCGACCTGCGGGGCGCTCGCGTACGCCCACGTGGTCGCGTGGTTGCGCGTCGCCGACACCTGGCAGTAGACGACCTTGCCGACGTCCTCCTCGGTCAGCACGTACTTGCGCCCGTCCTTGATGTGCTCGGGGCCAAGCCACGTGAGGTTGTCGGTGCCGTAGAGGCCGTCGGGGTGCGGCGGCGTGACCCGGTTGCCGAGGTCCTCCTGCGAGGGCGCCCGGAACCGCGGGTGGTCGGCGATCGGGTTGGCGCGGAACCAGCTGTAGGTGTAGGAGGCCTTCGGCAGGTCCCACACCCCCTTGTGGCAGGTGAGCTGCTTCCCGACCGTCGGGTTGCCGGTCACGCTCGGCGGCTCCACGTTCTCCGGGATCTCGGCCTCGGAGTACTCGCGGACCTGGACCTCCTTGTACCAGATGCGGTCGTTGCCGCCGTGGGACTGGAAGCCGATGTAGCCGGCGGGCTGCTGGCGCGCCACGGTAGGCGGGTCGCCGGCGCGCGATGCGACCCGCGGGATGGCGTTGTCGAACTGGTTGATGACCTTGCCGTCGATCAGCACCGTGAACTGCTGGCCGATCATGCGGATCTCCATCTCGTGCCAGACGCCCTTCTCGAGGCGCTCATACGTGCGCGACTGCGCCGCGTTCAGGTCCTGGAACCCGTAGACGGAGCCGGTCTTGCGCGGGTCGGTCGACGGGTTGGGCCCGCCGCCGGTGAGCGTCTCGTTGATCTGGATCTCGTGCCCGCAGTAGACCTGCGTCCAGTGCTGGTGGTTGTTGGCGTTGGTGCCGTTCATCACCAGCTGCGTCGTGCTGTCGAACTGCAGCACGTTGTTCGGCAGGGGCGGGTCGACCGAGTTGCTCGAGCGCGCGCAGTAGGGCCCTGTGTAGAGGAACGGGTTCTCAGGGTCCTCCGCGTCCGAGGCCGGCGGGAACGGGCCGTCGGCGCCCTCCCAGAAGTAGGTCTCAGACGGCGCCGGCTCGGTGAGCCCGCAGATCTCGAGCGCCCCCGGGCAGACCTTGTAGCTGTACCCGATCGGCTTCGCCGCGAGCACCTCGGCGTTCGAGCCCTGGTAGCGCACCTCGGGGGCGCGGATCATCACGCCGCCGTTGCGCGTGGCCGTGGGCGAGTCCTCGACCATGTACTTGAGCTTCAGCGTGGCGTTGCCGAACGGCTTCACCGGGTACCAGATCGCCCCGAACGGCGAGTCGTTCGGGTCCATCGCCCCCTCGTCGGGGTTCAGCGTCCACCGGTTCTGCGCAGCGGACCCCGCGATCGTGTCGCTCGCGAAGATCCACTTGTCGAACGACGCATCGGAACCGGTCGCCGTCCCGTCGAAGATGTACTCGAAGCCCGGGTCGGGCGGGGGCGCCTCATATTGCGCCTGGGCGAGCGCCGGGAAGGCGGCGACGATCAGCGCACAGCACGCGACTAGCCATGCGATGAGGGCCGTGCGCTTTCCCCCCGCGCGCAGGCCGCGACAGTCGCTCACCACGGTCACGTGATGCATGTCCTCCTCTCCTCTTCTGCGCCGGAGCGCACTCCCGCCGTTGTGCGGCGCGCGCGTCCCGGCTTCCTTTCCTCTCTTGCCGCCGCGGGGGCGGCGGCACCTGGAACGTAAGCGGCGTGTGACCGCCTGTCAACGGATGGCTGCGCGTTGTCCGTCAGAAGTTCGGGGCGCGCGCCAGCTCGAGCAGGCGATCGGCGATCTGGCCCGGGGCGTACCGCTCCGCGGCGGCAGGGGCGGCCGCCGCGAGCTCGGCGCGGCGAGCCTCATCGTTCGCCAGCTCGGCGATCGCGCGACCCAGCGCGCGCGGGTCCTCGTTGGGCACGAGGACGCCGTAGCGCCCGGAGTCCAGGATCTCCGCCGGCCCTCCCGGGCAATCGGCCGCGACGACCGGCAGGCCGAGCGCGAGCGCCTCGACCAGCACGTTGCCGAAGGGCTCCCAGCGCGCGGCGTGGACGAAGAGGTCGGCGCGAGCCATCTCCGCGTGTGGGTTGTCCAGGTAGCCGGCGAGGCGCACGTTGTCGGCGAGCCCGTGCCGTTCGACGAGCGCGCGCAGGCGCTCCTCCCACGAGCCGCGCCAGATCCCGGCCTCGCCGATCACGGTCAGCCGCCAGGGCCTCGGGAGCTCGTCGCGCACCAGGGCGAGCGCCTCGACCAGCACGTCGTAGCCCTTCTGCTCGACGAGGCGCCCGACGGCGCAGAGGCGGAAGACGCCGTCGGAGGCCGGCCGCGCGCCCGCGGCCCGGCGCACCGCGTCGCCGTCGATCGGATTGGGAACGAGGTGTACGCGCTCGCGCGGCACGCCGCGGTGGCGCGCCACCCACTCGACCATCGCCCGCGACGGCGCGACCACCGCCGGGGCACGCCGGTACAGGACGTTCTGAGCCGCGTTCATGACCCGCATCCGCGGCGGGAGCGAGGGCAGGTCGCGGTCGAGGAAGGCGGGCTCCCAGGGCACCACGGGTCGCCGCGCGATCAGGCCCGCGGCGACGGCCGCAGGGCCGAGCTGCCCCGAGTTGACCAGCGCGAGCCGCGGGCGCGCGCCTCGCAGATAGCGCGCGATCGCGGGCGTGGCGAGGGCCGCGCGCGGCGCGCCGAGCTCGAGCTCGCGCGTGGTCGCGTCCGCGCGCGCCGCGCCGAGGCCCTTCAGATACACGGCGTCGAAACGCACCCCTCGCTCCTTGAACGCCGCCGCGAGGCCGCGCGCCTTGCGCGCGAAGCCGTTACTTCCCGGCTCGTCGGTGATGAAGGCGATGTCGACCACTGGGGCTCCTCCCGCCGCACCGCTCGCGCCGAGGCGTGCGGCAGTTGCCGGCGCGGCGCATCATAGGTGCGCTTCGGTGGCCGATCCCTATTAGATAAGCGCGGCCCATTGCCCGAGTTCAAGCCGACACGAACCGTGCGCGTCCGATCAGCCCCCGTCGAAACGGGAGGCGCGCTGGGCCGCGCGCAGGCCGTCGCGGGCTACGCGCTGCCCTTCCTCGCGGTCTTCTACCTGGCGATGAAGGGGGGCGGCTACGACGCGATCGTGCACGAGGAGATCGGCGTGCTCGCCTGGTGGCTGGTCCTGCTGGGCGCGGCGGTCGGGGCGCTGCCGGTCACCCGCGTGACGCGCGCCGGCTGGATCGCGCTCGGGCTGCTCGCGGCGCTCGCCCTGTGGACCGGGTTCGGGTTCCTGTGGACCGAGTCCAGCGAGCGCACCGCGGCGGAGCTCGCACGCGTGCTCACCCTGCTCGGCGTCTTCGCGCTCGCGACCCTCGCTCAGGGACGAGACGCGCTGCGCCGCACCGCGGTCGGGGTCGGCGCCGCGATCGCCGCGGTGGCCGCGCTCGCCCTGCTCTCGCGGCTGCGGCCCGAGTGGTTCCCCGAGAGCGCCACCGGCGAGCTCTTGCGCAGCAGCTCATGGCGGCTCAACTACCCGCTCGGCTACTGGAACGGCTTGGCCGGCCTGATCGCCGTGGGCATGCCGCTCGTGCTCTGGACGGCGGCTCACGCCCGCAGCCTGGTGGGCCAGGCGCTCGCCGCGGCGGCGCTGCCCGTGATGGCGACGGCCGCGTTCTTCACGTTCTCCCGCGGTGGCACGGCTGCCGCCGTGCTCGCGGTGTGCGTCCTGCTCCTCCTGCACCCGCGTCGTGTCGAGCTCGCCATCGCGGCGATCGTCCCCGTCGCCGCCAGCGTCGCGCTCGTGCTCGCCGCCGCGCAGCGCGACGCGCTCGAGGACGAGCCGGCGTCCGCCCTCGCGGCCTCGCAGGCCGATTCGCTGCTCGTCGTCACCGTGATCGTCTGCGTGCTCGCCGCGCTCGCGCAGCTCGGGCTCGCGACCGCGCGGCGCCGGGGCGTGATCCCGCCGCTCGCCGTGCCGCGGCGACCCGCGCTCGTCGCGACTGGCATCGCCGCGCTGCTCTTCTGCGTGGGCGCGCTGGCCGCCGACCTGCCGGGCTACGCCGACGATCGCTGGGAGCAGTTCAAGGCCGGCGGGGGCACGGGCTCGGGCGCCGAGCGCTTCACCAGCGAGTCGGGCAACGGCCGCTACGAGTACTGGTCGGCCGCCGTCGACGCGGGCCGCAGCGATCCGCTCGTGGGCATCGGTCCCGGAACCTTCGAGTACTGGTGGGCGCGCACCGCGACCGTCCCCGGCTTCGTGCGCGACGCCCACTCGCTCTACCTCGAGACGTTCGGCGAGCTCGGCGTCGTCGGCCTGCTGCTGTTGACCGCGTTCCTCGCCGTCGCCCTCGGGGCGGTCGCCGTGCGCGCGGCGCGGCGCGGCTCGCTCGAGCGCAACTCGCTGCTCGCCGCGGCCGCCGGGAGCGTCGCCGCCTTCTGCTTCGCCGCCCAGTTCGACTGGGTTTGGGAGCTGACCGTGATCCCCGTCGCGGTGCTGCTCGTCGTCGCCGCCGCGCTGGGGCCCGCCGGAGAGTCGCGCCGCCGCGAGACCTCGCGCTTTCAGCGCGTGCGGCTCCCCCTCCCCGCGCGCGTCGCCCTGGTCGGGATGGCAGCCGTCGCGATCGTGCTGATCGCGCTGCCGCTCGGGACGAACGCCTTCCTGCGCGAGAGCCAGCGCGCCGCGCAGGCCGGCGATCTGGACGACGCGCTCGCCAGCGCTCGCAGCGCAGTGCGCCTGCAGCCGCACGCCGCGACGCCCCGTCTCCAGGAGGCGCTGGTGCTCGAGCTCGCCGGCGAGCCGGACCAGGCGCTGGCCGCGGCCCGCGCCGCGACCGAGCGGGAGCCCACCAACTGGCGGACGTGGCTCGTGCGCTCCCGCCTCGCCGCCGAGGCGAACCGGCCCGCCGAGGCGCTCGAGGCGTTCGAACGCGCGCGCGAGCTCAACCCGCGCGGGCGGCTGACGCGCTGAGGCCGGCATGCGCATCCTCCAGATCCACAACCGCTACCGACAGGCAGGCGGCGAGGACCTGATCGCCGACACCGAGGCCGAGCTGCTCGCCGGCGGCGGCCACGACGTGCACATGCTGCGCGTGGAGAACCCGCCCGGGGCGGTTGGCGCCGCGGCGGCGCTGGCGCGCGCCCCTTGGAACCGCAGCGCCTACCGCATGATCCGCGAGCGCGTGCGCGAAATCCGCCCGGACGTCGCCCACGTCCACAACACGTGGTTCGCGCTCACGCCCGCGGCGATCGGCGCGCTCGCCGACGAGGGCGTGCCGATCGTCATGGAGATGCAGAACTCGCGCCAGCTCTGCGTCGGCGCGAACCTCTTCCGCGACGGCCGCGTGTGCATGGACTGCGTGGGCACCCACCCGTGGCGGGGCGTGGCCCACGCCTGCTACCGCGACTCGCGCCTCGCCTCGGCCGCCGTCGCGAGCACGATCGCGCTCGCGCGTCGGCGCGGGACCTGGGACCGCGTCGACCGCTTCGTCGCGCCGAGCCACGCGGTCAAGGAGAACTTCGAGCGGGCCGGGTACGACGGCGCGCGCATCACCGTGAAGCCCACCGTGGTCGCGGACTGCGACCCGCGCCCGGAGCCCCCGTCGCGCTCGCGCACCCTGATCTACGCCGGGCGCCTCTCGGCGGAGAAGGGGCCGGGCGTCCTGCTCGCCGGGTGGCGCGCCGCGCGCCTTTGGGAGCGCGGGTTCGAGCTCGAGCTGGTCGGCGAGGGCCCGCTGCGCGCGGAGCTCGAGCGCGACGCGCCACCGGGGGTCCGCTTCGCGGGCTGGCGCGACCCGGACGACCTGCGCCGGGACATGCTCGGGGCGCGGGCGCTGCTCTTCCCGTCGCAGTGCTTCGAGACCTTCGGGCGCTCGATCGTCGAGGCCTTCGCCGCCGGGCTGCCGGTGCTCGCCACCGACATCGCCGGGCCGGGCGAGCTCGCGGCCCGGCTCGGCCCCGAGTGGGTCGTCCCGCCGGGCTCGAGCGGGCCGTGGCTCGCGGCGCTCGAGCGCCTTGCCGACGACGGCGCCGTGGACGCGGCCGGCGTCCGGGCACGGGCGCTCTATGAGGCCGACTACTCGCTCCCGGCGGGCCTGCGCCGCCTCGAGCAGATCTACGACGAGCTGATCGAGGCGCGGGGCTCCTCAGCGGGCCGCGCCGGGCGGGCTCCGTAGGCAGCCCGAACGGGCGCGCGACCTACCCGATCAGGACCGCGTTCGAAGCCGCGGGCGACGAAGCCTGCCGCGACGCTCGGCGCGGCAAAGACGAGACCAACCGCAGCGAACAGCGCGGACAGCGCGCGCCGTGAATCGGATCGGAACGAGCGCGTCCGGCCCACTCCCGCCCCTGTTAGGCAGGCCATCCCCTCAGGCAGCGCCAAAGGTATTCCGATCCGCGCGCGGCGGGCAACCTGGCGTCCGCGTCGCGCCCGCCGTGACACGGATAGGCGCGTTCGGGCAGTATGCGCGAGCGAATGCGCTGCCTGATCACAGGGGGAGCAGGTTTCATCGGGTCGCACCTCGCCGACGAGCTTCTGCGGCGCGGCCACCACGTACACGCGCTCGACGACCTCTCGACGGGCGCGATGGCGAACATCCTCCACCTCAAGGACCAGCCGAACTTCGAGTACACGATCGACTCGGCGGCCAACGCCCGCCTCGTGGCCGAGCTCGTCGACACCGCCGACGTCATCTACCACCTGGCCGCGGCCGTCGGCGTCGAGCTGATCGTCGAGAGCCCGGTACGCACGATCGAGACCAACGTCCACACCACCGAGGTCCTGCTCTCGCACGCGTCGAAGAAGCGCAAGCCCGTGTTCATCGCCTCGACCAGCGAGGTCTACGGCAAGAGCGACGCGCTCCCCTTTCGCGAGGACGGCGACATGGTCCTCGGCCCCACCCACAACGGCCGCTGGGCCTACGCGTGCTCGAAGGCGATCGACGAGTTCCTCGCGATCGCGCACTGGCGTGAGCGACAGGTGCCGACCGTGGTCGGCCGCCTCTTCAACACCGTCGGCCCCCGGCAGACCGGCCGCTACGGCATGGTGATCCCCCGGCTCGTGCGCCAGGCGCTCGCCGGCGAGCCGCTCACCGTGCACGGCGACGGCACGCAGAAGCGCTGCTTTTGCCACGTGCGCGACGTGGTCGTCGCGCTCGCCGACCTGATGGAGCACGAGGGCGCCTACGGGGAGGTCTTCAACATCGGCAGCTCGGAGGAGATCTCGATCCGCGAGCTCGCCGAGCGGATCATCGCGGCGACGGGCTCGGGCTCGGAGATCAGGCTCGTCCCCTACGAGGAGGCCTACGGCCAGGGCTTCGAGGACATGCAGCGGCGCATCCCCGACACGACCAAGATCAATTCGCTGACTGGGTGGGCGCCCCAGCGCACGCTCGACGACATCCTCGCGGACGTGATCGCGGACCAGCGCGCTCGCCTGCGCCAGGATTGAGCGCCGGGGTCAGGGCTGCGCAGGCGGCTCAGACGCGTACCCGAACTCCGCGAGGGACGGCCCCACGCGCTCGATGAACAGGCGTTCGAGCCGCTCGTCGAACTCCTGCCGCCAGTCTCCCGTGCGTCCGGCGCGGAAGGTCACGCTGACGTCGGAGACCAGCTCGCCGGCGACGCGGCGCACGGCGCCGTCGGGGAGCGAGACGCCAAGATGCGTGTAGATCCGCGCGATCTCCTCCAGCCGGCGCGTGGGGTCGACCAAGTCCTCGTAGCGGACCACCGCGCAGCGGTCTAGCCATCCGCGGTACAGCTCCAGCACTTCTCCGATGGACGCGATTCCAGCGCGCGGGTCGCCCTCGATGAACAGCCGCATGCGGTCGCGCGGGTCCGGCAGGTCCTTGACACGCTCATGCCACTGATGGCCCTTCCATCGGTAGGTGTAGTACGCCTGGCTGACCACGATGTCGCGCGGGTCGCGCACGATGAACAAGGTCGCAGGGCTGTGGCTGCTCACCACTCGCTCCGACTGCCGGTTGTAATGCAGGTGCGCGCACAACACCTCGCCCGGCCTTTGCTTGCCGAGCAGATCGTCGAGCCGCCCCAATTGCGCGGGGAAGACCTTTCTCGTCAGCCGACGATGCAAGAGCGGATGCAGGCAGAGGAGGCGTTCGAGCGCGTGCGTGCCAGCCTTGGGGATCGAGATCGCCAGGACGCGCGGCGCGCCCGCGGGCGGTCGCAGCCTGTGCAGGACCCCCCGCGGCGTCACCCCGAACCGCGCCAGGTCCCACCGGCGCCGCCGAATCCAGCGCGACGCAGACATCAAAGCGACCACCCCTCGAACCTCTGGCCGGTGAAACGACGCAGGCCATCGACCTCGGGGCCGAGCATCTCCGCCAGCCTTTCCCGCAGCGCGGGCGCGAGCTCAACCTCGGGAAGCGGACGCCGCAGCGCACGACCGGCGACATCGCGCACGGCGGCGCGGGCTCGCGGTGGCAACGACCCCGAGAGCCGGCGCGCGATCAGCGAGTGCACAAGGCGGCCGTACGCCGCGCTGTACGCGCGTTTGCCCGCGGTCCGGTTGTGCTCGCGCTCCAGGGCGGGAGACCAAAAGCCCGGGTCGACGCCCAGGAACTCGAAAACCCTCCGCATAACGGCCCGGCGGTCGCTCCTGAGCTCGTCCTGATCGATGACGAGGAGTCTCTCCGCGGGAAAGACCTCCAGGTACCGCTCGACCTGGGTCATGTAGCGACTCGGGCATACGTACGGATTCGCGGGGTCGCTCAGATCGCCCAGGGCCTCTGCCAGCGGCGGCTGCGGAGCGAGCGTGGCGCGCTGAACGTAGGAGGCGGCGATCCGCTCGATGGGATCGCGCACCAGATATATGAAGCGCGCTGCGGGCACCTCCGCTCGGATGCGTTCCGGCACGCCCGGGCGGCGAGGCCATTGCGAGTAGGCGGGCGACGACTCGCCCCGTACGGCCACGTCGCGCACGAACAACGCCTCGTACTCACGGCGGTCGCTGATCACATTGCTGTAGCGCTGGCCGGGTGGAGCGGTGTCAACCGGCGCGAAGTAGTTCGGCTCCTTGACCGCGGACATCCCGATCTCGGGGTGCTGATCCAGGTACTCGTGCAGCGCCGTCGTCCCAGCCTTGGCGGCCCCGATGATGAAGAAGTCCGGCAACACGCCGCGATCATCGCACCTGCGCGATCGGCGACCTACGATCCCGGCGTGCCGGAACCCGTCGTCAGCGTGATCGTCCCCGCACGCAACGCAGCCCGTCAGCTCCCCCGGCTGCTCGACGCCCTCGCGGGCCAAGCGACGGACGCCGAGTTCGAGGTCATCGTGGTCAGCGACGGTTCGACCGACGACACCGAGCGGGTCGTGCGCGAGCGCGACTGGCCCCGACTGCTCGCCCACCCCTCGCCGCGCGGCAGCGCAGCGGCCCGCAACACCGGGGCCCGCGAGGCTCGCGCACCGTTGCTCGCCTTCACCGATGCCGACTGCATCCCCGCTCCCGACTGGGTCGAGCGGGGCCTCCGCCACTTCCGGGAGGAGCCCGAGCTCACCGCACTCGCGGGCGAGGTGGTGATCGCCATCGATGAGCGGGCAACGCTCGCAGCGCTCGTGGACGCCGCGAGCTTCCTTTACCAGCGCGGCAACGCGCGGCGAGGGTTCGCAGTGACCGCGTCGATGTGGGTTCGCCACGACGCGTTCGAGCGAGCCGGCGGCTTCAACGAGGCCTTGCGCTGGTCCCACTCGGACAAGGAGTTCGGTTGCTACATCACGGCGCTCGGCGGCACGCTGCGGCACGCCGAGGACGTCGTCGTCCACCATCCGCCACGCGCCACCGGCTGGGAGCTCGCGCGCAAGGCTTACCGCCTCGGGCGTGGGCATGCCGCCCTTCGAAGGCACGCCCGTTCCCCGGTCCCGGGCGCCGACCGGCCCTTCATAGTCAACCCCCGCCGCTATCTGCCCGCTGTAGCCCTGCGCCGTCTGGGGCGCCTGCGCGAGCGCGGAGTGCGGTTTGGCCCGGCGCGCGCGGTGGGGTTCGCGCTGGCCGAGTTCGTGTTCGTATCCATTCCACGGCTCGCCGGCGACGCGGTCGGCACCGTCGCGGCCGCGCGCGAGCGGGCGCGCCTTACCGGGAGCCGGTGAGCTGCGCCCAGCTCGTCCAGAGCGAGTAGTCCAGGTCGGGAAGCAGGGCGCGCAGGCGCTCCATATCCGGCGCAAGGATCGCGGCCAGCTCCTCGAGCATGGTCGGGTCGAGATCCGGGTGCCGTCCGGCGTGATTCACCCGATCGTCCGAGGGCGAGACCGCGAGGCCGGGATCCTCGAGCCCCAGGAAGCTCCAGGTCCTGGCTAACTCGGCGTGCGGATCGGCGCACGTCCGCTCGTACTGCATGATCAGCACCTGGGAGCGGTCGAAGTGCGCGAACACGCGCTCGAGCTGCTCGCCGTAGCGGCTGCGCCCAGCGGCGATCGCGAAGTCGCCGGGCCGAACCGGGACACCCGTTTCCCGGGATCGCCGCAGCTCCCTTGCGATCGCCGACGCGAAGCGATCGATCGGGTCCCGCAGGATCACCAGGAGGCGAGCCTCGGGCGCGGCCCGCTTGAGGTTCGCGATCCCCCAGAACTCGCCCATATAACAAGGCGTCCATTCGCCGGTCACGGCGCCCGGCGGGCGCGGGAAATGCCGGGCGTAGGCGCGCGCGAGGTCGGCGTCGGTCAGGTCGGTCACGGGGAGACGATCGAAGAAGTGGATCTCCTTGGGCGCGCCCGGCGCGAGCCGCACCTGCGGATGCGAGCAGATGAGCTGAAACCACCGCGAGGTGCCCGCCCGCTGCACGCCGACGCCGACAAAGTCCGGGGGCCCGGTGACCCATCCGCTCGGTACGCGGGGCGGCGGGGCCGGGGCCGGCTTCGGGAGGTTTGCCACGCGAGCGCGCAACCGGCGCAGCGCGACCCGGCCACGGCCAGGGCGCGCGGGCGGCGTCCAGTCCGCCGACGGCCGATCGCTTCTGCGGTTGCCGACCACCGCGCGGGCGATGCTACAACGGTGGCCGCTGGAGGCGAGGGACTAGCATGGCGCGGCCAATGGAAGGGTCCCTGGGGATCTCGGTGATCGTCGCCGCCCGCAACGCCGAGGATGAGGTCGGCGGGCTGCTGGAGGCCCTCGACCGCCAACACGATCCCGGTACTCCCCACGAGGTGATCGTGGTCGATGACGCCTCGACCGACCGCACGCGGGAGATCGTGGCCCGTCATTCGCGCGCACGGCTGATCCCCCTTCCCGTCCCGGTCGGAGCACCACGCGCCCGCAACATCGGGCTCGCGGAGGCCCAGGGCGAGCTGATCGCAATCACCGATTCCGACTGCACGCCCGCGGACGACTGGCTCGCGGCCGGCGCGGCGCGCTTTGCCGCAGACCCTGGCCTCGACGTGCTCGGCGGCGCCATAGACGTGACGCTGCCTGAGACCCCCACCGTCCCGGCCCTGGTGGACGCGGCGAGGTTCCTGGACCAGGAGCGCATGGTCGGGGCGGGATTCGCCATCTCGGCCAACATGTGGATCCGAGCCGACGTCCTGCGCTCCGTCGGCGGGTTCAACGAGGCGCTGCGCCCCAACGCTCAGGAGGACGTCGAGCTCGGACGCCTCCTCACCCAGGCCGGCCGGCGCATCGAGTTCGCCCCCGAGGTGGTCGTCCGCCACCCTGCGCGGGGCACGTTCCGGGATCTGGCGCGCAAGGGGTACCGGCTCGGTCGCGCGCATCCGATCCTGCGCCGGCACGCCCGCGTACGCGGACCCTGGCTGCGCCCCTACTGGCTGCGCCGACGGGTGCTCGTGCCGCACGGGACGGTCTCGAGGATGTCCCGCCTCCACCGGCGCGGCATCCATCCGGGCCGGGCGCAGCGAGCGGCGATGTTCGCGACCGAGGTGGCGTGCGTATCACTCCTTCATGTGACCGGCGATCTGGTAGGCACCGCGGCGGGCCTCTTGGATCGGGCCCTCAACCGAAGGCCGGGATGAGCCGGCTGGGCGCGGCGCTGGCGCGAGCTCGGGGGGCGCCCGCGGCCCTGATAGTCCGGGTGCTCGGTCGCGGCTTGGCGCTGGTGGCAGCGGTCGTCCTGGCGCGGTTGCTGGGCGTGGAGGGCTATGCCGCCTACGCGTACGCGATGGCGCTCGTAGCCGTGCTCAACGTCCCGGCGGTGCTGGGATTCGACGGCCTAGTCCTCCGCGAGGTGGCCGTCTATGCGCGGCGGAAGCGGGGTGATCTCATCCTGCGGCTGCTGCGGTACGCATACCGCAACGTCCTCCCGATGGGCGTGGCGGTCGCGGCGGGTGGCGCCGCCTTCGTGGCCCTCGCGGCGGAGCCCGGGTACGCGTTGCCGGCGCTGCTCGCGCTCTCGATCGTCCCGCTGCGTTCGCTGACGGCGGTGCGGTCAGCCGTCCTACAGGGGCTGCGCAGACCGGAGCTGGGATTCGCGCCGCTGTTCGTCATCTTCCCGGGGACGCTCGTCGTTCTCGCCGGTGGCGCGCTACTGCTCGATGTAGAGGTCTCGCCCGAGGCCGCTGTGGGGATGGCGATCCTGGCGTGGGCCGTTGCGCTTGGAGTCGCCTGGCTTGCCAGCGCCCGCTACCTGCGGCCGCTGATCCGCGGCGCAGCCGTCGCGGCAACGAACGCTCCGCATTGGCGCCGGTCGCTCACCGCGTTCACCGCGGTCGCGCTGCTCACGGCTTTCGCGAGCAGCATCGGGTTGATCGCGCTGGGCCAGCTTGCCGAGCCCGCCGATGTAGCGGTCTTCCAGGTGGCGATGCGCCTCGCGGAGCCCGTCGGCTTCATTTTCAGCGCGATCACGGTGGCCAACGCACCCCTGCTCGCCCAATTGCACGATGCCGGGGATCGCGAGGAGCTCGGGCGCACGGCCCGGCGCGCTTCGCGGGCAAGCCTCTACTACTCCCTGCCGCTCGCCGCCGTCTTGCTCCTGGCCCATGAATGGCTCTTTGGCCTTTTCGGCCCCGGCTTCGAGGGCTCGGCCGGGCTGCTCGCGCTGCTGATCGGTGGCCTGCTCTTCAACGCCTTGGCGGGCTCAGTCGGCAACGTTCTATTGATGACCGGCGCCGCCTCCACGGTCGCCAAGGCGAAGGGGCTGGCGCTCACCGTCGACCTTGGCCTGTGCGTCGCCCTGATCCCGAGCCTCGGCGCGACGGGCGCGGCCATCGCCCGCTGCGCGGACTTCGTCGTGTGGAACTCGATCCTGATCGTCGCCGTGCGCCGGCGCCTCGGCTTCAACGCGACAGCGATCGCACTCCCGGCGCGGCGCGCGGGCCGGACATAACGGAGGAGAAGGTCCGGAGGGCGCCAAGCTGGCAGGCCCGCACTGACAGGTAGCCCAGCGCCCAGAAGTACGGAATCGCTCCGAACGGGGACTCAAGCACCACCCCGAACGACGCGACGATTGGAACCGCGACTACAAGCAGGATGGTGAGCACGTCCGTGTCACGGATCTTGGGCGACCGGCTCGCGACCATCACGCCGAGGCGAATCCCAGCGGCCCAGATCCCGACGAACAGGGCCAGGCCCAGCAACCCGAGGCGTGCCCACGTATTGAGCCAGGCGTTGTGTGGCGAGCGGACCTCCTCCCGGTTGCGAGCACTCAGCAGCCTCCCTGCCCCGCTCTCGACGAAGTAGTTCGGACCCAAGCCGGTGCCGGCGACCACCCGTCCGGGGTCTGAGGAGACCCAGTCCGCGACTCGACGCCAGGAGTTGAGCCGGGCGCGCGCGGTCGCGGCGCCGTTCGAGTCGACGAATCGATAATCGGCGTTGGGGTTGAAGCCGAGGGGCAGGCTGCGCACGACCGGGGCGTCGCGCGCGACGTACATGCCGACCGGCAGGGCCACGATCAACACCGCCACGGCGGCGAGGCCCCCGCGTCGCGGCCGAAGAGCTACCGGAGCGAGTCGCTCGCCGCCCCGCGCTCGCGCACGCGCCGGTCCCAAGAGGAGAACGACGAACAGCGCCATGAGGACCGCGAGCAGCCCGCCGCGCGCGTCCAGCGCGCCGACGACGAGCACCAGGGCCCAGCCGGTCAGCAGGAGGTTGACCAGGGGAGCGCGTCCCGCGAGCGTGCGGTGCAGGGAGATCGCCGCCAACAGCCCACAGGCGAGCGTGTCGATGTCGCCGCGAATCGTGAAGACGCGCACGGCCCCGCCGTCGTCCCCGGAGGGCAGCGGGGGAAAACGCTCCGGGCCGCCGACGGCCCAGGCGACGGTGACCCAGGTTGCGTGGGCGACGAGGGCTAGGGTGATCCAGCGGGAGAGATGGCGTTCCTGTGCCGCATTCAGCGGTACGACCAAGAACGCGATCACCGCATACAGGTACGGGGCCGCATCGCGCGCTGCGTCCGTGCCGAGCGTCCCGAATGAAAGGCGGACCAGGGTCCACGAAATCAACCCCGCGGCGAGCAGGGCTAGAAGGGCATCGCGGCCGCCGCTCGCCCGCCGACCTGTGGCGAGAAGAAGCGCGCGATTTGCGAGAAGGCCCATGAGCATCACGTCGCCGACGTAAGGCGGCCCCGGAAGCACGTACGATCCCCAGCGAGTCGTCGCCAGGAAATAGAGGGCAACGAGCGCCGGCCCATACGTGTCGATGCGAACCGCCAGCGGTGAGACCGGCGCGTCGACGGACACCCGTGAATCGGCGGCCACCCTCGCCGCGCGGGGCTCGGTTCGGCTCACGGTAGGCGACATGGATCACAGTAGGATGCCTCACCGTGGGAGCAAGCACGCTTGAGGAGCGGCGGCCGGCGCGCTCCACCAGGCAGGGCCCGGCTGACCAACGGGCGCTCCGGCCATGAGCGCCACAGAGTTCGTCGCCATGCTGCGACGGCGGGCGCTCCTGATCACAGCCGTCGTCGCCACCGTCGTCGTCGCGGTCGGCGTCTGGAGTCTGGCCAGCCCGACGATCTACCAGGCGCGCGCGACTCTCTTTGTGGCGGTCAGCCTCGTCCAGATCGGGACCGCGGAGGGGAGCGACGCCGGGCGAAGCCAGCAGCCGGAGCCGACGGGGGTCCAGTTCATCCAGCCGAACATCCACGATGTGGATGACGCCCGGATCGACTCCTACGCGGAGCTTGCGGAGCGCAACCGGGTTCTCAGGGACGCGAGCGAGCGCCTCGATTCCGAGCTGTCCGCCGAGGCCCTGGCCGGGAAGGTGACCGTGTCGCACCCGCCCGCGAGCGAGCTGATCGACGTCACCGCTCGCGACACGGATCCCGCCCGCGCGGCCGCGATCGCGAACGCCGTCGGCCGATCGCTCAGCGACTTCGTTGAGCGTCTTGAGCAGCCAGTGGGCGGTGGCGACTCGCCAATCAAGCTCGAACTGGCGCAGCCCGCGCTCGAGCCCGGTGAGCCCGCCTCCCCCAAGATCCGACGCAATCTGGCCTTCGCCCTTGTCGGCGGCCTCGTCCTCGGGCTGGCGGCCGCCCTGGTGCGCGAGATGTTCGACAGCCGGCTTCGGGATCCGGCGACGGTTCGGGATCTCCTCGACCTCCCGGTGCTCGCGACGATCGACTTCGACCGCCAGCTGCGCGGGCACTCACTACTGCTCAGCCAGCGCGATCTCGATCAGGAGGAGATTGCCCAGGACCGCCTGGCCGACCTGTGGTCGCGGTCGCGCGTGGCCGAGGAGTTCAGGCAGCTGCGAGTCGGCCTGCAGTACTTCAGCTTCGAGGACGGTCGACGCTCGGTGCTGGTGACGAGCTCCAGGCCCGGAGAGGGCAAGACGACGACGGCCGGCAACCTGGCGATCACGATGGCGCTCGCCGGGGAGAACGTCTGCCTGGTCGATTGCGACCTGCGCAACCCGACGGTCCACCGCAACCTGGAGATCAAGCAGGACAAGGGGGTCACCGACATCCTCATCGGCCGTACCGACCTCGACTCGGCTCTCGTCAAGGGCCGCAGACTGTCCGTGCTCACGGCAGGTGCGATCCCACCGAACCCGACCGAACTGCTCGGTTCGCAGGCGATGGCCGATCTTTTGAGCGAGCTGCACAGGCGCTTCGGCATGGTCGTCATCGACACCCCGCCGAGCCTGCTCTTCGCCGACCCCGCCGTACTCGCGCCGCTCTGCGGGGCCACCCTGCTGGTCGTCCGCATCAACCACACCGATGCCGACGATCTGGAACGTGCCGCGACGACACTACGCGGTGTGGATGCCCGCCTGCGCGGGACCGTCGTGAACATGATGCGCTCGCGCGGTTCGACGGGCTCCTACTACTCGTATTACTACGCCGACCGCGGCGACTCCAGCAAGCGACTTACCGGCAGCGGCTTCGCCGACTTGGTTCCGCGGGACACCAACGGACACGTCGCGGGCGCGCGCCCGGAAGTCGAACGGCGATCGGCCTAGCGCAGAGCGAACGCGCGCCAGGCTCCTCGCCGGCGCCTCCGCGTATTGCGCCAGGAACCAGGGGGCCTTCTGGCCCCTACTGGACCGTGACGGAATTGGCCGACATGACCTTCTCGGTGCCAGCCTTCCTCTTGTACTTGCGCGTGATCTCGCAGCGAATTTCCTGGCCGGACCACGCCGGGTCGATGCGGCAGCGCTTGGGGTTGGTGGACCCCGTCTCCCCGGGTCCCATTCCCTGTGGGATCGGCGTGTCGTCGCGATACCACTGGAACGTGTTGGGGCCCGGGACGCTCCAATCGCCTTGATCGACTCGGACCATCGAGCCGGGGCGGCCACTGCCGCTCACGGTCGGCGGCGTGATGTTGCCCGAAAGAACGGTGACGGAGTTCGCTGACATCGCGGTCGTCGATCCCTTTGCATTGCTACGGGTGATCTCGCAGCGGATCTCCTCACCGAGCCAGTCGGCGTTGACTCGACATCGCCTCCGACTCCACGAAGCCGTCGTGCCCTCGGCCGTACCGTGCGGGATTGGCGTGTTGCCGTGATACCACTGGATGCTGACGCTGCCGCCGGCGCTCCACTTGCCGATCGACACCGTGACCATCGTGCCGGGCATCCCGGTGCCGCTCACGGTCGGCGGCTCGATGACCTGAGGCCCGGCGGTCGGATTCATCGTGATGGGCTCAGCGGTCTCCTGGGTCGACCCGTTCGCGTTGCGGGCAGTGACCACGACGGCGATCCGCTTGCCGGCATCGGCGGATGTCGTCACGTACTTGCGCTTGGTCGCGCCCGGAATCTCGAGCCCGTTGCGCGTCCACTGGAATGAGAAGCG
>DATCLC010000141.1:0-2693 GCA_036564135.1 Solirubrobacterales bacterium
CGGCGCTTGAGCTGGAACGGCGCCTGGGTCTGCTCTGGGGTCAAGGTCTGCGCCTCCATCATGCCTCCTTACCGGTGCCGGGCTGGACGCTCATCCACACGCTTCGGTACTCGTCGATCCAGATCTCGCGCCCCGGCGGCACGAGGATCGTGGTGTAGGCGTTCTCGATCACCGCCGGGCCCTCGACGCGGTTGCCGGGCTGCATCTCGTCGAGGCCGAGGATCGGCGTCTCGCGCCACTCGCCGTCGAAGTAGGCGCGCCGCGCGCCCCGCCTCGCCTCCTCGGGCGGCGTCTCGGAGACCAGCTCGAACCGCGGCAGCTTCGGGCGGATCTTCGGGGCGGTCACCACCAACCCGACCTCGAAGATGTCGTAGCCCGCCTGCGGGTAGCGCGCAGCGCGCGAGTAGGTCTGCGAGTACTGGTCCTCGAAGGCGTCGATCAGCGCCTGCCAGTCGGCGATCGTCTCGATGCGCTCGACCGGCGAGGTCACCTCGAGGTCGTTGAGCTGGCGGCCGTAGCGCAGCATCGCGAGCCGGCGGAAGGTGAGCTCTGCGGGGTCGAAGCCCTCCGCCTCCATCTGCTCGCGGCCCTGCTCGACCAGCCGGTCCCAGGTTTCGGTGATCCGCCTGCCGACCTCGAGCACGTCATCGTCGCTCGCGCCCGGGCCCACGACCAGGTTGAGCGAGTGCGTGTAACGGTGCTCGTAGTCGGCGGCGGCGGCGCCGAAGGCGGAGAACACCGAGGAGTACGGGAACATGAGGATCCCCGCCAAGGGCACGCCGTCGGTGTAGCCCGCGACGTGCCCCGGGCCGCCGCCGCCGAAGGCGAGCACGTGGTATTCGGAGATGTCGAACCCGCGCGAGACCACGAGGCCGTGGATCGACTCGCGCATGCGGGTGTCGATGATGCGGCGGATCCCCGCGGCCGCCTCCTCGACGGAGAGGCCGAGGGGATCCGCGATCTTCTCCTGCAACGCACGCCGCGCGGCTTCGGTGTCGAGCTCCATCTGCCCGCCCGCGAAGCCGTGCGGGTTGAGGTAACCGAGCACGAGGTTCGCGTCGGTCACCGTGGGCTCGGTGCCGCCACGCCGGTAGCAGACCGGGCCCGGGTCGGCGCCCGCCGACTCGTGGCCGACGACGAGGCGGCCGGTGAGCGGGTCGAGGCCCGCCATCGTGCCGCCGCCCGCGCCGATCGAGATCACCTCGGCGATCGGCACGCCGAGCACGAAGCGCCCGACGGTCGGCTCGCGGTTGACCGCGACCTTGCCGTTGGTGATCAGCCCGAGGTCGAACGAGGTCCCGCCGACGTCGGTGGTGATGATGTTCTGAAAGCCGTAGAGCTCGCCGATGTAGCGCCCGCCGACGAGGCCGCCGACCGGGCCCGACTGGATCGTGTCGACGACCTTCACCGTGCGCGCCGGCGCGAGCCCGCCGGCCGACTGCATCACCTGTAGCTCCCCTTCGAAGCCGTTGGTCGCAAGCTCGGACTCGAGGTTCGCGAAGGCGCGGCGCACGAGCGGCCCGGCGTAGGCCTCGAACACGGCCGCGTTCGCGCGCGGCAGCTCGCGGATCACGGGCGAGACCTCGTTGGTGGTCACCACCGCCGCGTCCGCGCCGCGCTCGGCGATCACCTCGCGCGCGATCTCGGCCGCGCGCGCCTCGTGCGAGTCGTTGAGGAACGACCACAGAAAGCAGATCACGATCGCGTCGGCGCCCATGTCCAGCAGCTCGCCGACCGCCGCGCGCACCTCGTCCTCGTACAGCGGGATCTGCTCGGCGCCGAGGCAGTCGATGCGCTCGGTCACCCCGCGCACGCGCTCGTACGGGATCAGCGGCTCGAGCATCCGGTGGGTGACCGGGTGGATGCGCGCCGGGCGGTCGAGCTCGGTCCAGCTCTGCTTGCCGCGGCCCATCACCAGCAGGTGCTCGAAGCCGCGGGTGATGACGAGCCCCGGCTTGCCGCCGCGCCGGGTGAGCACGGTGTTGAGCGCGATCGTCGCGCCGTAGCCCAGGACGCGCAGCGCCGAGAGCGTCTGCTGCACGGGCAGCTCCATCTCGTCCGAGGCGCGCTCGATCGCGCGGAAGAAGCCCTTGGAGACGTCGCTCGGGGTGCTCGGAGCCTTTGCCGTTACGAAGTTCCCGTCCGCGTCAACCAGGAACGCGTCGGTGAACGTCCCGCCGACGTCGATGTAGCAAAGCTCCGGCGTGCGGCTCATCTCTCCTCCGATACCTCCTCCGCCATGCAGGCCTCAAAGTTGACGCACGAACGCTCGTTAGGTACGGTCACCGTAGCAATGTTCGCGAGTGGGCGTCAACCCACCGGGGAACCGGAGAACAGGGAGCGTGAGTACCCCAGCGGTATCCTGCGGCGCGTCCGTCCCTAACGAACGTTAGGAGCTGAATTTGGAGAGCTCATCCCAACGACCCAGCACCCTGGAGCGCCTGGAGGAGGTCGCGCTTGAGCTGTTCACGAAGCGCGGCTTCCACGCGACCTCGATGCGCAACGTCGCCGACAAGGTCCAGGTGCGCCCGGCGTCGCTGTACCACTGGTTCCCCTCAAAGCAGGCGCTCCTGCAGTCGATCATGCGGCGCTTCCTCGAGGGCCTCACCCGCGAGGTGACGCGCGCGATCGACCGCCACTCGTCCCCCGTCAGCCGGCTCGCCGCCGCGGTCTGGGTGCACGTCGTCTACCAC
>DATCLC010000142.1:0-1875 GCA_036564135.1 Solirubrobacterales bacterium
GGCGGGCTCGCCTACTACGACGGCCAGGTCGACGACGCGCGCCTGGTCGTCACCCTGGCGCGCACGGCGGCGGCGCTCGGCGCGCGCGTGATCTCGCGCGCGCGGGTGGTCGATCTCCTGCGCTCGGGCGGCTGGGTAGCCGGCGCGCGCGTGCGCGACGAGCTCACCGGCGAGGAGCGCGAGATCCGCGCGCGGGCCGTCGTCAACGCGACCGGCGTGTGGACGGCGCAGATGCAGGCGCTCAGCCCCGCCAGGCCGACGCTGCGGGTGACGATGTCCAAGGGCGTCCACCTCCTGGTCGACCGCGACCGGATCGACGCCAGCATGGGGCTGCTCCTGCGCACCGACCGCAGCGTCCTGTTCGTGATCCCGTGGGGGCGGCGCTGGCTGATCGGGACGACCGACACGCCCTACACCGGCGACCCGGCGCACCCGACCGTGGACTCCGAGGACGTCTCGTACCTGCTCGACAACGTGAACCGGGTGCTGGCGCGGCCGCTGCGCCGCGAGGACATCCTCGGCGTGTATGCCGGGCTGCGGCCGCTGGTCGCCGCGGGCGACGGCGGCCCGACCACGAAGCTCAGCCGCGAGCACGTCGTGGAGACCCTCGAGCCCGGCTTCACGATGATCGCGGGCGGCAAGCTCACCACCTACCGCGTGATGGCGCGCGACGTGGTCGACGCGGCGCTCGCCGACGCCTCGGTTGCGGCGCCGCCGTCCAGGACGGCCGAGGTCCCGCTGGTCGGCGCGAGACGCTGGCGCGCGGCGCGCGAGCTCGCCTACGAGCTCTGCCGGCCCGCGGGCCTCGCGGACGACGCGACCGAGCGGCTTCTGTGGCGCTACGGCGACCGCCTGCTCGACCTCTTGCACCTGATCGACGCCGATGCCGAGCTCGGCGAGCCCGTGGCGGACGGCCACGACGCCCTGCTCGCCGAGGCGCGCTACGCGGTCGAGGCCGAGGGGGCGCTCACCCTCGAGGACGTCCTCACGCGCCGCCTGCGCCTCACAGGCGAGGTCGACGACCTCTCCGAGGAGCACCTCGAGCGCGTTGCCGCCGTGGTCGGAGAGCCGCTCGGCTGGAGCGAGGAGCGGCGCCGCGAGGAGGTCTCCGCCTACCTGGCCGAGCGGGCGCGCGAGCGCGAGGGGGCCGGCCTGCCGCCGAGCGCGGGGGAGGGCGCGCCGGACGGCCGCGCCGTCGTCGGCGGCCGCCAGGCCTGAAAGGCGCGAACCACTTGACACATCCGCAACCTTCTACTACCGTCGCCTAATCATCAGACGCCTGACGTCTAACGCCTGACCAGGAACGAACGTCGGGCAAGGTTTTACGGAGGAGGCGCTCGATTGCAGACGACTCACACCACAGCTCCGACAGCCCAAGCGGGGGTCGGTGAGGAGCTGGCAAAGAAGAAGCTCACCAAGGTGGCGGGCCCGATCCTCCTGTGGGGGATCGGCGTCGGCGCGGTCATCTCCGGTGACTACTACGGGTGGAACGCAGGCCTCGGCCTGACCGGCTACTGGGGGTACCTGGTCGCCATCGGGATCATGGGCCTGCTGTACGCCGGCCTCTCGGCGGTGATCGGCGAGCTCAGCGCCGCGATCCCGCACTCGGGTGGCGCTTACGCGTTCGTGCGCACCGCAATGGGACGAGTCTGGGCCGCGCTCGCGGGGGTGAGCGTGCTTCTGGAGTTCGTCTTCGCGCCGGTCGCCGTCGCGCTCACCATCGGTGCCTACGTCCAGGTGCTGATCCCCGAGATCCCGATCCTGGTCAGCGCGGCCGCGCTGTACATCGGCTCGGTCGGGGTCCACTTGATGGGCGCGGGCAACTCGCTTCGGTTCGAGCTCGTGTTCACGCTCATCGCGCTCGTCGGCCTGGCC
>DATCLC010000143.1:0-7281 GCA_036564135.1 Solirubrobacterales bacterium
CGGTCGAGCTTGCCCGGGTCGCCGCCGCGTGCGGCTACCACGACCAGGCCCACATGACGCGCGAGTTCCGCGCGCTCGCGGGCACGACGCCCGCCGCCTACCGCGGCTCGCTGCTCGGAGGCTTCGAGGGAGTCGCCGCGGACGCGGAGGTCAATTTCGTACAAGACCGGGCCCCGGCCTCCGCTTAGCGTCCGCCAGCGTCCACCAACCGAAAGGAGCCCCGATGGCGACGCCACGGTTCTATCCCCAAGTCCTCTATTGGGATGCCGACGCCGGCATCCGCTGGCTCAAGGACGCGCTGGGCTGCACGTGCGGCCACGACCACCGCGACGAGAACGGCAGCGTCGCGCACGCCGAGCTCAACTTCAGCGGCGCGACGATCATGCTGAGCTCGGCCGGAATCGGCCGCGAGCCGTTCCGCAGCCTGAAGCCCGGCGGGCGGCTGATCTACTGCGCGCTCGAGCAGGTGGACGAGCTCTACCAGCGTGTCCGCGAGGCGGGCGCCGACATCGCCATGGAGATCACCGACACCTCGTACGGGTCGCGCGACTTCACCGTGCGCGACCCCGAGGGCAACCTCTGGGCGTTCGGCACCTACGGGCCGTAGGCGCCCGCGGTCGCGGCCTCGCCCTCGGCGCCCCCGGACCCCGGTCCGGGGGCGTCGTCGGCGTCGGCGTCCTCGGCCTCGCGCGCCGCCGCCTCGATCCCGCTCACGGTCCCGAGCGGATTCTCCGGCAGCAGGGCGATCGCGGCGATCGCGATCAGCCCGACCGGCGCGGCGAACAGGAAGATCTCCGCGATGCCGCTGCCGTAGGCGTGCTCGACGATGCCGCGGATCGGCTCCTGCAGCGTGCGCACGTCGGGCAGCGACCCCGAGCCTCCGCCGAGCGCGCTCGGGTCGATGCCGTTGGCGGCGAGCCCCGCCGCGATCGAGCTCGTGACCTCGGAGGCCAGGACGGCGCCCAGGACGGCCACGCCCGACGCGCCGGCGAGGCTGCGGAAGAACGCGACCAGCGCGCTGCCCGCGCCCATCTGGTCGAAGCTGAGCGCGTTCTGCGCGACCAACACCAGGTTCTGCATGAGCATGCCCATGCCGAGCCCGACGACGACCTGGTAGGCGCCGACCACGACCAGGCTGGTGTGCTCATCGAGCGTACCCATGAGGCCGAGCCCGGCGGTCAGCAGGACCGCCCCGAGCAGGAGCCAGCGCTTGTAGCGGCCGGTGCGGCTGATGAGCTGGCCGACCCCGGCGGAGGCGAGCATCGACGCCAGCACCATCGGCATCGTGAGCAGCCCCGACTCGGTCGGGGTGCGCTCGTGCGCGATCTGCATGTACTGGACGAGGAAGATCGAGGTGCCGAAGATCGCGATGCCAACCGCAACGGTGGCGATCACGACGAGGCGGATCGTGCGGTTGCGGAAGAGCTCCAGCGGGATCAGGGGGTCGCTCACGCGCCGCTCGACCGCGACCGCGGCGGCCAGGGAGAGCAGCGCGACCGGGACCATGACCGCCGTCTGGGTCGACAGCCAGTCGAACTGGCTGCCGGCGAACGAGATCCAGACGAGCAGGACCGAGACGCCGATGGTGACCAGCGCGGTGCCCAGGTAGTCGGGGTTGGAGCGACCGCGCTCGCGGGGCGGCAGGTGGAGCGTGCGCTGGAGCACGACAATCGCCGCCACGGCGAACGGCACGCCCACGTAGAAGGTGCCGCGCCAGCCGATGCCGTCGGTGATCACGCCGCCCAGCACCGGGCCGGAGATCATCCCGACGGCCATGATCGCGCCGATGAAGCCCATGTAGCGGCCGCGCTCGCGGGGCGAGACCAGGTCGGTGAAGATCACCTGGACGAGCGCCATCATCCCGCCGGCGCCCATGCCCTGCAGGACGCGGCAGCCGATCAGAAAGCCAGTGGACTCCGACATGCCCGCGGCCGCCGAGCCGACGACGTAGATCACGAGTGCGGACTGCACGAGGCGCTTGCGGTCGACGCGATCGGCGAGCTTGCCCCACACCGGCGTGCTCACCGTAAGCGCGAGCAGCGTGGCGGTTACGACCCAGGCGTAGTCGGTCTGGGTACCGCCCAGGTCGCTGATGATCCGCGGGAGCGCCGCGGAGACGACCGTGCTCGAGAGCAGCGCGACGAACATGCCGAGCAGAAGGCCCGACATCGCCTCGAGCACCTCGCGCCGCGACATGGGCGCGCGGCCCGTTGCGGCGGCGGTCGCGACGCTCACGCTGCCACCTCCTCGGGGACGGCGCTGATCGAGCGCTCGTAGTCGGCGCGCAGGCGCTCGGTCAGCCTCGTCAGCGTGGCGACGTCCTCGTCCGACCAGTCGGCGAGCGCCTCGGAGTAGGCGCGCACGATCCGCTCGTGGGCGCGCTTGAGCGCCGCCCGCCCCTTGCGGGTCGCGTGCAGCACGGCCGCGCGGCCGTCGTGCGGGTCGGCGGCGCGCTCGATGTAGCCGGCATCGATGAGCGCTGCGATCTGGCGGCTCGCCACCGAGAGGTCGACGCGGAGCGCCTGGGCGATGTCCTTCACCCGGGCGCCGTCGCGGCGCACGACCATGGCGAGGGGCAGAAGCCCGCCGCTCGGCTCGAAGCCTGTGCGGCGCACCATGTCGCGCTTGACCATGCCGAGCCCGTAGATCGCCCGGGCGAGTTGTTCGAGGTTCTCAGGTGAGGGCATCGCGGGTCCTGTCGTCGCGGGCACTACTTGCTTGATGCAAGCAACTATACAAGCCTGGGATTGCGCCGTTTCCTCCGCGCGACTACGCTGCCCCTTCCCCCGTCCCCCTGGCCCAGGAGGCTGCAATGGACTTCAGGCTCGAGCTGGTCGCCGTCCCGGTGAGCGACGTCGACCGGGCGAAGGCGTTCTACGTCGAGCAGGCGGGCTTCGTGCTCGACCACGACCACACCGTGAGCGACGACATCCGCTTCGTCCAGCTCACGCCGCCCGGATCGGGATGCTCGATCGCGATCGGCAAGGGGGTCACGGACGCGCCGCCCGGTTCGGTCGAGGGGCTGCAGCTCGTCGTCGACGACATCGAGGCCGCCCACGAGGAGCTCGCGGGCCGTGGCGCCGACGTCAGCGAGATCGCGGACTTCCCCTGGGGGCGCTTCGTGTTCTTCTCGGACCCCGACGGCAACCGCTGGGCGGTTCAGGAGATCCCGAGCCGGACCTAGCGGTCCAAGCCCAGGTCCGCCAAGAAGGCGCGCAGGCGTCCCTCGTAGGCGGCTGGGTCGACGTTCCAGCTCTCCACGTGCCCCGCGCGCGGCACGTGGTAGTAGGTGACGTGCTCGGGCAGCGCCCGCGCGTATTCCTCGCTGAGCTCGATCGGGACGACGGTGTCCTCGGTGCCGTGGAAGAGCAGGGTCGGCAGGCTGAGCTCGCCGGTGTGCTGGAGGGCGTCGAGCTGGTCCCAGTCCACGTCGATGCGCAGCGCTATCGCCCAGCGCACCGGTACGGCCGCCAGCTCGGGAAGGCCGAGCTCGGTGGCCCCGTAGTCCAGGACCGGCTTCCAGGAGAGCGCCGGCGAATCGAGCACGAGCGCGGCGACCCGATCGGCGAGCTCCGACCGCTCGGCGAACTGCGTGACGATCGCGCCGCCCATCGAGTAGCCGATCAGCACGAGCCGCTCCGCACCGCGCTCGAGCGCGTACCGGGCCGCGGCCTCGAGGTCGCGCCACTCCTCGAGGCCCAGGTGGTGCTTGCCGTCCGGCGAGGGCGGCGCCCCCTCGTCGTTGCGGTAGGTGATCGCGAGCGCCGTGAGGCCCGCGCGGCGCAAGGTGGGCAGCACGCGCAGGGCGGCCTCCCGCGTGCCGTTCAGGCCGTGCACGAAGATCGCCCACGCATCGCTCGGCCGTGGCGGATCGACCTGCCACGCCGGCATCGGGCCCAGCTCGCCCTCGATCTCCACCTCGTCGAACTCGAGGCCGATGGTCCGCCGCGGGTCGCCTTCCCACACGTGAGGATCGAGCTCGACCTCTGTGCCCGGCTCGAGCCGGCCCTCCACGGCACGCAGGCGGCGGGTGACCGTGTCGCCCCGGGCGGCGAGCACCCGGCCGACGATCGCGTGGCCGTCCCGCCAGTCCAGGCCGTACGTGCCGGGGCGCTCCGTGTCGGCGTCGCGCTCGAGCGTGATCCGGTCGCCTTCGACGGCCAGCACCTTCACGTCGAAGGGGCCCGGCTCGTGGTTCGGCACCAACACGAGCGAGGAGTAGCGCCAGCCCATCACCGCCACCGCCGCGACCACGACCACGAGGAGCAGGAGCGCCGCGACGGCAACGCGGCGCCGCCCGCCGCCTCGCCGGCGAGCGGAACCCGGCTGACCCTCCCTCGGCTCGACGGACACGCTCATTCTCTGGCGGAAGGATGCCCTATGGCGGCGCGTTGCTGCGCGCCGCTCGGGCGGCTCGTTACGCTGGCGCCCCGATGAGCCCGCAGGCGATGCAGCGCGCCGTGATCGTCGTCTGCTGGGCCGTGCTCGGCGGGCTCGCCGCCCTTCTCACCGAAAGCACGGCGCTGGGCGTCGCAATCGTCGTCGGGATCGCCGCGGCGCTCGCGTGGTGGGCGCTCGGCCGCGCCGGCGACCGGCGCTAGCCGGGGGTCACAGCGGCGTCTGCTGGTGCACGGCGAGACTCCACTCGCCCTCGCGCCGCACGTACGCGCTCGTCATCAGGGCCGCGTAGCGGAAGTCGCCGCGCCTGCCCTCAAAGCGGTAGGTGACCGCCGCGGCATCGCGGCCGAGCGCGACCAGCCGCGCGTCGTGCATCGCGATCGAATCCCAGCCGGTCGCGTCCGACGCGTCGAGGGCGGCGGCGCACGCCTCGCGGTCGAGCAGGCCCATCCCGGGCAGGGCGACGACGGCATCCTCGGTGAGCAACCGTCGGTAGAGGTCACCCGTGCCCTGCGCGAGCGCCTCGTCGACGCGCAGCAGGGCGTCCAGCAGCTCCTGATTGTCCATGCCCTAAGGGTTCACGAAATCGCTGCCCACTAACCCGACGGCGGGCCGAGCTCCCGGAAGAGCTCCGCGTACCCCGGCGCCGGAACGCGCGACGGGGTGACGCTCGGGTCGAGTCCGAGGCGCCCGAGCGCAGCCCGCACCCCCCGCGCCCCGGTGCCCCGCCCGAGGCGCTCGGCGACGGTGCGGCCACGCCCCTCGAAGACGCGGGCGATGAAGCGCTCATAGTGGGCGAACGCGCCCGGGGAGAGCAAAGGGCGGGCCCGGGGCGTGATGCGCAGCACCGCGCTGTCCACCGACGGCACCGGGCGGAAGCTGTGACGCGGGACGCGCGCGCCCACCTCGAGCGAGTACCAGGGCGCCCACAGCGCCGCGAACCGTCCGGTCGAGGGCACGCCGGCCAGCCGCCGGGCCGCCTCGGCCTGCAGGACGAGGGCCGCCTCCTGCAGGCCGTGCCCCTCGGCGAGCAGCCGCCGCACGATCCGCGTCGCGATCCCGTAGGGCGGCGACGCCAGCACCCGGAACGGCTCGCTCGGGAAGCGCAAGGCGAGCGCGTTCCGCCGTACCACGCGGACGTCGCCCCAGCGCGCGGCCTCCCGGCGCAACGCGCGCGCCCATGCCGGATCGATCTCGACCGCGAGCACCCGCGCGCCGTGCTGGGCCGCGGCACGCGTCAGGGCACCGCGACCCGCGCCGAGGTCGAGCACGAGCGACCCCGGCTCCAGATCGAGGCTCGCCACGACACGCGCGATCGCGCGTTCGTCGACGAGGAAGTTTTGGCCGAGCGTCCGGCGACGCTCGTCTCGCGGGGTGCGAGACCGCATAGGTCCTCCAAAGCGGGTTCACGACAGGGGACCGGCCGCGCGGCGCGGCCGGCTGGCTTGGAGTCGTGAAGCGCGTTAGAGGAACGCCAGAGGCATGGCGAGGAAGGTAGCACCCACCAGGCCTCCGAGCGGGCGGCGCGGCCGTGCCGCCCGCCCGTTTCAGCGAACGCGGCGCTGGCGCAGGTAGACCACGCCGCCCGGCAAGGTCCGTGATTCGACGAGCTCGAACTCAAGCCTGCGGTCGAGCTTGGGGAAGAAGGGGATCCCGTCGCCGAGCACGATTGGGTAGACGAAGAGCTGACACTCGTCGATCAGGTCGTGCTCCAGCAGCGCGTGCGCGAGGCGGGCGCCGCCCACTCCCCACTCGCCGTCGCCCTCGGCCTTGAACGCCTCGACCTCGGCGACGGCGTCGCCGGAGACGAGCCGCGTGTTGCCGACGACGTCGGTGAGCGTGCTGGAGAAGACGACCTTGGGCAGCGCCCTCCAGATCTCCGCGAAGTCGCGCTCGATCTCGTTCGCCTCGCTCAGGTCGAGCTCCTCCCAGTAGGTCATCGTCTCGTAGAGGCGACGGCCGAGCAGATGCCCCTCCAGGCTGCGGGTGCGGTCGTTGTGGAACTGGTGGAGCTCCGGGTCGGGGTCCGACCAGTCGATCTCGCCCTCTGGGCCCCCGATGTAGCCGTCGAGGGATACCCCCATCGCGTAAGTCAGCGTGCGCACGTGGCCTCCGTTCGTCGTTTACGGGTAAGACCGCGCGGGCCCTGCGGGCTCATCGGTGCCGTGCGGCCGCGAGGATCGCCTTCGCCGAGCGCTCGATGTCATCGGCGGTGGTCTGCCAGCCGACGATCGAGATGCGGATCACCGGCATGTCCTGGAAGGTGCTCCCGGAAAGCCAGCACGTGCCGTCGCGCTGGATGCGCGCGATGACCTCGTTCGTGGTCTCGGCGTCGTCGGCCACGTGGACCATCACCTGGTTGAGGACGACGTCGTTTGCGACCTCGAGCCCGCCTTCGGTGAGCAGCGCCGCCATGAGCGCCGCGTGGTCGCAGCAGCGGTCGACGAGCTCGGCGACGCCGCTGCGGCCGAGGTAACGCAGTGCCGCGTAAAGCGGTACGCCGCGGGCGCGGCGGGAGAGCTCCGGCACCCAGTCGGCGGCCCAGGGGACGTCCGGGTCGTGCGGGGGGATGTAGGGGGAGGTCGAGGCCATCGCCTCCTTGTGGGCCTCGGGGTGGCCGACGATCGCGATCCCGCAGTCGTAGGGGACGTTGAGCCACTTGTGCCCGTCGGTCGCCCAGGAGTCGGCGCCCTCGACCCCTTCGACCAGGTGCCGGCGCCGCGGGCTCGCGGCCGCCCACAGCCCGAAGGCGCCGTCGACGTGGCACCAGGCGCCGTGCTCGCGGCAGGCCTCGACAACCTCGGCAAGCGGGTCGAAGCAGCCCGTGTTCACGTTGCCCGCCTGCGCGCAGACGATCGCGGGCCCGTCCCACTCGTCGAGGGC
>DATCLC010000144.1:0-11079 GCA_036564135.1 Solirubrobacterales bacterium
GCGCCCGGGATCACGTCGGCGAGGACGAGACGTGGTGCAGCGACTGTCGAGTTCATGCGCGGCAAGCTATTCGATCCGCGCGCCGCGCGCCGCGGATTCCCCCCACTCGGCGGACCCTTGTGCCCCCGATCGCGTGCGAAAACGTGGAAAGGAGCAACGGAAACGCACGGTTGGCGGACGGGGAGCCGTATCCGGCGCTGATCCGGGAAAGCGGCGCGGGCTCGGGGGGCGCGTCCCTAAGCTTGCTTGCGCATGCGAATGGCGGGACATCGCTCCGGTTGGCTCGCGCTGGCCTCGATCGGGCTGGCCGCTCTGCTCATTCCGCAGGGCGCTGTGGCGGAGACAGTGGTCGCCAAGACCAACAAGAAGGGCACGCGGTGCGAGATCCAGTCGTTCGCCGTCGTGCACGACCTGCTGCTCCTCGAGCGCGTCGACTATGGCTTCAGCGTGCCGCGCTGCAAGACCCGATCAGGGGTGCGCTTCGTCGACGGCGACGCGCTGCTCTATCTCCACGGGATCCAGCAGGCGGACGCGGTCACGGGCCCCGCCGGCCAGGTGCCGTTCACGCGGGCCGGGAGCTGGATCGGCACGCGCGGCAACCACCACGTCCGCGCCAGCGTCGGCATCGTGATCCGCGGGGGCAAGCACACCCGCAAGCACCGGCGGGAGCGCTGGCGCGACCCCGGCCCGAACTGCTCGGTGAGCATGTACCGCCGACCCGGTGACCTCCTCTCCTGCGTCCTCGTGGACGCCCTCTAGGCGCCGAACGGATCAGCCGCGCTTTGGCCGGACGCGGCTCGCCGTGCCCGGCAGTTTGAAGTTCGACCTGTCCGCGCAGCGGTTCTTCACCTTGCGCGCGATCGTGCCGTCGTTCGCGCAGTCGCGCCGGTTGCCGGACGCCCGATTGCGGCGCAGGATGGTGTCCTCCCCGTTGTTCTCGAATCCGTCGGCGCTGTTGTCCCTGGCGACGTTCCGGGTCAGCACGGTGTCGTTGGCGGACCCGAACGCGCCTACATCAAAGCCGTCGCCGTGGTTCTTGCGGGCCTCGTTGGAAACGAAGCGGTTCTCCGGTCCTTCAACGACAAAGCCGTCGCCCATGTTGCCGATGGCGCGGTTACCGCGCAGCAGATTCCCGGACCCGTACACGGCGAAGGCCGCCTCCTGCTGGAGGCCCGACGAGCGCGCCACGTTGTCGACGACGCGTGCCTCGTCTAGCGGCAGGTAATACGCGTGGCTCGCGGCGCCGACCACCAGGTTCGCGCGCACAAGCGGGCTGCCCATGCCTGTGAACGCGGTCACCCTGATCCCGAGACCCTCATTGAACTGGCCGCGTACGACGTTGCGCTCGATCTGGACGCCGTCGCAAAAGCCGTCACAGAACACGTCGACGCCATGGCCATCCCCGGCAACGAACCGGTTGTTGATCACCTTGGGCGCCGCGCCGGCAGCCTCGATGCCGGAGCCGCACGGCCCCAAGTGGTTGCCCTGGACGCGCGGGCGGTCTCCGGCCACGCGCACGCACCGCTTGGAGGCGCTGCCCTTGTTCTTGGAGATGCGCGCATTGTCACCGGTCACGGAGATCAGCTGCTCCTCGGCCCGTGCGACCGTGTTGCGGCGGATGAGCGCCCGGCTTCCAACGACTCCTATCGCCCAGCCGTGTGCGCAGCGGCGTACGTCGCTCTTGCGCACCGCCGCATCGTTGCCCTCGATCAGGATGCAAGCGCCGCCGGCCGACCGCACGTCGCTGTTGACGACGCGGGCCTGATTGCCCGTGATGTGGACGGCGAAGGCGACGCAGCTCGCAAAGCGCGAGTCCGACACTTCGGCGGAGTCGCCGATCGCCCGGAAGCAATCGGCGCCGGAGGCGCCTGTGAAGCGCACCTTCTTCAGCGCGCAGTGGTCGCCCGTGCACTGGATACCGTCGCCGTTGCGGAGCTCGATGTTTGCGATGCGAACCCGATCGGCGGCGATCTCGAACTGGCGGCTGCTGCCGCTTCCCTCCACGTAGCCGTCCACGAAGACCCCCCGCTTGGCGCCCCTGATCACCAAGCGCGGGGTGTTCACGGTCACGTGCTCGAAGTTCCGCTTCTTCGAGATCTCGATCACATCGCCCGGGTTCGCCGCATCGACGGCGGCCTGGATCGTCGGGTACTTCTGCGGGACCTTGCGGACCGCGCCGAGCGCGCTCGCGCTCGTGACGCAGAGGATCAGGCCCGTCATCACGATCCCGGTAGCCACGCGAACGGCGAGGCGGTTCCTCGATCGGATCATCCCTGTGTCTCCTCCTATGGCGTTTCCAAGGGTCGCCGTTCCTTCGAAAAGGCACGCGGGCTACGCGACCACGTCCCGGACTACAAGGATCCGGGAGGACCGCGGGACCGAGGCGACCGCTTGGCCGCCTCGGTCCCGCGAGCGCGTCAGTCGCGGCTGCGCTGCCGCCCCCGTTCCACCGTGCCTGGCAAGTTGAAGTTCGACTTGTCCGCGCAGCGGTTCTTCTGCTTGGCCGCGATCGTGCCGTCGTTGGCGCAGTCGCGCTTGTTGCCCGAGGCGCGGTTGCGGCGCAGTACGGTGTCGTCACCCGAGTTCTCGATCCCATCGGCCTTGTTGCCGGTGGCCTCGTTCCGGATGAGCGTGTTGCCCGTCACCCCGGGATTGACGTTGATGCCGTCGCCGTGGTTCTTGCGGAGCACGTTGCTCTCGATGAGGTTGTCAGAGCCCTCGACCTGCAACCCGGTGCCGGCGTTGCCGATCGAGCGATTGCGGCGCACGACGTTGTCGTCGCCCTGGACGAGGAAGGCCGACACGTAAGGAATCCCCGACGAACGGGCAGTGTTGCCGGTGACGCGTGCGCCCCCGATGTCGAGGATGAAGGCCAATCCGCTCGCGTCGACGGCGAGGTTGTCGCGCACGAGCATGCCGCCGGTCCCGGGTGGCGCGGAGAGCACGAAGCCGTGGCTGTCGGGACCGGCCGTCCCGCGGACGACGTTGCCCTCAACCAGCGCTCCATCACACTCGGCCGTGCAATGAACTTGCACCCCGGCTCCCTTGCTTGCCCGGATGGTGTTGTTGATCACCTTGGGCGCCGCGCCTTGCAACGACGCGCCCTCCTGGCAGTCGCTCAGCCGATTCCCTCGCACGCGACCACCGTCGATCCAAGCGCGTACGCAGGCCGCGAGGGTAATGCTGCCCTTGTTGTTGATGATGCGGGCGCCCGGGGAATCGGCGAAGAGCAGATCGGAGTAGCTCCGGGAGACGGTGTTCCCCCGGATCAGGGCACCGGTGCCGCCGCCGATGCCGACGCCCACGCCCCCGCAGTTGCCGACCTTGTTGTCCAGGATCGCTCCGTCGCTGCCGTCGATCGCGATGCAGTGATTGCCGGCCCTCTGGACCCGGTTTCCTTCGACGCGTGCGTTCGGCCCGAAAACGGCGATGCCGACCGAGGCGCACCCAGAGAAGCGCGAGTTCAGCACGCGCACCCCGTCCCCTGAGGCGGAGACGCAGCTGGCGTACAACTGACCGCTGGACCGCACCCTCCTGACCGTGCACCGATCGCCCGAGCAATTGATTCCGCTTCCGTGCCGGAGCTCCAGGTTCGCGATGGTCACGCGGTTGGCGTTGACGGTGAACTGGTGGTTGACGCCGAGGCCCTCGACGTTGCCGTCAACGATCACGCCCTTCTTGGCGCCCTTGATCACGAGACGCGCGGTGCTCACGTTCACGTGCTCGAAGTTCCGCTTCTTCGAGATCTCGATCACATCGCCCGGGTTCGCCGCATCGACGGCGGCCTGGATCGTCGGGTACTTCTGCGGGACCTTGCGGACCGCGCCCGCGGCGCTGGCGCTCACCACGCAAAGCGTCAGACCTCCCATCACAGCGCCCAGCGCAAGACGTACCGCGAGACCCCTGCTCGATCGGACCATTGCTTCCTCCCTTCCTCAGGAGTCTTCGCGCTGTCCCGTAGATCCCCTGAGCTAGTGGTGGCTACTCGGCGAGCCTATGCAACCACGCTCTCGAGGACAAGCGATCGGCCGGCCACCCGATGCGAGGGGGGATCCGTCGCGCACAGCGGAACGAATCCGCTCGCTCAGGCTGGCGGGGCGCCTCGGGTCTTCTGTCGCTGGCGCGGGACTCCGGGCGAGCCGGCTCGCCGGGCTCACCGCGCGTAAGCCGCTTCGATTTCCGTAGCGCCGCTCGCTAGCATCGATCTATGGCGGTGAAGCCGAAGACGAGCGCCCCCGACGAGCACTTCGAGGCGTGTGGGCGCGCCGACGCCGCGCTCGCCCGCGCGTTCAAGTTCCTCGGCAAGCCTTGGAACGCGGTCGTGCTCGGCACGCTCAGCGGGGGGCCTGCGGGCTTTCGCGAGATCGCGCGCGCGATCGACGGGATCTCGGACTCGATGCTCTCCGACCGGCTCTCGGCGCTCACCGAGGCAGGCCTGATCGAGCGTACGGTCGATTCCGGGCCGCCCGTTTCCGTCCGCTACGAGCTCACCGCGCGCGGCCGCGCGCTGCTCCCGGCGCTCGCGGAGATCGCCCGCTGGGCGGAGAAGCACCTGCCCGACGGCCCGGACCGGTGCTGAGGCCCGACGCTCAGCCCACGTTTCTCACGTTTTCGGAAACGACGACGAGCTGAACGCCCCCGCCCCGTGGGTCCTGGGACGCCACGGTTGTTTCAGCGCGCACGATGTGCATAGAATGCGCCGAATTGCGGAATCAATTTTCCGCGATCCAGAACGGCTTGGATCGCACTAGGGCTGACAGGGAAAGGAGCGGCGCATGTCAACCACCACAGGGATTGAGATCTCCGATCGGTCCGTGCCTGGGGCCGACCAGGTCCTCACGAGCGACGCGCTCGATTTCGTCACCCTCCTGCACGAGCGCTTCGAGGAGCGCCGCCAGAAGCTGATCGCCGCGCGGGCCGAGCGCGCGGCCCGCATCGCCGCGGGCGAGCTGCCGACGTTCCGCGAGGACACCGCTCACATCCGCGAGGGGGATTGGCGGGTCCCGCCGGCGCCGCCGGGGCTCGTCGACCGCCGCGTTGAGATCACCGGCCCCGTGGAGCGCAAGATGATGATCAACGCGCTCAACTCGGGCGCGCGCGTGTTCATGGCGGACTTCGAGGACGCGCTCACCCCGAGCTGGACGAACATCGTCCAGGGTCACGCCAACGTCATGGACGCCGTCCGGCGCGAGATCTCGTTCAGCACCCCGGACAAGGAGTACGTGCTGAACGACGAGATCGCCACGCTCGTCGTCCGCCCGCGCGGCTGGCACTTGATGGAGGAGCACGCCCGCGTCGGCGGCGCGCCGGTCGCCGGGGCGCTCTTCGACTTCGGCCTCTACTTCTTCCACAACGCCGCCGCCTCCCTGGAGCGCGGGCTCGGCCCGTACCTGTACCTGCCGAAGCTCGAAAGCAGCGAGGAGGCTGAGCTCTGGCACGAGGTCTTCAGCACGGCCGAGGACGAGCTGGGCTTCGACCGCGGCACCGTGCGCGCGACCGTGCTCATCGAGACGATCCTCGCCGCCTTCGAGATGGAGGAGATCCTCTACAGGCTCGGCGAGCACGCGACAGGGCTGAACGCGGGGCGCTGGGACTACATCTTCAGCGTCATCAAGAAGTTCCCGGACCGGCCGGAGTTCGTGCTGCCCGACCGCGGCCAGGTGACGATGACCGTGCCCTTCATGCGCGCCTACACGGAGCTCTTGGTGCGCTCCTGCCACAAGCGCGGCGCGCACGCGATCGGCGGCATGGCGGCGTTCGTGCCGAGCCGGCGCGATCCCGCGGTCAACCAGCGCGCGATCGCGCAGGTCCGCGCCGACAAGGAGCGCGAGGCGTCCGACGGCTTCGACGGCAGCTGGGTCGCGCACCCCGACCTCGTCCCGCCCGTGCTCGAGGTCTTCGACCGGGTACTCGGTGACCGGCCCAACCAGCTCGAGCGCACCCGCGAGGACGTGAACGTCGAGGCCGCGCAGCTCCTCGACGTCGAGGTGCCCGGCGGGACGATCACCGAGGCCGGCCTGCGCAACAACATCGCCGTCGGGATCCGCTACCTGACCGCGTGGCTGGGCGGCAACGGGGCGGCCGCGATCTTCAACCTCATGGAGGATGCGGCCACGGCCGAGATCTCCCGCTCGCAGGTGTGGCAGTGGATCCGCCACAAGTCCAAGCTCGACGACGGGCGCGAGGTCACCGAGGAGCTGGCGCGCTCGATCATGGCGGAGGAGGTCGAGCGCTTCCGCCAGGAGATCGACGGGGACGCCGAGGTCAGCCAAAGGATCGATACGGCCGCCGAGCTCTTCGCCGAAGTGGCGCTCGGTGACGAGCTCGTGGAGTTCCTGACGATCCCGGCGCTGAAGCGGCTGGGTTGAGTAACAACCTGCATTGCGGAATCGGTGTCCCGCAATGAGTAATATCCGCGCGTGGCAGCGCGGCGCGACAGCGTCCAGTCGGTTGAACGCGCGCTCGATTTGCTCGAGGAGCTTGCGGGCGGGGAAGCGCTCGGCGTATCGGAGCTCGCCGCACGCACGGGCCTGGTCCCGAGCACGGCTCACCGCCTGCTTGCGACCCTGGCGCGCAGAGGGTACGTCACGCAGCGCCGGGACTCGAACAGGTACGCGATCGGCCTGCGCGTGCTCGAGCTGGCGAGCGGGCTCGAGGACGAGCTCGCGCACCTGCGCCGCGTCGCCCGCCCGGAGCTGGAGAGCGTGCAGCGGGCCACCGGCGAGACCACGAACCTCGTCGTGCTCGACGGCGAGCGCGCGGTCTACGTCGACCAGGTGCAGGGCAGCCGCAGCGTCCGCATGTTCACGATCGTGGGAGCTGCCGCCCTCGCGCACACGACGGCGGCCGGCAAGGCGATCCTGGCCTTCGGCCCCGCGGACGAAGTCGATGACCTCTACGGTAAGCGTGACGGGCTCGAGCAGCTCACGCCTCGCACCCTGACCACCGTTGAGGCGTTCAAGGAAGATTTGGAGCGGACGAAGCGCCGTGGCTACGCGATCGACAACGAGGAGCATGAGGAGGGGGTCTCGTGCATCGCTGCGCCGGTGCTGGGCCCCGACGGCCTCCCGCTGGCGGCGATCAGCATCTCCGCGCCCACGCCGCGCATCATCAACGCCGAGACGGGCGACCTCGGCGCGCTGCTTCGCGAGCACGCCGACCGCATCTCCTCGGCGTTCGGCGCCTACGCGCGCGACGGCGTCGGCGCCAAGGCCCGACGATAGGAAAGGGGGCCGGCGTGGCGGTAGCTGAACTGCTCGCCGAGATCGACCGCCGTCGGCCCGGCGCCCAGGTCCTGACCGACCCGGCGCAGCTCGCCCCGTACGAGTCGGACGCGCTGACCGCGTTCCGCGCCCGCCCGGAGGCGGTCGTGCTGGCGCGCGACCGCGACGACGTGATCGAGCTCGTGCGCCTCTGCCACCGCGAGGGCGTCCCGTTCGTCGCCCGCGGGAGCGGAACCAGCCTGTCGGGCGGCTCGCTCCCGATCGATGGCGGGATCGTGATCGCCCTCAACCAGCTCAACCGCGTGCTGCGGATCGACCCCGACGAGCGCATCGCGGTCGTCGAGCCGGGCACGATCAACGCGCATGTCAGCGCGGCCGCGGCCGAGCACGGGCTCTTCTACGCGCCGGATCCCTCGAGCCAGCAGATCTGCACGATCGGCGGCAACATCGCCTTCAACTCCGGGGGCGCGCACTGCCTCAAGCACGGGATGACGTCGAACCACGTCCTCGGCGCGGAGGTCGTGCTCACCGACGGCACCGTCGTGAGGCTGGGCAGCGGGGGCCTTGAGGCCGCCGGCCCGGACTGGCTCGGGCTGTTCGTGGGCTCGGAGGGGCTCTTCGGGATCGCCACCGAGATCACGCTGCGGCTGATGCCCCTGCCCGAGTCGATCAGCACGATCCTCGCCGCCTTTCCGAGCCTCGAGGCCGCGGGCGACGCGGTCGCGGCGATCCTCTCGGCGGGGATCCTGCCCGTCGCCATCGAGATCATGGACGCCCTCGCGATCCAGGCGGCGGAGTCGGCGGTCCACCCCGGCTACCCGCATGCGGACGCGCTCCTGATCGTCGAGCTCGACGGCGAGCGCGACGTGGTCGCGGCGGACTTCGAGCGCACCCAGCAGGTGATCCGGGAGGCGGGCGCGACCGAGATTCGCGCGACCGAGGACCCCGACGAGCGCGCGACGATCTGGAAGGGGCGCAAGAGCGCCTTCTCCGCGGTGGGCTGGCTCTCGCCCGACTACCTCGTGCAGGACGGGTGCGTGCCGCGCACCCGGCTCGGCGAGGCCCTCGCCGCGATCGAGCGGATGAGCGCCGAGGCCGGCCTGCGGGTCGCCAACGTCTTCCACGCGGGCGACGGCAACCTGCACCCGCTGATCCTCTACGACGGGCGCGAGCCCGGTGCCGTCGAGCGCGCCGAGGAGCTCGCGGGCCGGATCCTCGAGCTCTGCGTGAGCCTCGGCGGCTCGATCACCGGCGAGCACGGGGTCGGCATGGAGAAGCGCGCGTATCTGCCGCGCATGTTCTCGTCGGCGGACCTGCGCGTGATGCGCCGCGTGCGCGACGCGATCGACCCCGCCAACCTCGCCAACCGGGGCAAGATGCTCGAGTTCGGCGACGACGAGGTCTCCGCCGCGCCCGGTCCGCGGGCGGGCTCCCCGCTCGCTGGCGAGCCGCCGCCCGAGGTGAACGAGCTGGCCGAGGTGATCCGCGCGGCGCGCGCCGAGGGCGCGCGGGTGATGCCGCAAGGCGCCGGCACCAAGCCGGCCCTGGCGCGGCCGACGGACGGGGTGCGGCCGCTGCCGGTGGGCGGGCTTGCGGGCATCGTCCACTACGACCCCGAGGAGCTCACGCTCACCGCGCGCGCGGGCACGCCGATCGCCGAGCTCGCGGCGGAGCTCGCCAAGCACGGCCAGCGCCTGCCCTTCGATCCCCCGTTCGGGCCGCGCGGCGCCACCCTGGGCGGCTCGGTGGCCGCGGGGCTTTCCGGGCCGGGGCGCTACAGGTTCGGCGGCGTGCGCGACTGCGTGATCGGCGTCCGCTTCCTCGACGGGACCGGCGAGCTCGCCGCGGCCGGAGGGCGCGTCGTGAAGAACGCAGCGGGGTTCGACCTGCCGAAGCTGTTCGTGGGCAGCGCCGGAAGGCTGGGCGTGCTCGTCGACGTGAGCCTCAAGGTCCTGCCCGCGCCGGAGGAGTACGCGACCCTGCGCGCGCACGCGGGCGGCCTCGCCGAGGCGCTGCGCGCCGTGCGCACGCTCGGGCGTTCGCCCTTCGACGTGGAGGCCGTCGAGGTGGAGCCTTCGGGGGTCGTCTGGGTGCGGATCGGCGGGTTCGCCGACCGCCTCGACCCGCGGCTCGACCGGATCGCCGCCGAGCTCGGCCTGGCCGACGCGGAGCGGCTGCGCGGCGACGACGAGGGCACCGCGTGGGCGGCCCTTCGCGAGCTCGAGGACGCGCCCGAGGGCGCGGCGCTCGCGAAGGTGGCGGTGACGCCCGCCGCGATCCCCGAGCTCGACGCGGCGCTTGAGGAGGCCGGCGCCTGGCGCCGCTACGGGGGCGGAGCCCAGATGGCGTGGATCGCGTGGCCCGCCGCTCGCCCGCCGGGCGAGCTCGAGGCAGCGGCCCGGGCGGCGGGCCTCCCGGGGATCTGGCTGAGCGGCGAGCACCCCTCGCCCTTCTTCGGCGCGCAGCGGGGCGGGGAGTTCGCGAGGCGCGCCGTCCGCGGCCTCGACCCAGACGGCGTCTTCGCCGGGATCGCGGGGATCGACTGATGCAGCACGAGATCCCCGTCGAGCGCCTGGGTCCGCGGGGCGAGGCGATGGCCAACGCCATCTCGGCCTGCGTCCACTGCGGGTTCTGCCTGCCGACGTGCCCGACCTACGTCGTGATGGGGGAGGAGGAGAACTCGCCGCGCGGGCGGATCTTTTTGATGAAGGAGGTGCTCGAGGGCAGTCTCAGCCCCGACGACGCGGCGGGCGCGATCGACAACTGCCTCGCCTGCCAGGCGTGCGTCTCCGCGTGCCCGTCGGGCGTCGAGTACGGCGATCTGATCACCGCCTACCGGCTGCACGCCGAGCCGCGCCGCTCGCGGCCACCCGGTGAGCGCGTCCAGCGCGCGACCGTCGGAGCGACGCTGCCCAAGCCGAAGCGCTTCCGCGTTGCGGCGCGGCTCGGGATGTCCACCCGGGCGCTCGCGCGGCTCGCCCCGCGGCGCATGCGGGCGATGGTCGACCAGCTCCCGCGCAGGCTGCCGCGGGCGCGTCCGCTGCCGGAGTTCACGCCCGCCGAGGGCGAACGCCGGGCTCGCGTAGCCCTGCTCCAAGGGTGCGTTCAGCGCGTCCTGGATCCGGAGATCGGCTGGGCGACGCTGCGCGTGCTCGCGCGCAACGGGGTCGAGGTGGTCGTTCCCAAGCGGCACGAGTGCTGCGGCGCGCTCGCGATCCACGCTGGCCGCGAGGACCAGGCCAAGCGCCTCGCCCGGGCGACGCTCGAGGCCTTCCCCGACGACGTCGACGCGGTCATCGCCAACGCGGCGGGGTGCGGCTCGGGGATGAGCGAGTACCCGTTGCTGCTCGCCGGCGAGCCCGACGCCGACGCCGCGCGCGCGTTCGCCGAACGCGTTCGCGACATCACTACGTTCCTCGACGAGCTCGGCATCGTCGAGCCGCCCGCCGCGCCGCAGCGCGCGCGGGTCGTCTACCACGACGCCTGCCACCTCGCGCATGCGCAGGGCGTGCGGGAGGCGCCGCGCAAGCTGCTGCGGATGGCGGGCTACGAGGTGGTGACGCCGGCGAACCCCGAGATCTGCTGCGGGTCGGCCGGCACCTACAACGTCGAGCGCCCGGAGGTCGCGGCCGAGCTCGGACGTCGCAAGGCCACGTCGTTGCTCGCCGCCGAGCCCGATGTGATCGCCGCCGGCAACATCGGCTGCCTCAACCAGATCCGCGCCCACCTCGACGAGCTCGGCAGCCGCGCCGAGGCGCTCCACACCGTCGAGCTGCTCGACCGTGCCTACTCCGGGCGGGCGTAGGTGGCGCGGGTGCTTGACGCCGTCTTGGCCGTGTGTTAGGAGTCTTGTTGC
>DATCLC010000145.1:0-2999 GCA_036564135.1 Solirubrobacterales bacterium
GGGGTTCGTGGAGGGCAGCCGGATCACCGGCAACCTCTTCCCGACCGACCTGCGGCGCTCCGTCGGCATCCTGCTCACCGACGCGGCCACCGAGGACGGCGGCTTCCACGCTACCGGCAACGTGATCGCGGGCAACGGGTACGGGCTGTTCAACGCCGACGCCGGGAGCTCCGGGGTGCGCGAGGGCGCGCCCGCAGAGGCGACCGGCAACTGGTGGGGTCCGGCCGGGCCGCCGATCGAGGGCCCGGGCATCCCCGGCCTGGGCATCGAGGGCGTCTCGGGGGACGACGGCAACGGCGAGGCCTCGGTCATCTTCGACCCGGTGGCCGAGTCGGAGCCGGAGGGCGTGCCCGACGGGCCGCCCGCGCCGCCGGCCGACGCGCCGCCGACGGGCGCGATCGTCGATCCCGCCGACGGCACGGAGGTCGAGGTGGGCGAGGAGCTCGCCGCGATCGTGCGGGCGAGCGACGACATCGGCGTGAAGGCCGTGAGCCTCGCGGTCGACGGCGAAGTCGTCGACGAGGCGAAGCGGGCCCCGTACGTGCTGAGCTGGACCCCGCAGGAGGGCGACGGCGGCCGGACGGTCGAGCTCGAGGCCACGATCACGGACTCGGCCGGCCAGACGAGCACGTCGAGCATCGAGGTCACGGTCGCCGAGGAGGAGGCCGAGCCGGAGGAGCCCGGGGCCGAGGAGCCCACGGTCGAGCTCGGCAAGCTCAAGCTCAACAAGCGCCAGGGAACGGCGCGGCTTCCCATCACGATCAGCCACCCCGGCTCGCTCGCCCTCCGTGGCAAGGGCGTGAAGGGCGTCAAGCGCGCCTTCGCGAAGCCGGGCGCGAAGACCCTGCGCATCGCACCGAAGGGCGCGAAGAAGCGCGCGCTCAAGCGCAGGGGCTCAGTCAAGGTCACGATCACGATCACCTACTCGCCGGACGAGGGCGAGGCCGTCGAGCTCACCAAGAAGGTGAAGCTCGTCAGGAGGAGGTGAGGTTGCGGGCGCGCCGCGCCGCCTTCGGGTGGCGCGGCGCAGTCCGCTTTTCGCCTTTCGCGCCGGCCCCCTAAGCTGTAGGGACCGTGCGACGCCTGACAAGGACGTCTGGTCGCACACTGCTGGCGCTTGCGCTGACGGTGGGGATCGCATCGGCAGGGACCGCCGAGGCGGCTTTGCCTGCCGGGTTTCAGAAGAACACCGTCATCGAGGGCCTGCACAACCCGACGCAGGTCGAGTTCGCGCCGGACGGGCGGGTGTTCGTCGCCGAGCAGCGCGGCACGGTCAAGGTCTTCGACGGGCTGAACGACAACGCGCCCAAGATCGCGATCGACCTGCGCGAGCAAGTGCACTCCTACCACGACCGCGGGCTGCTCGGGCTCGCGCTCGACCCGAACTTCCCTGACGACCCCTACGTGTACGTGCTGTACACGCGCAACGCCCCGCTCGGCGAGGAGCCCCCGAAGTGGACGAAGCCGGCCGACTGGGACCCCGAGCTCGACGACTGCCCGAACCCGCCGGGCGGCACGCAGGACGGCTGCGTCGTGAGCGGCCGGCTGGCGCGGATCGAGCTGACCGCGAGCGGGGTCGCGAAGACCGGCCCCGGCGGCGCGCCGGAGGAGCACGTGCTGGTCGACGACTGGTGCCAGCAGTTCGACACGCACTCGATCGGCGACCTCGCGTTCGACGCGAAGGGCCGGCTGTACGCGAGCGGGGGAGACGGCGCCAACTACAACTACGCCGACTACGGCCAGGCGGGCGTGAACGGCCCGTTCAACCCGTGCGGCGACCCGCCGACGCCCTACGGGGTCGCGCCCAACGCCAAGCACGGCGAGGGCGGCGCGCTGCGCTCGCAGGATTTGCTCACGCGCGGCGACCCGACCGGGCTGGACGGGACGATCATCCGCGTCAACCGCCGCACCGGTAAGGCGGTGGCGGCCAACCCGCTCGCCAGCGACCCCGACGAGAACGCCGCGCGGATCATCGCCTTCGGGCTGCGCAACCCGTTCCGCTTCACGATCCGCCCGGGGACGAACGAGGTCTGGATCGGGGACGTGGGGCAGACCGACTGGGAGGAGATCAACTTCGTGCCGGGCGGCTCAAAGCAGCCCGCCAACTTCGGCTGGCCCTGCTACGAGGGCTTCGGCAAGCAGGCGATGTGGGCGTTCCTGGGGAACGACATGTGCGACAGCCTGTACGCGGGCCACCATCCGGTGCGCGCCCCGCACGTGGCGTTCTCGCACTACCGGGGGATCAACGCGGCCGACGACTGCCGCGCCACGGGCACCTCGGCGGTCTCCGGCGTCGCGTTCGCGCCCAAGACCAAGAAGTGGCCCAAGGCCTACCGGGGCGCGCTGTTCTTCGCGGACTACTCGCGCCGCTGCATCGGCTACATGCCCGCGAAGAAGAACGGCAGGCCCGACGCCGACCGGGTGATCGCGTTCGACACGGCCCCGGGCTTCCCCGTGGACCTGGAGTTCGGGCCCGACGGCGCCCTGTATTACGTGGACATCCTGGCCGGGGCCGTGCGGCGCATCGCGCGCGGCAAGGGGGGCGGGCCGGTCGCGAAGGTGAGCGTCTCGCCGCGGCGCTGGGGCGAGCTGCCGCTCACGCTCACCCTCGACGCGAGCAAGTCCTTCGACCCCAAGGGCGCCGACCTCCAGTACTGGTGGGAGCTCGACGGGGACGGCGACTTCAACGACTACCCGACGGGCGACAAGAAGAAGATCACCCACACGTTCACCGAGCCGGGGCCGATCGAGGTCGGCGTCGCGATCTTCGAGAAGAACACCTGGAAGGACGCCCAGGCGACGGTGACGATCTACCCGGGCAACACGCCGCCCGAGCCCGTGATCGAGGAGGTGCGCGGCGAGGTGCCGTGGACGGCGGGCGCCGAGCTCGAGGCGCTGGGCTCGGCGGCCGACGCGGAGGACGGCCCGCTCGCCCAAGCGGCGCTCGAGTGGGAGGTGAAGATCCAGCACTGCCCGTCGCGGGCGTGCCACGAGCACCC
>DATCLC010000146.1:0-46005 GCA_036564135.1 Solirubrobacterales bacterium
CCGCCCTACCGGATGTTGTCGTAGAGCGAGAAGATCGGCAGGTACATCGAGATCACGATGAAGCCGACGCCCGCACCCACGAAGGCGATCAGGAGCGGCTCGATCAGCGAGGTGAGCGCCTTGACCTTGGCGTCGACCTCGGTCTCGTAGAAGTCGGCGATCTTCTCGAGCATGTCCTCGAGCTGGCCGGAGTCCTCGCCCACGGAGACCATGTGCGAGACCATTGCCGGGAAGGCGGGGTTCTCCATGAGCGGCTTGGCGATGCTGCCGCCGCTGCGCACCGACTCGTAGACGTCGTCCATCGCCTCCTCGACGACCGCGTTGCCCGACGTCGCGCCCGCGACCTTGATCGCCTGGAGCATCGGCACGCCCGAGGCGACCGTGCCCGCGAACGTGCGCGACCAGCGCGCGAGCGCCACCTTGTGGACCACGTCGCCGATGTGCGCGGGCATGCGCAGCTTGATCCGGTCCCACTGAATCCGGCCGCGCTCGGTCTTCTTCCAGCGCACGAACGCGTAGGCCGAGAGGCCCGCGATCAGAAACAGCGCGTACCACCTGCCGGTGATGAAGTCGGAGATGGACACCGTGATCTGAGTCGGGATCGGCAGCTCGGACGAGACGCCCGGCGTCTCGGCGGCCATCTCCTCGAAGATGTCGACGAAGACCGGGACGATGAACGCGACCACGGCCATCATCGCCAGGATCGCGAAGGTGAAGACGATCGCCGGGTAGGCGAGCGCTGACTTGACCTGGCGGCGCAGCGCGTCGAGGCGCTCGATCTGGGCCGCGGTGCGGTCGAGCGCGTCCTCCAGCCGGCCGGAGCTCTCGCCGGCGTGGACCATCGAGCGGAAGAGCTGATCGAAGACGCCCGGCTGGCGCTCCATCGCCGCGGCGACCGAGCTGCCCGCCTCCACGTCCTGGCGCAGCGAGGCGATCGCCCGCTTGAGCATCTCGTCCTCGGTCTGCTCCTCGAGCGTGTGCAGCGAGCGCAGCATCGGCATGCCGGAGCCGATCAGCGTCGCGAACTGGCGCGAGAAGATCGCGAGGCTGCGGACCTTGACGCTCTTGAAGCGCTGGAAGATCGATTCGAGCTTGAACGCCTCGTGCTTCTCTGAGACGTCGAGGACGATCAGCCCGCGCTGGCGCAGCTGCTCGGTGACCTGGGCCTTGTTCGGCGCCTCGATCTCGCCCTGGGCGGCTGCCCCGCTGACGTCGACGGCCTTGAACGCGAACGTCGCCACGGCGCTCTACCTCATGCTGTCGCCATCGCCGGCGCGGGCATCCCCGGAGCGCCGCCGAGCAGACGCTTGAGCTCCTCGGGCACGGCCGAGCGCTGCTCCGCGAGCGAACGCGTGATCTTGCCCATGCGCACGAGTTGCGCCAGATGCGCGTCCATCGTCTGCATGCCGATCGCGCCGGAGGTCTGGATCGCGGAGTAGATCTGGTGCGTCTTGCCCTCGCGGATCAGGTTGCGGATCGCGGGCGTCGGCACGAGCACCTCGGCCGCGACCACGCGCCCGGAGCCGTCGGCCGTCGGCAAAAGCTGCTGCGTGACGATCCCCTGCAGCGCGATCGAGAGCTGCATGCGCACCTGCTGCTGCTGGTGCGGCGGGAACACGTCGATGATCCGGTCGACGGTCTGCGAGGTCGACTGCGTGTGCAGCGTCGCGAAGACGAGGTGGCCGGTCTCGGCCGCGGTCAGCGCCGTCGAGATCGTCTCGAGGTCGCGCATCTCGCCGACGAGGATCACGTCGGGGTCCTCGCGCAGCGCAGCCTTGAGCGCGGCGGAGAAGTTGGTCGCGTCCGAGCCCACCTCGCGCTGGTTGACGATGCAGCGCTTGTGCTGGTGGAGGAACTCGATCGGGTCCTCGATGGTGAGGATGTGCTCGTCGCGCTCGCGGTTGATCAGGTCGATCATCGACGCGAGCGTCGTCGACTTACCGGAGCCGGTCGGGCCCGTGACCAGCACGAATCCGCGCGGCTTGCGGCAGAAGTCCTCGAGGACCTTCGGGAGGCCGAGCTGCTCGAGCGAGAGGATCTCGTAGGGGATCAGGCGGAACGCGGCCGAGATCGACCCGCGCTGGAAGAACGCGTTGACGCGGAAGCGCGCGACGTTGGGAATCGCGTACGCGAAGTCGAGCTGCAGGTTGTTCTCGAAGTCCTTGCGCTGGGCGTCGTTGAGGATCGAGTAGACGATCTCGCGCGTGTCCGTCGGAGTGAGCTCGGGGAAGTCCTCCATCGGCTTGATCGCGCCGCGCACGCGCATCGCCGGCCGAAAGCCGGGGCTCAGATGCACGTCGGACGCGCGCATCTCGACCATGCGGCGAAGGACCTCTGCGAAGTCGATACCCATCGCAGCTTTGATCGGCGCGCGGGGGGCTTCGCTTTAGCTCGGGGGGCGAAACGGGCGCGCGCGTGCGCTGTTGCCGTTGATGGCTCCGAAGCGGCGCGACCTCGACCGGGCGGTGCTTGCGCTGGCACAGCGGCGGCATGGGGCGGTGAGTGCGGGGCAGCTCGCCCGTGTCGGCTGCAGTCGCCACTGGAGCAGGCATCGAGTGCGAACCCGGCCGCTCCGACCGGTGCACCGCGGGGTCTACCGCGTCGGCGCGTGCACACCCGACCCGGCGCGGCGCCCGGGCGCTCCGCAAGCTCCTCGACAGCGTGCCCAGGAGAAGCCGTGCTGAGTTCGGTTTGGCGTCGGCGGCCTACCGCGAAACCCGCGCGACCTCTTGGATGCTCGTGATGCCGTCGCGCACCTTGTTCAGGCCGTCCTCCTGGAGGGTCAGCATGCCTTCCTCGCGCGCGACACGGGTGAGCTCGGACTCCGGGGCGTGGTTGACCGTGAGCTCCTTGATGCGCTCGCTCATCGGCATCACCGAGAACAGCCCCACGCGACCGCGGTAGCCGGTGCCGCTGCAGCGGGGGCAGCCGACGGGCTCGTAGGCCTCGATGTCGCCGCCCACCCGGAAGCCCTCGACGAGCAGCGCCTCGCGGCGCAGGACGGTGCGGCGCTTGCAGTGCGGGCAGAGTTTGCGCGCGAGGCGCTGGGCGACGACCGTGTCGATCGACGAGGCGATCAGGAAGCTCTCGATCCCCATCTTCTGCAGACGCGCAACGGCGCCGGGGGCGTCGTTCGTGTGGAGGGTCGTCAACACGAGATGGCCGGTGAGCGCCGCCTCCACCGCGATCCGCGCGGTCTCCGTGTCGCGGACCTCGCCGACCATGATGATGTCGGGGTCGGCGCGCAGCACCGAGCGCAACCCGGTCGCGAAGGTGAGCCCCGCACGGCGGTTCACGTTGATCTGGTTGATGCCCTCGAGCCGGTACTCGACCGGGTCCTCGATCGTGATGATGTTCTTCTCGACGACGTTGATCTCCGCGAGCGCGGCGTAGAGCGTCGTCGACTTGCCCGATCCGGTCGGGCCGGTCACCAAAATCGCCCCGTACGGCTTGCGGATCGCCGCCTCGAAATGCTCGCGCGCGTCGCCATGCATGCCGAGCTCGTCGAGCGAGCGGAGCGCGGCGCTCTTGTCGAGAATGCGGATCGTCGCCCCCTCCCCGCGCTGGGTCGGCAGCGTGGTGATCCGCAGGTCGACCTTGCGGTCCTCGACCGTCACGCCCACGCGGCCGTCCTGCGGGACGCGCTTCTCGGCGATGTCCAGGTCGCACATGATCTTCAGGCGCGAGATCACGCCCGGGATCATCCGCTTGGGCACGCGCGCCGCCTCGTACAGCACGCCGTCGACGCGGAAGCGCACCCGCATGTCCTTCTCGCCCGGCTCGAAGTGCACGTCGGAGGCGCCCTCGTTCACCGCCTGCCCCAGGATCGAGTAGACGAGCTTGATGACCGGCGCGTCGCCTGCCGACTCCTCGAGCTCCGCCGCGTCGGCGAACTCTTCCTCCTCCTCGACGCCCTCCTCGAGCGCCTCGGAGACGGCGTTCTCGAGCGTGCTCAGGCGCAGGATGAGCCCCTCGATGTCGTCCTCGCTCGCGACCGCGACCTCGCAGGCGAGCCCGGTGATCATCTGGATGTCGTCGAGCGCGATGACGTTCGCCGGGTCGGCCATCGCGAGCAGCAGCGTGTTCTCGTCGACGTAGCTGATCGGGACGGCCCGGTAGCGGCGGGCGGCGTTCGGCGAGATCAGGTTCGCCGCGCCCATGTCGACGTGGTAGGTCGCGAGGTCGACGTGGTAGAGCCCGTACCGCTCGGCGAGAGCGCGCGCGAGCTGCTCGGTGTTGATCACGTTGCGCTCGAGCAGGATCTGCTCAGGCGCGCGCCCCGCGACGCGCGCCTCCGCGATCGCCTCGTCCACGCGCTCCCGTGGCGCGAAGCCGCAGTCGACGATCACGTCCGTGAGGAACATCGCCGAGTGCCCGCGCCCGCTCGGCGGCGTGAGCCCGGGAGTCTGCTGGGCGGTTTCGTCCGTCTGCACGGGCACGTCGAGCTCGCCGTCTTCCTCCTCGGGGACGGCCGGCACGGGTCGCAGGTAGCCGGGCCTTGCTTCGGGCATCTGTAACCCGCTTCGGCATTTCGTCCAACTCGCTTGAGCCATGGTGCCCCCATGCGCTATGGGGGCTGCCCCTCAGGGCGATCCGGGGGTCTGCTAGCCCGCGGCCAGGGCGGCGGCGCGCATGCGCTCCACCGGCGCGCGGCGTCCGGTCCAGAGCTCGAACTGCGGAACGCCCTGGCGGACGAGCACCTCGAGCCCGTCGATCAGGCTCGCGCCCGCGGCCCGCGCCGCGCGCGCGAGCGGCGTCTCGCGCTTCCCGTAGACCAAATCGACGACGATCCGCCCGGGACCCAGCGCCCCGACGTCGATCGGCAGCGCCTCGAGCGGGTCCTCCTCCTCGGGCGCGCCGCTCGCCGCGCGCATCCCGACCGTGGTCGTGTTCACGAGCAGCTCCCAGCCCCCCGCGCGCGCCCGCTCGCCGTCGACGGCCTCCACCCCGAACTCCCCGGCAAGCGCCTGCGCCTTCGCGGCGGTGCGGTTCCAGATCGCCACCCGGGCGCCCGCCTCGCGCAGGCCCCACACGGCCGCGCGCGCCGACCCGCCCGCCCCCATGACCAGCGCGCGCATGCCCCGCGGCGGGCGCGGCAGCGCGTCGAGCACGCCGTTGGGGTCGGTGTTGTGGCACTCGATCCACCCGTCGCGGAAGTGCAGCGTGTTCGCCGCGCCGATCGCCTCGGCGGCCGGCGAGCGCGCATCCGCGATCGCGAGCGCAGCGAGCTTGTGCGGCACGGTCACGCTCGTGCCCACGAACCCCTGCTCCGGAAGCGACCGGACCAGTTCCTCGAAGTCCTCGGGCGCGACGTCGATCGCCTCGTAGCGCCACTCGCCGTCCATGCCGAGCTCCGCCAGCGCCGCGTTGTGCATCGCGGGCGAGCGCGAGTGCGAGACCGGATGCCCCAGGACCGCGAGCCTCGGCATCAGTCGCAGTCGGTCGGCGACTTGCCGCCGGCGGCCTCGCGCGCGCTGTTGTACTCGGCGACCGCCGCGTCGAACTCGGCCTGCGTCTCGACGAACTCGTGCTCGCCGCACGTGCCGGGCTTGACGACGTAGAAGAAGAAGTCGGTGTTGGCCGGGTTGGCCGCGGCCTCGAGCGACGCCAGCCCCGGGTTCCCGATCGGCCCCGGCGGCAGCCCCGCGTAAAGGCGCGTGTTGTACGGTGAGTCGGTGGCGAGCTCGGACTCGCGCAGCGGCTCGTCCCAGTTGTCGGTGATGTACCGGACGGTCGCGTCGATGCCGAGCGGCGTCCCGGCCTCGAGCCGGTTGTAGATCACCGAGGCGGCGAGCGGGCGCTCCTCTGCGACCGAGATCTCGCGCTCGATCATCGAGGCGATGATCACGACGTCGTAGGGGGTCAGGTTGGCGCGCTTCGCCTTGCGCATGTTGATCCCGGCGAAGTTGTCCTCGAACGCCTGCAGCTGCTTGCGGACGAGCTGCTTTACGTTCGCGCGCCTGTAGACCTCGTAGGTCGCGGGGAACAGGAAGCCCTCGAGCGAGTCCGCGCCCTGCGCGCCGTACCGCTTCAGGCTGAACCCCCGCCAGCCCTTGGTCGAGTTGGTGACCTTCACGTAGTTGCCGCGCAGCCCCGCCTCCTTCACGATCTTCGCGACCTGGCTGCGGCTGAAGCCCTCGGGGATCGTGATCGACACGGTCGGCCGCTCGCGCGCCGGCTCGGCGGGGGGCGGCTCCTCCCCGCCCCGGCTGACGATCGCGCCGGCACCCGCGACGAGCGCGATCAGTGCCCCGATGCCGAGCAGCGCACCCGCGCGGCGACGCCTGATCTGGGCGCGGCTGCGCGGGGGCCGCGGCGGCCTGCGCCGCCCGCCGCCTCGGGGGTCGTCGGCGGTGGGCGGCGTACCCGCCGGGGGCGGCGACGTGATCGTCGGCACGCGCTCGCGCGCGGCGCTCACCGCGTCGTAGTCGGCCCGCTCGCGCGCGCGCGGCGCGGCGGCCCGGCGGGCGCTCTCGGTGGGCTCGGGCTCCCCGTCGGCGGAGCTTCCGCGCGGCGAAACGGCGAGCGTCTCCTCGGTGATCTCCCGCACGCGGTCGGCGAGCGACTTGCGCGTCTTGCCCTGGCGCTCGCGGCGGCGCCGCTCGCGCTCGGCGCGCCGGCGGGCGCGCTCGCGCGCGGCCTCGTCGTCGGCGAACGGGTCTTCCCAGTCGGCTCCGGTCATCCGCGTGCGCCCTGCGCGGCGCGGTGGTCGAGGAACGATTCGAGCAGGTGCGCCGCCGCCAGCGCGTCCTGAGGGGCGCGCGCCCCGGCGCGCCGGGTCGAGTCGGCCATGCGCGTCGTGAGGCGCTCGTCGTAGGTCTCGACCGGGACCTCGAGGACCCGCGCGAGCTCGTCCGCGAAGCGCCGCGCCTCGCGGGCCTGCACACCCTCCTCGCCGCTCAGCGATACCGGCAGGCCGACGACGACCATCTCGGCCTCGTGCTCGCGCACGGTCCGCTCCACCGCCGCCGGGTCGGGCTCGATCACGCCCAGCGGCCGCGCCAGCGTCTCGCTCGGGTCACAGATCGCGCAGCCGACGCGTGCGGCGCCGTGATCGAGGGCCAGGATCCGCACGGCGGGCGACCTCAGGACTCAAGCCCCGCGGCCAGCGCGCGGCGCGCCGTCTCCAGGGCCTCGTCGAGGCGCTCGGGATCGCGCCCGCCGGCCTGGGCGACCTCGTCGCGGCCGCCGCCCCCGCCGCCGACGACCGCCGCCGCCTCGCGCACGACGCTCGCCGCCGACACCCCGCGCTCGACAGCGGCCGGGCTGAGCACGGCGACCAGCGCGACCTTGCCGTCGGCTGCGCCGCCGAGCACGACGGCGGCGTCGCCGAGCTTGTCGCGCACCCTGCTCGCCAGCTCAAGGAGCTCGGGCTGCTTGGTGAGCCGCGAGCGCGCGGCCACGACGCGCACGCCGCCGACGTCCTGGGCGGCCTCGACGAGCGCCTCGGCCTCCTCGCCCGCCTTGGCCCGCTCGGCCTCGGCGATCTGGCGCTCGAGCTCCTTGAGGCGGTTGGCGGCGCGCTCGGCGGCGGCGAGCGGGTCGCGCTCGTTGCCGAGCAGCTCGCCCGCGCGCTCGAGCGTCGCGACGCGCTCGCGGTAGTAGTCGATCGCGGCGGGCCCGGTGAGGGCCTCGATGCGGCGAACGTTCGCGGCGCTGGAGCCCTCGGAGACGATCGCGAAGATCCCGCACTCAGCGGTGTTTCGCACGTGCGTGCCGCCGCAGAGCTCGCGCGAGACGTTGTCGATCTCGATCACGCGCACCCAGTCGCCGTACTTCTCGCCGAAGAGCGCCATCGCGCCCATCGCCTCGGCCTCGGCGCGCTCCATCTCGAGTGCGCGCACGGGCCGCGAGGCCTTGATCCAGTCGTTCACCTGGTCTTCGATGACGCGGACCTCCTCGCGGCTGAGCGGCTGGCCGTGGGTGAAATCGAAGCGCAGCTTGTCGGGGCGCACCGCCGAGCCCGCCTGCCGCACGTGCGTGCCCAGGTGCTTGCGCAGGGCCGCGTGCAAAAGATGGGTGGCCGTGTGGTTGCGCATCGTCGCGTGGCGCGTCACATGGTCGACGCGCGCGGCGACGCGCTCGCCCGCCTTCGGGACGTCGGGCGCGACGATCCGCACGACTTGGTCGTCACCCACCCGATAGACGTCGTCCACCGCGGCCTCGGTGCCGTTCCAGGCGAGCACGCCCGAGTCCGAGACCTGGCCGCCGCCCTCCGGGTAGAACGGGCTCTCCTCGAGCTTGACCAGCACCGCCGACCCGTCGCCCAGCGGCTCCGCCGCGGCGACCGCCGTCTCGGTGGCGAGCCGCTCGTATCCGACGAAGCGACTGGGAGGCGCGGCGGAGGCGAAGGCCAGCACGCGCTCGTGGTCGTCGGCCGGCACCGCGCCGCCGCTGCGGCTGCGGGCGCGGCTGCGCTGCTCCTCCATGAGCGCCTCGAAGCCCTGATCGTCGACCGAGAGCCCCTCCTCGGCGAGCAGCTCCTTCGTCATCTCGTAGGGGAAGCCGTAGGTGTCGTGCAGGCGGAAGGCCTCCTCGGCGTCTACCCACGAGGTGCCCTCCTCCTTGGCCTCCTCGATCAGGCGCCGCAGCAGCTCGTAGCCGCGGTCGAGGGTGCGGCCGAAGCTGCGCTCCTCGTCACCGACCCAGCGCATGATCGTCTCGCGCTCGGTGACCAGCTGCGGCGTGACGTCGCCCAGCAGCTCGATGGCGCGGTCGGCGAACCGGCCCATGTACGGGCCCTCGAGCTCGAGCACGCGTCCCTGGAGGATCGCGCGGCGCATGATGCGGCGCAGCACGTAGCCGCGGTCCTCGTTGGAAGGCACGACCCCGTCGGCGAGCAGGTTGACCATGCCGCGCGAGTGGTCGGCGAGGATCCGCATCGCCCGGGTCGTCTTGAAGTCCTGGTCGTACTTGCACCCCGAGAGCTCCTCCCCCAGCTCGATCAGCGGCTTGAACAGGTCGGTCTCGAAGACCGAGGTCGTGCCCTGCTGCACGGCGGCCATGCGCTCGAGGCCGAGGCCGGTGTCGATGTTGCGCTTGGGCAGGTCGGTGAGCGAGCCGTCGTCGTGCAGCTCGAACGCCATGAAGACGTGGTTCCAGTACTCGAGGTAGCGCTCGGTGTCGTCGCCGGGTCGCACCTCATCGTCGCCGAACTCGGGGCCGCGGTCGATGTACATCTCCGAGCACGGGCCGCAGGGGCCGGTCGGGCCCGCCTGCCAGAAGTTCTCCGAGCGCGGCAGGAGCACGATCCGCTCGTCGGGGACGCCCACCGACTTCCAGATCTCGATGGCCTCCTCGTCGGGGCCGAGGCCGAGCTCCTCGTCGCCTCCGAAGACCGAGACCCAGATCCGCTCCGGGTCGAAGCCGAACCCGTCGACCGAGAGCTCCCAGCCGAAGCGGATCGCCTCCTCCTTGAAGTAGTCCCCGAAGCTGAAGTTGCCGAGCATCTCGAAGTAGGTGAGGTGCCGGTGCGTGTTGCCGACCTCCTCGATGTCCGGCGTGCGGAAGCAGCGCTGCGAGGAGGTCAGCCGGGTGTGCGGCGGCTCCTCGCGGCCGAGGAAGTACGGCTTGAACGGCTGCATCCCGGCAACGGTGAGCAGCGTCGAGGTGTCCTCGGGCGGCGGGACCAGCGAGGCCGACGGCATGCGCCGGTGGCCGCGTTCCTCGAAGAAGGACAGGTAGGTCTCGCGGATCTCGCTGGAGAGCATCGGGTGGGTAAGTCTAAGTCGCGACGCCGGCGCGCCGCAGGCCTCTCGGCGCTCTCAGCGCCGGTGGCGGAAGACGCTGATCGCGTCGTCGGTGGTGGCGGCCGCGTACAGGAAGCGGCCGTCCGGGCTCAAGAGCAGGGCTTGCGTGCCGAGGAGGTTGCGGCTCGTGCGCTGGCAGGCGGTCGCCGTCGAGGTCGCCTCGTCGTCGTCGATGCAGGGCAGCTCGGTGAGCTCGCCGGTGCGCGGGTTGCGGCGGAACGGCTGGATCCCTTGGCCGCCCGCGACGAACATCGCACGGCCCCGTGGGTCGAACGCGAAGTCGGCCGACCGGCCGAGCCGCTGGGCGACGGTCGCGCACGGCTCGGGGCTGAACGGCACCTCGACGCACCGCTTGTACTTGAGCGAGCCGTCCTTGCGCACCCGGAACTCCGCCATCGCCCCGTCGTTCGTGGCGCCCACGTAGACGAACCGCCCGTCGGGGCTGATCCCGACCGAGCCGGCGTCGGGGATCCCGGAGGCGCGCTCGGCGCAGTCGTCGTCGCTCGCCGTGCCCCGGTTCTTGAGGCAGCCGGCGAAACGCAGCTTGCCGGTGCGCTTGTTGCGCCTGAACCAGGTCACGGCATCGTCGTCGAAGGCGGCGACATAGACCGTGCGCCCGTTCGGGTGGACGACCAGCCCCGAGGGCGAGGCGAGGCCCTCGATGCCGGGGTCCGGGCAATCGTCGAAGAGCGTTCGGTCCGCATCCTCCAGGCAGCCGAGGGGCCGCAGGCGCCCGGACTTGCGGTTGACCCGGAAGGAGACGATCGAGTCGTCGATGCTCGACGTGACGTACAGCGAGCGGCCGTCGCGGCTCAGCTCCATGTCATTGGGGCTCCCCATCCCGTCGACCCCGCCGGGACACACGTCGTAGATGGGCGCGAGCCCGGCGTCGTCGAGGCAGCGCACGTAGGTGAGCCGACCGCTCCTGCGGTTGCGCTTGAAGTGCAAGAGGGCACTCTCGAGGTACGCGAGCACGTAGACGTGCCGCCCGTTGGGGCTCACGACGACGTCGATCGGCCCGTCCAGCAACTCGAGCGTGTTGGGGCAGGTGGGGCCGCCCGGGACGTCGTCGGCGTCCTGGGTGCAGCTCACCGGCCGCAGCCTGCCGGTCCGCTTGTTCCTCCGCAGGTGCACGAGGGCGGAGTCGCCGCCGACCGGTGCCGCCGTGCGGCGAAAGGAGACCGCGTAGAGGTCACGGCCGTCCGGGCTCAGCGCCAGGCTGCCGACGCCGTCGAGCCCGTCGAAGTCACGGTTGCACTCGCCGCCGGTGGGGTCCTCGATGCAGGAGGCGAACCGCAGATCACCGGGGGCACCGCTCGCCGGAGCTGCGGTGAGCCCTGCGAGCAAGGCCATGGCGGCGAAAACGAGGACCGCGATCGCTTCACGCCTCCCAAGCGCGCCCCCGTTGAGACTCCGCCCCGCAGCCATCGCGGGCGCACTCTACCGGTGCGCGCCGCTCGTGGGAAGCCCTTCAGGCGGCGATCGTCGCGCGCCCGATCACCCGATCGCCGTCGAGCAGGCACGCGGTCTGCCCCGGCGCGACGCCGTAGGCGGGCTCGGCGAGCTCCAGCTCGAGGCCGTCGTCGAGCGGGCGGACCCGGCAGGGCAGCGCCTTGGAGTGGTAGCGCAGGCGCACGCGGTCGACGCGCTCGGCCGGGCGGTGCAGGCGCGGGTCGCGCAGGCGCACGCGGGTGCGGGCGAGCTCCTCGCGGTGGCCGACGATCACGCGGTTGGCGCGCGCGTCGGTGCCCAGGACGTAGAGCGGCGCGCCGTTCGCGACGCCGAGACCCTTGCGCTGGCCGACCGTGAAGTGGTGGTGGCCGCGGTGCTCGCCGAGCACCTCGCCGGTCGTCGTGACGATCGCCCCGGGCCGGTCCGCGAGGCCGCCGTGGCGGCGCAGGAACGAGCGCTTGCCCTCGCCCGCGAGGAAGCAGAGGTCCTGGCTCTCGCGCTTCGCGGCGACCGGCAGGCCGTGGCGCGCGGCGATCGCGCGCACCTCGTCCTTGCGCAGGTCGGCGAGCGGGAACCGCAGGCGGGCGAGCGTCTCCGGGCGCACGCCGGAGAGCATGTAGGTCTGGTCCTTGCGCTCGTCGGCGGCGGCGGCGAGCAGCGGGCCCTCCCCGTCATCGACGAGGCGGGCGTAATGGCCGGTGGCAAGCGACGCGGCGCCGACCCGGTCGGCGAGCTCCACCATCGCGTCGATGCGCAAATCGCCGTTGCAGATCACGCAGGGGTTCGGGGTCTCCCCCGCCCTGTAGCCGTCGACGAACGCGCCGACCACCGCGCGGCGGAACGAGTCCTCGAGGTCCAGGGTCAGGTGCGGAAGGCCGAGCGAGTGCGCGAGCGCGCGGGCGCCGCGCACGGCCTCGGGCGAGCAGCACGCGAGGCTGCCGTCGGTGCGCTCGTCGGCCCAGAGCTTGAGCGTGACGGCGACCACGTCGGCGCCGCGCTCGCGCTCTAGCAGAGCGGCCACGGCGGAGTCGACGCCGCCGCTCATCGCGACCAGCACGCGCTCGCGTTCAGGCGGCGCCGCGATCCGCTCGCCCGAGGAGGCGAGCGCGGCGAGCGCGCGGCCGACAGCGTCGACCGTGAGCTCGGCCGCGTGGCGGCCCTGCGGGCTCACCCCGCCGACGAGCTCGGCGATCCGGTCGGCGCCCAGCCGCGCGGCGTCGAGCGCCGGGGCGCCCTCGAGCTCCTCGCAGGCCGCCGCCGCGCAGGCGCGCAGCGCCGCGCAGCCCTCGGCGTCGAAGGTCGCCGCCCGCACCGTCCCGTCCTCGACGAGCAGCGAGACGCGCACCAGATCGCCACAGGCCGAACCGCCGGCGGCGCCGGTGTGCGCGCCGTCGGGCTCGGGACCGCGGCGGGACTCGTCAGCCGCGTACTCGGCCAGAAGCTCGGCGTTCACATCATTCAAGGTACCCGGCCCGTCCGGCGTGGTGGCGACCCGGGTGAGGCGGGGCGGCTGGAGGCCGCGCGGCGCTCAGCCCGGGTGGTACGGGAGCTGCTTGCCCTTGTAGAAGGCGTCGCGCAGGGCGGTGCGGACGCTGTCGGGACCGCGGTAGCCGTAGTGGATGGTGGCCGCCGGTAGGGCATCGCCGCCGCCGCCAGCGCGCGGCTTGATGATCACGAGCGCCGGGGCGCGGTTGAGCTCGACCCCGCGCGCGATGCGCGAGTAGCGCGCGACGTCGCGCACGGTCGTGACGAACACGGCGACGTCGGAGCGGGTCCGCAGATCCTCGACGTAGCGGCGCAGCGGTTTGTCCTCGATGCCCTTCCGCTCGGTGACTAGCAGGGCCACGGCGTCGCCCCGCTGGTGGGCGGCGACGACCGCCTTCGGCAGGCCCGGCCCGGGCTCAAAGCCCGGCATGCCCGCGGCGGGCGCGGTCGCGCTGGAGCTCGCCGCCGGCGCGGTCTGCCCGGAGGCGTCGCCGGTCGCGGGCGCACTCGCGGCTGAGGTCGAGCCCGCGGCCGCGGACGAGGTCACGGGCGTCGCCGACGCAGAGCTCTCGGCGCTCCCCCCGTCGTCGCCGCCGCTGCCCGAGCTCATCACGCGGGTCATGAACAGGAACGCGACCGCGATCCCCAGGATGCCGATCACGACCACCTGGACGACCGGGTTCTCGTTGATCGCCTTGCGCACGCTCAGCCCCCCGGCAAAAAGAAAGGCCCCAGCTTGCCGGTACCGCCTGGCTTGAGAACCTGTCGAAACAGGTGGGTGCCTACCGACTGAAGCGCAAGGGCCGCAGTCGAGCTCGGCTCCCAAGCCGAGTGTGTTGGCTCACAATTAAGGCGGCTATCGAACAAGCTCGAGCCTTTCTAGAAGTTACAGGGTCCGCCCCATTCCTCGGCTCCGGCGGGCGATCCCTTGAGTCCCGGTCCTCCGCGTGGCCGGACCGGGCCCCCGAAGCCCTCAGCGCGGGCGCTGGGCGCGGACGATCAGGCCGAGCTCGCGCAGCTGCGCCTCGTCCACCGGGGCCGGCGCGCCGGTGAGCGGATCCAGGCCGGAGGCCGTCTTCGGAAACGCGATCACGTCGCGGATCGAGGGCGCGTCGAGCAGGCGCTGGACGATGCGGTCGAGGCCGTAGGCGATGCCGCCGTGCGGCGGCGCGCCGTAGCGCAGCGCCTCGAGCAGGAACCCAAAGCGCTCCTGCGCCTCCTCCTCGGCGATCCCGATCGCGGCGAGCGCGCGCCGCTGGGTCTCCGGGTCGGAGATACGGATCGAGCCGCCGCCGAGCTCCTGCCCGTTCCAGACCAGGTCGTAGGCCCGTGCGCGGGCCTCGCCCGGCCGCTCGGGATCGAGCTCGCCGTCCGGCGCCGTGAACGGATGGTGGAGCGGGTCCCAGCGCGACTCGTCCTCGTTCCACTCAAACAGCGGCCAGTCGACGATCCAGCAGAACGAGTGCGCATCCGCGTCGATCAGGTTGAAGCGCTCGGCGAGGTCGAGCCGAAGCTGCGCGAGCACCGCGTTCGCGACCGCGGGCTTGTCGGCAACGATCAGCAGCAAATCGCCCTCCTGCGCGCCGAGACGCTCGTTCAGATCGGCGAGCTCGGCGGCCGAGAGGAACTTCGCGGTCGGCGAGCGCCAGCCATCGCCCTCGCGGAACGCCCAGACCAGACCCTTGGCGCCGAGCTCCTGCGCGCGCTCGATGAACCCGTCCAGGGCGGAGCGCGGCACGTCGCGCCGGCCGGCGTTGATCCCCTTCACGATCCCGCCTCCCTCGAGCACGCTGCGGAACACCTTGAACTCGGTCTCGCGCAGCGCGTCCGAGACGTCCACGAGCTCGAGGCCGAAGCGCAGGTCCGGGCGGTCGGTCCCGTAGCGCGAGATCGCCTCGTCGTAGGGGATGCGCTGGATCGGCAGCTCGAGCTGCGGCCCGCCGACGCGCTCGAAGACGTGGGCGAGCATGCGCTCGTTCACGTCGATCACGTCCTCGACGTCCACGAAGGACAGCTCCATGTCGAGCTGGGTGAAGTCGAGCTGGCGGTCGGCCCGCTGGTCCTCGTCGCGGAAGCAGCGCGCGATCTGGTAGTAGCGCTCGAACCCCGAGATCATCAGCAGCTGCTTGAAGAGCTGCGGCGACTGGGGGAGCGCGAAGAACGACCCCGGCTCGCGCCGCGACGGGACCAGGAAGTCGCGGGCGCCCTCCGGCGTGGAGCGCGCGAGCATCGGCGTCTCGATCTCCACGAAGCCCTCGCCGTCGAGGAACTCGCGCATCGCGCGCACGGTCCGGTGGCGCAGCATGATCGCGTCGCGCATCCGCTCGCGCCGCAGGTCGATGTAGCGGTAGCGCAGGCGGATCTCCTCGCCCACCTCGCCCGAGAAGCTCTCGACCCCGAACGGCGGTGTCTCGGCGTCCGCGAGCAGCTCCGCCTCCTTCACGCGGAGCTCGAACTCGCCCGTCGCGATGTCGGGGTTGACGGTGTCCTCCGAGCGCCGCACGACGCGGCCGGCGACGGAGATCACGTCCTCGGAGCGCAACCTGTGACCGAGCTCGAACGCCTCGCCCGCCTCGTCCGGGTCGAAGACGAGCTGCACGAGCCCGGTGCGGTCGCGCAGATCGATGAAGATCAGCCCGCCGTGGTCGCGGCGGCGGTGCACCCAGCCGGCGAGACGCACGTCGGAGTCGACGCGGTCCTCCAGCACGGCGCCGCACCACGTGTCGCGGTAGCGGTTGGCGCGCACGGGCGGGAACTCGCTCATCGGGTGAGCGCCTCCACCAGCCCGCCGAGCGCGATCTCCTGCTGCTCGCCGGTCTCCATGTCGCGCAGCCTCGCCGTGCCGTCCTCGTCGAGCACGACGGCCCGCGCCGCGCCGGAGCGGTCGGCCTGCTTCATCTGACCCTTGAGCGAGCGGCCGGCGAGGTCGAGGTCGGCGCGGAAACCGGCCCGGCGCAGCTCGATCACGGCGGCAAGCGCCCGCTCGCGCTGTCCCTCGGCCGCGGCCACGAACACGTCAAGCGGCGTCACCTTCGGCTCCTCGCCGAGCGCGAGCAGGATGCGCTCGATCCCGGCGGCCCAGCCGACCGCGGGCGTCTCGGGCCCACCGAGCTCGGCGATCAGGCCGTCGTAGCGGCCGCCGCCGCCGACGCCCGACTGCGCGCCGAGCTCGTCGCAGGTGAACTCGAAAACCGTGCGCGTGTAGTAGTCGAGCCCGCGCACGAGAGTCGGGTCGAGCTCGTACGCCACCCCCGCGTGCTCCAAGAGCCTGCACACCTCCTCGAAGTGCTCCTTGTCCTCCCCATCGAGGCGCTCGAGCATGGTCGGCGCCTCGGCCATCACGGCCTTCGTCCCCTCGTGCTCGGAGTCGAAGGCGCGCATCGGGTTCTGGTCGATGCGCGCCCGCACCTCGGGCGCGAGCTCGTCCTCGTGCTGGCGCAGATACGCGCGCAGCTCCTCGCGGTAGGCGGCGCGCGCCTCGGGCGAGCCCAGGCTGCCGAGCCGCAGCCGCACGCCGGGGACGGCGAGCGTGCGCAGGAGCTCGTCGAGCAGCACGATGGCCTCCGCGTCGACGAGCGGCGAGTCGGAGCCGATCGCCTCGAGCCCGAGCTGGTTGAACTGCCGGAAGCGCCCTGCCTGCGGGCGCTCGTGGCGGAAGTACGGACCCCAGTACCAGAGCTTCACCGGCTGGGGGAGCTTGTGCATGCCGTGCTCGACGTAGGCGCGGCAGATCGGCGCCGTGCCCTCCGGACGCAGGGTGAGCTCTCGCCCGCCCTGGTCGGTGAAGGAGAACATCTCCTTCGTGACGATGTCGGTCGACTCCCCCACCCCGCGCCGGAAGAGCTCGGTGTCCTCGAACGCGGGGGTCTCGATCCGGCCGTAGCCCGCCCGGGCGAAGATCTCGGCCGCCGCGGCGTACACGCGAGCGCGCTGCTCGGACTCGGCGGGCAGGACGTCGAACGTGCCGCGTGGTGCTTGGAACCGGGCGCTCATTTTCGGCGCCCGAGGGTATTAGCTCGCGCCGCGGGCCGCGCGGTCAGCGCACGAGCTCGGCGAGGAAGGGGTTGGTGGCGCGCTCGGCGCCGAGCGTCGTCGTTCCCATGTGGCCCGGATAGACGGTGGTCTCGTCCGGATACGCGTTGAGCAGCTTGCGGATCGAGTCGAGCAGCGTCGGCCAGTCGCCGCCGGGCAGATCGACGCGCCCGACCGACCCGCGGAAGAGCACGTCGCCGGAGAACAGCGCACCCTCGGCGGGCACCGCGTAGGTCACGTGACCGGGGCTGTGGCCCGGGGTGAACAGCACGTCTATCTCAAAGCCTGCGAGCTCGAGCTTCTCGCCGCCGGCCACGGCGTGGTCGGCCTCGTAGCTCTCGTACGGCCCGAAGCCGGGCCAGGGGACGTAGGAGTTGATGTCGGCCAGCACCCCTACCTCGAGCTTCGGGCAGTACACCGGGGCACCGGTCGCGCGCGCCACCGGGGCGACCGCACCGATGTGGTCGAAGTGGCAGTGGGTGAGCAGGATCGCCTCGAGGCGCTCGATGCCGAGCTGCTCGAGCGCGCTGAGCAAGCGATCGGGCTCCTCCCCGGGGTCGACGATCAGGCCCGTGTCGGAGCCCGGGTGCCGGAAGACGTAGCAGTTCTCCTGGATCTGCCCGACGGTGAAGCAGCGGACGTCCATCTACATCGAGCCTACCCTCGCCGCCTCGCACTGAGGCGGATCCGTTCGCCTATACGCGAAGGACCCGCCTCGCTCGGGCCCTGGCGGCGGCTCGCGCCGGGGGTCAGCTGCGCCTCTGCTCCGCCTCGCGCTCCCGGGCGCGGCGCTTCTCCTCGGCCCGCTTGCGGCGCTCGTAGAAGAGCTTCTCGATCCCGTAGCCCATTGGGATGTAGATCAGGACCATCAGCAGCGTGAGCATGATCGCCCCGTTCACCGGTTGGCCGAAGGCGAGGACGATCAGCGCGAAGAAGATCACGCCGCCGATGACGGCGCGCGTGACGGCGCCGCTCCACGTCGGCGGCTGGTTGCGCCGCTCCATCGCCTGGCGGCGCGCCTGGGCGCGCGCCTCGGCGCGACTGCGCGGCCGGCGCCGGCGGCGGTCGATCGAGCCCGCCTGCGTGCCCCGGTGCTTGCGCCTGCGCCTGCGTTTCGTCTGCGCCATGGACGCCGAAATCTATCCGTCCTGGGCGTCCCGCAGTCGCGCCTCGATCGTGCCGCGCTCACGGTCGAAGCCGCGGATCGGCAGATCCTCTGGGAACCCCTCAAGCGCCGCCTCCGGCACGAGCCCGACGATTTCCGCCGCCGCCACCCGCGCGTCGTGCAGCGCGGCGAGCTGCGCGACCCGCTCCGTGACCTGGGCGAGCGGCAGCGCCACGGGGTCGTGCACGTTCGTTGACACCTGCACGGCTCCCCCGTCGAGCTCGAGCGCGATCGCGCGCACGCCCGGCAGGCCGCCGCCCGACTCGCGCAGGGCGCGCGCGATGGCGCGGCCCGTCTGGAGCGTCGCGCCTGACAGCTCGAGGTTGAAGGCGGCGAGGGGCGGCCGCGCCGTGACCAGGGTCGCGCCCGCGGTGGGGTGCGGCGCGCGCGGCCCGAGGTCGGGGTGCAGCTGGCGCTCGACCATCCGGCGCGCGAGCTCGGCGAGCCCACCCCGGCGGTAGAACGCGCGCTCGCGGCGGGCCGGGTTGCGCGCGAGCTCCCCATAGAAGAACACCGGCACGCCGAGGGCCGCGATCGCCTCGGCCGCAGTGCGCGCCTCGGTCTCGGCGAGGTCGATGTCGGCGTCGCCCAAGAACACCACCGGGCACACGTCAAGCGCGCCGACGCACGGGTGCGCGCCCTCGTGTTCGCGCATGTCGATCGCCTCGACGGTCGCGCGGGCGCCGGCCGCGAGCGCCTCGGCCAGGGCGCCGGGAGGGCCCGCCAGCGTGAACACCGAACGGTTGTGCGTGGGGTCGCTGTGCCGGTCGAGGAGGCGGATGCCCGCCGAGAACGCGCCGGCGAGCTCGGCGACGACGCTCTCGTCGCGACCCTCCGAGACGTTGGGCACCGCGAGCAGCGTCGGCATCGGGCGGGGCTAGATCAAAAGCTCGCCGTCGCGCACCAGCGGCTCGCCGTCGAGCTCGACCGTCGGCTTCATGACGACGCAGTCGAGGTGAACCGGGACCTGGACTTCACCCCCGATGCCGGCGGAGGCCCCGAAGGCGACGTGGCAGGTGCCCAGGATCTTCTCGTCTTCGAGCAGGTTCCCCGTGAGCTGCGCCTTCTCGTTCGTGCCGATGCCAAGCTCGGCGACGCAGGTGCCGTCCTCACCCGCCGCGCGCAGCGCCTCGAGCAGCCGCTCGCCCTCGGGCCCGGAGGCGGCGACGAGCCGACCGCCCTCCACGCGCAGCTCGCACGGCTTCGCGGGGATGCCGATGCCGCCGATCGTGCCGTCGACGACGAGCGTGCCCTCCCCCTCGGTGTGCAGCGGCGCGACGAAGCCCTCGCCGCAGGGCAGGTTCCCGAAGGCTCCGCGCTCCTGCAGATCCCCGGCGTCGGGGATCGCCGTGCGCCCGCGCAGCGACAGCCGCAGGTCGCTGCCGTTCGCGCAGGTGATCCGCGCCTCGTCCGCCTCGGTCAGGCGGCGGGCGACCTCCGCCCCGCGGCGGCGCAACTCGTCCATGTCGGCGCTCATCACCCGGGCGAGCATGTCCGCGGTGACGCCCGGGAAGGTGGCGATCCGGGCGCCCGCCGCGCAGGCATCGCGGCGGGCCGCGGTGTGCGAGAGCGACTTCACCGTCGGGATCAGCACGACGTCGGCGCGCGCCATCGCGGCAGCCACGGCGGCGGGGGGCTCCTGGCCGTGCTGTTCACGCTCCTCGGTGAGAAGCAGCATCGCGTCCGCGCCGGCGGCGCGGGCCTCGGCGCGCAGGCGCTCGGCGAGCTCTTGGGTGGCCGGGTTGCAGACGACGAGCACGTCCTCGCCCGGGCGCACGCCCATGCACTCGCGGACGACCGTTGCGACTGCTTGATCGAGCTCCGACACGCCGCATCAGCCTACGCGCTCGCTGGACGAATGGAGGGGCTCGCGGAAACGCGGTGTGACAGAACGCGTGCTCGTGCGTAGCCTTGCATGAAGATGGGGAACGTCGGGATCACCGGGGTCGCTCGCGCTTTCGTCGCCTGGGGGGCGTTCGCCCTGGCTCTCGTGGCCGCGCAGGCTGCCGCCGCGCAGGCTGCCGCGGAGGCGCGTCCCGCTGCCCCGTGGGCCAAGTCCCCGGCGAGCGATGGAGCCCCGTACGAGCCCGGGGAGGTGATCCTCGCCTACGAGCCCGGCGAGGTCGCGGCCGGGCGCAGCGCCGTGCGCGGGGCCCCGGGGGTCCGCGCCTCGCAGCCGCTCGGGATCGCGCGGCTCGAGCTCGTCCGGCTTCGCCCCGGCGAATCCGTGCCCGAGGCGGCGCGCAGGCTCGAGCGCCAGCCCGGTGTCGCATACGCCGAGCCCAATTACCTACGCGAGTGGCAGGCCATCCCGAATGACCCGCTCTTCGGGAAGCTCTGGGGCCTGCACAACCCCGGCGGACAGGGGTGGCGCGCCGACGCGGACATCGACGCCCCGGAGGCCTGGGATTTCAGCCTCGGCGACGGCGTGGTGGTGGCCGTCCTCGACACCGGCATCAACTACGACCACGAGGACCTCTCCGACCAGATCTTCCTGAACCCGGGCGAGACCGGCATGGGTCGCGAGGACAACGGCATCGACGACGACGGCAACGGGTTCGTCGACGACTGGCGGGGCTGGGACTTTGCGCTCAGCGACGGCCCCCAAGCCGAGGACCTCTCGGGTCCCGACAACGATCCGCGCGACTACTTCGGGCACGGCACGCACGTCTCCGGCACGATCGCCGCCGCCACCGACAACGGGGTCGGGATCGCGGGCGTCGCGCCGAACGCCAAGATCCTGCCGATCCGGCTGGGCGAGTTCGACCTGAACGTGGCCCGCTCCGTGCGCGGAATCAAGTACGCCCAGATGATGGGCGCGGACGTCGTGAATATGAGCTACGGCGGCTGGGGACCCGCGCGAGCCGAGCTCGACGCGATCCGCGCCGCCAAGGACACCCTGTTCGCGATCGCCGCGGGCAACGGGAGCATGAACATCGACCGCGCGCCGTTCTTCCCGTGCAGCTACCCGGCGCGCAACATCATCTGCGTCGCGGCCTCCACCCCGACCGACCAACTCGCCGGCTTCTCCAACTACGGGCGGAACCGGGTGGACATCGCCGCCCCGGGGACGAAAATCCTGAGCGCGACTTGGCAGCTCTGGTACCTGCGCGCGTTCGCCGACAAGTTCGACGAGCCGCTCGTGCCCACATGGAAGCGCGGTGGCACGAACAACACCTGGGGGCGTGAGCGGTTGAGGCGCCCGGGCGGGATCTTCGGCAAGCCCAGGCCGAACATCGCGCTCTCCGATTCGCCGAAACGGCACTACCGCAACAACGCCGACGCGACCCTCACCACGGGTCCCCTGGACCTGCGGGGAGGCTGGGAGTGCACCCTCGCCTTCTGGATCCGGGGCCGTACCGAGCCCGGTCCGGACCGCCTGCTGGTCGAGGTGCGCCCGGCCGGCGGCTCCTGGGAGGAGGTGGCGTCCTACACGGGCCGCTTCCCGCCGACCGCCGCCGACATCGACCTCTCCGCCTATGACGGAGAGGCGTCGCTCGAGCTTCGCTTCCGCCTCAAGACCGACGCCTCGGTGCGCGCTCCGGGCTACTTGATCGACGACCTGCGGCTGACGTGCAACTTCGATTACGTGAGGGAGCGGGGCACCTCGATGGCGGCGCCGCACGTCGCCGGAGCCGCCGCCCTGGTCATGGCCCACGACCCCTCGCTCACGCCGTTCGAGGTCCGCGCGAAGCTCGTCGGCAGCGCCGACCGCAAGCCCGGGCTGCGGCTCACCACCGCGCGCGGGCGCCTGAACGCGGCGGCGGCGCTCACGTACGAGGACGCGACCCCGCCGCAGACGAGGATCCGCAAGTTCAAGAGGATCGGCCCACGCAAGGTCCGGTTCAGGTTGGGTGCCAACGAGATTGTGAGGCGCTTCGAGTGCCGGATCGACGGCGGCCCGTACGAGAAATGCCGCGCCCTGTTCAAGTCCGGCGCGCTCTCCAAGGGCTCGCACGCCTTCCGCGCCCGGGCGGTCGACGCCTTCGGGAACGCCGATCCCACGCCGGCGTTCCGGCGCTTCGTGATCCGCTAGCCCGCTGCGTTCAGTCGTCGCGCTCGGGGTGCTGGGCGCGGCGCACGATCAGCACGCTGCACGGCGCGTGATGGGCGACGTGCTCGCTCACACTCCCCAGCGCCTTGAGTCCCGTCCGGCCGCGGCTGCCGATCACGACGAGCCCCGCCCCGACGGACCCCGCGGCCTCGCAGAGTGCGCGGCCGGGCGAGCCCTGCTCGACCCTGATGATCGGCTCCCTCCCGCTCTCCTCGAGGATCGCGACGGCGTCCTGGGCGACGCCCCCGTCCCCGTCCTCGCGCACGTGCATGGTCGCCACGGTGGAGCCATGGGCGGCGGCGATCCGGCCCGCGACCCGCGCGGCGTCGAGCGACTCGGCCGAGCCGTCGTTGGCGTGCAGGATCGTCCCGGGGAACGCGGCGGCTGTACCGCGGGCGACGAGCACCGAGCAAGGCGCGTAGTGGGCCATCGCCGAGGCCACGCTGCCGAGCACGATCCCGGCGATGCGCGAGCGTCCGTGGGAGCCCACGGCGACGAGGTCCGCGCGCAGCTCCATGATCACCCCCAGCAGCGCGGGCACGTCGCGGCCGCGCACGCGCACCGGCTGCAGCTCGGCGACCTCCCGGCGGGCGCGTGCCAGAGCGGCGGCTGCGTCTTGGCGCAGATCGTCTGCCACCTCGGCCGCGTGGATGCCGGCGTGGACCGCCACCCCGGGATCCCACGCCGCAACACCCCAGTACTCCGCACCATCCTCGGCCAGCGCGAGTGCCTGGCGGGCCGCGAGCAGCGCCTCCTCGGAGCCGTCGATCCCGCAGACGACGCGCCGGAAGCGCACCCCCGAGCCCGCCTCGTTCGCGGGTGTGAGGGGCGCGCTCATGCGGGCTGCACGGGTAGGGGACGCCGGGCGGCCGCCGCGCAGGCGCGCGCGTAGGCGAGCGGGGAACGGCCGATCTGGGCGGTGAAGTCGCGCGTGAAGTGCGCCTGGTCGAAGAAGCCGAGCTCCCAGGCGAGCGCGGCCAGGTCATCGGCGTCGCCGGCGGCGATCCGCTCGGCGGCGACGTGGATGCGGTAGCGGCGCAGAACCCACTTGGGGCCCACGCCGACGTAGTCGCGGAAGGCGCGCTGGAGGGTGCGGGGACTGACGCCGTGGCGGCGGGCGAGGCCGGCGACCGTGGCCCGCGCGGGCGGGTGCAGCATGTCGGCGACCACAGCCCGCACGAGCTCATAGCGAGGATCGGGCTCGGGGCGGCGCTCGCACAAAAAGCCCTCGACGGCCGCGATGTGCGCCTCGACGTCGCCGTCGCACGCCGCCAGCGCGAAGTCGAGCCGCGTGCCCGGCTCGCCGAAGAGGTCGGGGAGCGACACGACGCGGTCGTTGAGCTCGCTCGCCGGAGCGCCGAAGAACCCGGCGAAGCCGCCCGGCCGGAACTTCGTGCCGATCGCCGTCCCGCTCCCCGAGAGCGTCCGCTGCCAGCGCGCCGTCGGGATGCCGTGGACGGCGATCAAGCCCGGCTCGCTCACCAGGTTCACGCAGGGGTGCGGCAGGATCGCCTGCATGAAGGTCTCGCCGTCGGGGAGGTCCCAGCGCACGATCCAATGACGCTCGACCCAGTCGGCGAGCGCCGGTGAGGGCGAGCGGCGCTCCAATGTGAAGCGGGCGAGCCCTGCATGCGGCTCGAGGATGCCGCGGGTGTCGCGCTCGAGCGCCATGCGTCGCATTCTTCCAAGACAGGCAAGCCGCGCGGGCGTAGCGTCGAGGTCATGGACAAGGTTGCGCGCTACGGAAAGGCAAAGGCGAAGCCGGGACGCGGCGACGAGCTCGCCCGGATGCTGCTCAAGGCGGCGGACGACATGCGCTCCGAGCCCGCCTGCGAGCTCTACCTCGTCAACCGCCAGGCGGACGACCCGGACACCGTCTGGGTCACCGAGCTGTGGAGGAGCCGGGAGGACCTCGACCGGGTCGTGGCGGGCCTGCGGGGTTCCGCCGACGTGGCCGCTGTGATGGAGCTCGTCGAGGATTTTCAGGTAATCGAACTGGACCTTTTGGGCGGCGTAGGCGCCTGAGATCGAAGGAGGCTTGGCATGGGTTTCGACAAGCGGAATCTGCTGGAGATCGCGGACTCGGCGGCGAAGTTCGGGTTCGGGCACGTCGGCGAGGCCCGCTTCCCCAACGAGGAGCTGCACACGCAGCAGACCGGCCTGAGCCTGCACACGATCAAGCCGAACCAGCGGCAGGCCTTCGGCCACCGGCACGCCGAGGTCGAGGAGGTCTACGTGATCCTGCGTGGATCCGGCCGCGCGAAGCTCGACGACGAGATCGTCGAGGTCGGCGAGCGCGACGCGGTGCGCGTCGACGCCCAGACGTGGCGCTGTTTCGAGGCCGGTCCGGACGGGCTCGAGCTGCTCGCCGTGAGCCCCCGCCGCAAGGACGACCGCGGCGAGATGGAGGTGGGCTGGTGGAAGGACTGACGGCCGGCCCAGCCCGCGCCGACCGTGCGATTTCATCGTGATGAGCACTGCTTTCGCACGCTCGGCGGGTGGGGGTTGCGCTCGACGTCACGCTAGGCGGCGCGGCTGACCCTCGGGACCCAGGGGCCGGCCCTCGCGGCCCCGGCGGCCAGGCCCTCGGTCCGTGCCGCTACGTTCGCGCGCGTGTTTCCGCGACATCTGTGGCGTCCCGGTCCCGTCCGCCTGGCGGCGCTCGTCGCCGGGTTGTGGGTGTTCGGAGTCGGCGAGGCGTGCCTCGTCGCCGCCGACCTCGGCAACTCGCCGTGGACCGTGCTCGCCCAGGGCGTTTCGCGCACCACCCCGCTGGGGATCGACGCGGCCACGATCGCGATCTCGTTCGCCGTCCTCTGCGCGTGGATCCCGCTGCGCCAGGCGCCGGGACTGGGGACCGTGCTGAACGCGATCGTCATCGGCCTCGCGCTCGGGATGGCGCTGCGCTGGCTGCCGGACGACCCCTCGACGGCGGGCTCGTGGGCCTTGGTCTTCGGGGGGATCGGGGCGGTCGCGGTGGGCGGCGGCCTCTACCTGGCGGTCGGCCTCGGCCCGGGGCCGCGCGACGGGCTGATGACCGGCCTGCACGCGCGGACCGGCCGCTCGCTGCGGCTCGTGCGCACCGTGCTCGAGGTGAGCGCGCTCACCGCGGGCTTTCTGCTTGGGGGCACCGTGGGCGTCGGCACCGTCGCGTTCGCGCTCCTGATCGGCCCCGGCGTGCACGCGGTGTTCTACGCCACGCAGCCCTACTTCGCGCGCTTTCGGTGACGGGAACGTGCGCTCGAACCGCGCCCTCCGGCGTCGCTAGGATTCGGCTCCCGGCCGGAGTAGCTCAGTTGGTTAGAGCAGCGGAATCATAATCCGCGTGTCGGGGGTTCGAGTCCCTCCTCCGGCATCGAAAACCCCGCGAATGCGGGGCTTTTTCGTGTCAGCCCGCCACGCACCGGCCCGGTCACCCGGGCTCATCGGATCGGTGGCGCCTCCGCCGCCTCGAGCTCCCGCAGGCGCGCCTCGAAATCCGCGATGCGCTGCGTGTCCTCGTAGAAGTCCTCATGCTCGACGATGCGGCCCCAGCGCGTGCGGATCACCAGCACGGTCCGGTTGCGGTAGAGCTCCTCGCCGTCGGGGCCGACCGCGCGGTCGTCGAACCGCGTGATCAGGGTCAGCGCCCACGGCGGACCGTGCACGAAAAGCCCCTTGATCTCACCCTGCAAACCAGCTTCCACGAAGTTCCGCAGGAACTCCTCGATCGCGTCGCGACCGCGGTGCTCGCCGGACCAGCGGCTCTCACCCGCGGCGAAGCGCAGGACGGCGTCGTCGGCGTAGCCCTCCAGCAGCGCCGGTAGTCGCCCGAGTTCAGCGCGCGCAGGTCGCGCCTCAGCTTGATCAGGATGAGGTTCCGCAGCAGGGCCCGCGACCCAAGGGCCGCCGCCGCGCCGACCAGCGCGCCGAGCGCAGAGCTCGTTGCCTTCACGTCTGACTCCTCTCGTTGGTCATCCCTACCGGAGGCCCTACCCGCGACGCCTCGCATCCTCACCCGGATATCCCCCGGGACGGCTGGCCCCGGGGCCGCCGCCGTGGGAAGATCGGCGTGAACCGAGCGCCCGGCGACGACGAGGAGGAGCAACGTGGACGAGCGAGCCGAACCGATCGAGCGGGCGTCGGCGCCGGGCGGCGAGAAGCCCCACGAGTACTCCGACCTGCGCGCCCTGTTCATCAACTGCACGCTGAAGCGCAGTCCCGAGCCCTCGCACACCGAGGGACTCATGGAGATTTCGATGGAGATCATGCGCCGCAACGGGGTCGAGGTCGAGCTGGTCCGCGCGGTCGACCGCGACATCGCAACCGGGGTGTGGCCCGACATGACCGAGCACGGCTGGGAGCGCGACGAGTGGCCGCGACTCTTCGACCGGGTGATGGCGGCCGACATCCTCGTCCTCGGCACGCCGATCTGGCTCGGCGAGAAGTCGTCGGTGTGCACGAAGGTGATCGAGCGCCTCTACGGCAACTCGCACCTGCTCAACGACGCCGGGCAATACGCCTACTACGGGTGCGTCGGCGGCTGTCTCGTTACCGGCAACGAGGACGGCGTCAAGCACTGCGCGACGGAGGTCCTCTACGCGCTGCAGCACCTCGGCTTCACGATCCCGCCCCAGGCAGACGCCGGGTGGATCGGCGAGGCCGGGCCCGGTCCGTCCTACCTCGACGAGGGGTCAGGCGGCCCCGAGAACGACTTCACCAACCGCAACACCACGTTCGCGACCTGGAACCTGCTGCACCTGGCGCGCCTGATCAAGGACGCCGGCGGGATCCCCGCCTACGGCAACCAGCGCTCGGATTGGGACGCCGGCTGCCGGTTCGACTTTCCGAACCCCGAGCACCGCTAGGCGGGCTTGGCCGCCGCCGCGGTCGTCGATGCGATTTCGGCCAAGGGGCGAGCGGGGGCGGCCGCCGCGAGCGCGGAGCTGCCGGTGTCCAGCGCCCAGTCCGTGACCCACCGGCGCGTGGGTAGCGGACGCCGGCGCCGACGGCGAGCCGCCCGGGCGCGCCGCCGCACCCAGGCGCTCGAACTCAGGAGCGGAACCCGCCGGAGGCGCGCGAAGAGCCGGTGCGCGAACTCGCGGCGGGACGAAGCCGCTTGCAAGGGGTTGAGGGACGGACGGGTTCGCCCGGGGTCCCGGGCCAGAACCTCCTCCACAGGGGACCGGGCGATGAGGGACCCGCCGTCGCCGGCGGCGTGGACGCCCTCGATGGGATCCGGGAGCTGACGGGCTCCCCGCCGGCGCCGGCGGGGATGCGATCCGAGCCGCCGATCGGCGGCTGAGACCGGAATCCGGAATCGCCCCTCAGCGGCCAGCGGGCTGCGAATCGTCGGCGAGAGCCGCCGGGAGATCGCGCCGGCCGCGGATCTCCAGCTTGCGGTAGATGTGGGTCAGGTGGCTTTCAACCGTCTTGCGCGTGATGTGCAGCTCATGGGCGATCTGCGGGGTGCTGAGCCCGCGCGCGGCGAGCTCCGCAACCCGCAGCTCGCCGGGGGTGAGGGAGGCGCGTCCCGTACGCGCGGCCCGGCGCGGGCGCAGTCCGAGCGCACCGAGCTCGCTCCGCGCTCGGTCGACCAGCGGCAGCGCGCCGAAACCATGAGCCAGCTCGAACCCGCGCAGCAGGGCCTCCTTCGCCTGGTTGCGGGCGCCTGACCTGCGCTGGGCGGAGCCGAGCTCGATGATCGCGGTCGCGAGCTCGAACCGCGACGGGGAGCCCTCGAGCACCTCGACCGCGTCGGTCAGCAGCTCGAGCCCCCGGTTGCCGCCCACGATCAGCCCGGCGCTGCACAACGCTGCGCCGAGCTGGCGCCGGGAGCCCAGGTGCCGGAGGCGATCGACGTGGTGGTCGATCAAGACCTGCGCCTCGTCGCGCTCGCCCAGCGCGTGCAGGGCCAAGGCCGCGAGCCGCGGCAGCTCAAACGTCCGCGCGGGCAAGAACCGGAAGTTCTCGCCCACGTAGGTCATCGCGGTCCGCGCGTCCGCGAGCGCGGACTCGGGATCGCCGATGTCGAGCGCGTACGCGGCGCGCGCCTCCAGGAACAGCGCGTGCTCGATGCGCTCCGGGTCCCCACGCTCCCCGACCTCCAGCGCCTCGCGCGCGGCGTCGGGATCGCCCCGCGCCAGGTGCGCGCGAGCCAGGACCGCCGTGCTCCAGGCTGAGCGCGCCCAGCCGGATTGGTAGATCTCAAGCGAACGCTCAGCGTCGGCGACCGCCTGGTCGAGCCGTCCCCGGTGGTAATTGAGACGCGCCTTGTGCAGGGCGATCGAGTTCGCCAGGGCAGCCCCGTCGCGCTCGGCGCGATCGATCGCGCGGATGAGCAGAGGCTCGAGGACGTCGAGGTGGTCGATGCAGTAGAGCGCCTCGGCGGCGTAGCCGAGTACCGCCCCGCGCGAGCTCGCGTCGATGAGCGGGTGATCGGCGAACGCGCGCTCGGCGAGCGCGAGCACGAGGTCGACGCTCCGCCCGCTCGACGCGGCATAAGCGGCGGCGAGCGCGAGCACGGACGGGTCCGAGGGAAACCGCCCAGCCTCCGCCTTGCGCAGGAGATCGTCGAGCAGGTCCGCGGCCTCGCTGACCAGTGGCGGGTGCACGAGTGCCGGCACGACGAAAGCCGCCAGGGCCTTCCCCTGGAGGGGGTGGTCGGCGGGCAGCTCGGCCTGGCTCCGGCGCGCGAGCTCCGCGGCCCGCGCGAACTCCCCGGCATGGTGGAGCAGCCCCGCGAGGCTGATCATCGCCCGCGCGCGCTGCTCGGGGTCGAAGATCGCGCCTAGGGCCGCCTCGAGGTGGTCGATCGCCTCCGGGTCGCCGCTGTCCGCGAGTGCCTCGGAGAGCTCGAGGATGAGCTCGGGGTCGCGCGCTCGCGGCTCCTCCAGGGCGCGTTTGAGCAACGCCACCGCGACGCGCTGCGCGCCGCGCGTGCGGTTCAGCGCTGCGGCCTCCCGCAGGATGCGCGCCGTATCGGGGTGGCTTCCCGGAGGCGCCTCGATCAGGTGAGGCGCGACGACCTCGGCGGGATCGCCGTTGCGGATCCGGATCTCGGCCGCGCGCGCGTGGGCGCGAGCGCGAGCGAATGCCCCCATGTCGGCGCGCAGGGTCGAGGCGACGAGCGGATGGGCCATGCGCAACGGCGCGCCGGGGGCGAGCAGGTGGCTGGCGGCGAGGTCGTCGGCCGCCGCCTCCGCGGCCTCCACGGAGAGTCCGGCGAGCTCGGCTGCGGTCTCGAGCGGGACGTCGTCGCCCAGGATCACGACCGCGCTCGCGAGCGCGCTGTGGTCGGCGCCGAGGTGCGCGAGGCGGGCGAGCACCGCGCGCAGCACCGACTCGGGCGCGGCATCCCTGACCGCGTCGGCGTTGGCAGCCGGCCCGAGCGCCGCGAGTTCGCGCACCAGCTCGTGCAGGTAGAACGGGTAGCCGCCGCTCGCCTTGAAGCAGGCGCTCACCAGCGCCTCGTCGACGTCCGCGCCGAGCGCGCCCCGCACGATCCGCCGCACGGCCTCCTCGCCCAGCGGCTCGAGGCGGAACGAGCCCGTCCGGGGCGCGGAGCGCAGCGCGTCCAGCTCCCTCGGCGGCGATCGCTCGCCGGTGCGGAACGCAGCGAGCAGCAGCACGGGCAGGCTCTCCGCGCGTAGGCAGACGTGGGCCAGAAAGCGCAGCGACGGCTCGTCCGCCCACTGGACGTCGTCGACGATCAGCAGGTGCGGGACCGGGGCATCGCGCTCGCGCTCCGGGTAGATCCGGTCGAGGAGCGCCGAGTGGAGTCCCTCGATCCACGCGGGCTGGCTGTCCAGGGATCCGGCCGGGCCGATTCGGTCGAAGCCGCCCGTCTCAAGGAGCTGCCGCGCGACGCCGAAGGGCCGGTCGCGCTCGAGCTCGCCTCCGTTGGCGACCAGGGTCGCGAACCCCCGTTCCTCGGCGAGCGCGCGGGCCGCGCGCAAGACGCTCGACTTCCCTACTCCCGGAGCGCCCTCAACGATCAGGGCGCCGCCGTCGCTGCGCTCCGCCGCGCTTAGCGCGTCGTCGAGCCCCTTGAGCTCGCGGTCGCGTTCGAGCAACCCGGCGGTTACGGCGTCCCCGCTCAGCGACTCCATCGTCCCTAACCCGGTTACTCATTCTCTCATCAGGGAGGCCCTTCGCAAAGTTCGGGGACCCCTCCCTGTCGCGCGGCCTCGCGTTTCATTGGACGATCCGGGGCCACGTGGCCGAACGCAGCGACACGCTGACGGTCCGGCTCGAACTCAAAAAACATCGAGGGGGAGCCGATCACTGGGCGCCTGCTCCACGGGGGCGACCAGCGGGAGTTCGTGGGCTGGTTCTGGCTGATCCGGGTGCTGGAGGACGCGATCACGGAGGCCCGGGGAGACGAGAACGGGCCGGGCCCGGCCTGAGCCGCGCATAAGCTGCGTGCGCCTGGCGGCTACGCGACCGTCCTCGCGCTCGGCGTCGGCTCCAGCCCCCAGCTCACGATCCGCTCGGGGTGGATCCGGATCAGGGGCGTCGGCAGGGCGATCGCCTCGCCGCGGCCCCGGATCTCGATCCCCCGCGGGCGCCATGGGTCGGTGCTCTCCAGATCGTCGATCACGATCGCGGCCCGGCCCGTGCGCTGCACGTCGCGGAACTTCTTCGTGCGCGCGAGGTCGCGGCCGCCGACGTCGATCGCGTCGCGCGCCGCGTTGTAGATGAACGCGACGGGCACCACGTGCGGCGTGCCATCGCGCCCGACCGTGGCGATGCGGCCGAGCTGCCGCCCGCCGCGGAGGTAGCGCAGCTCGGCCTCTCTGAAGACGCTCATGCGGCGACCCTACCCGGCCGCCGCGCCCTGCTTTTGGTCCGGCTCGGGCTCGGGCGCGAAGAACGCGCTCGTCCGGGGCGGCGGCCCGTTGCGTCGTCAGGTGGTCACATCTCGCCCCGCCGCTCCGTCCCACCTATGAAGGCCTTTCGCCCGGCCCCCGCCGGCCGGGAGGCAAAACCCGGCCGGCTCCCGGCCGGCGACGCGAAGAGAGGTGCTCGAGATGCCCACTTCCGAACGCGAGGCGAGGATGGAGACGGTGAGCGGCGTGGCCGCGGGCCTCACCGCGGTCGGCATCCTCCTCGTCGCCCTCGCCCCACTAGCAATCCCGATCCTGGCGCTCACCGCCCTGTTCGCAGCGCCGCTTTTGATCCTGCCGCTGTTCGCGCTGCCTTTGGTGCTGCTGGGCGTGGCCGCGGTCCGGCTCGGCCGACGGCTGCGTACCCGTGGTCCCAAGCGCGGCGCCCCCGCCCCGGCCCGCGCGGGCTCGGAGCCGCTTCGCCGCGGGGAGCGGAGCTACGGGGTCTCATAGCGGACGTTCAGCCCGTGGTCGTCGCTTTTCGACGACCACGGGTGGCCGAGCGAGGGCCGCGTGTGCGGCTAGGCCGTGTAGTGCTGCGCGTACTCGGGCGAGGGCTCGATCTCCGTGATCACGTCCACCAGCACCCCGGCCGGGTCGACGACCATGAAGTGCCGCTGGCCGAAGTCCTCGCTGCGCAGCTCGAGCTGCGGCTCGAGCCCGCCGTCGACCACCAGGCGCCGGTACTCGGCGTCGACGTCCTCGACCTCGAAGTTCAGGATCAGGCCGGACGCTGCCGCGCGGAAGCCCTCGGGCACGGTCGGGTGCTGGGCGTCGACGATGCCGAGCTCGTAGGCGCCGCCCGGCTGGCGCAAGCTCACGTACCAGCCCGCGTCGAAGACGACCTCGAAGCCGAAGTACCGCATGTAGAAGTCGCGCGTCGCGGCGACCTCGTCCGTGCAGATCACGGGATAGAAGCTGGAGAGCGCTGAGTGCATGGCCGTCCTTTCGGGTCCGGTGTACGTAATGTCGTTATGTACGCTGCAACGGTACTTCCGTAACATCGTTACGTCAAGTCGGTAGGCTCCGCTCGTGCCGAAGCGGAGGCCCAAGCGCCCACGAACCAACGCCGAGCGCAGCGCAGCGACGCAGGACGCCCTGCTCGCTTCGGCGCGAGCGCTCTTCGCGGAGCGCGGCTACGCGGAGGTCGGCGTCGCCGAGCTCGCGCGCGGCGCCGGCGTGACGACGGGGGCCGTCTACCACCACTTCGGCAGCAAGGAGGGCCTCTTCCGGGCCCTCCTGGAGGCGATCCACGCGGAGGTCGCCGAGCGCATCGCGGAAGCGGCCGCGGGGCTCGACCCGTGGAACCAGCTCGTCACGGGCTGCAGGGCGTTCCTCGAGGCCAGCACGGCGCCCGAGGTCCAGCGGATCATGCTCGTCGACGGACCCGCGGTGCTCGGCTGGAGCGCCTGGCGCGAGCTCGACGCCCGGACCTCCATGCGCCAACTCGAGGAGGTGCTTGAGCTCCTCGTCCGCGAGGGCGAGGTCGCCGACCAGCCGCTCGCGCCCCTCGCCCACCTGCTCTCGGGCGCGATGAACGAGGCCGCCCTGTGGCTCGCTCAATCCGACGACCGCGACCGCGACCTCGCGCGGACCACGGCCGCGCTCACGCGGATGCTCGAGGCGCTGCGGGCCTGAACGGGACGTTCAGCCCTGGTTGCCGGAATCCGGCAACGTGGGCTGAACGGACGGCGGGGTCGCCTGCGCGTTCAGCCGTGGATGTCGTTTTCCGGCAACGTGGGCTGAACGTTCGGCGCGGGCGGTCGTGGGGCCGGGAGGTCGATGCCGATCGCGGCGTTCTCCTCCGGGCCGGCCAGCCAGTGGCCGAAGCGAGCCGCGGCCTCGGCGAACCGGGCAAGCTCGCCCGCCCCGGGCTCTCCTCCGCCCTCCCCGGCGGGCCTGCCCACCTCGCGGAAGAACCGCGCGATGCCCTCCTCGGTGACCACGAGGCTCACCGCGGGCTCGCCGGAGCGGTTGCGCCACGCGTGCGGAACGCCTCCGGGGACGTGCAGGACGCGCCCGGGTTCGAGCTGCTCCCAGCGCGGCTCGGAGGCGTAGCCCACGAACCCCTCCATGTGGCCGGCCAAGGCGACGAACGTCTCCGGCTCGGGGTGACTGTGCAGCGGGACGACGCCTCCCGCGGGGATCGTCCCGCGGATCAGGCAGGGCGAGCGGTCGTCGCCCGTGAACGGCGTGACGATCTGCACCGTCGGGCCCAGGACGTCGAGGGCCTCGATGGCGCGCGGGTCGATGAGCTGCGCGTCGGAGCGCAGCGAGGTGTCGGGTCGGGACATGGCTGCTCCTCGTCTGGTCGCTTGCCCGACCGATGCTCCGCGCGCCCGTGCCTCGCGCCAAGGCCACAAACGAGGGGTTTCGATGATTCCCGGCGCCGCCGCCGGTCTATGGGGCGAAACGGAAAGGACGGAGGAATGAGGAAGCTCGTAGCGGTATGCCAGATGACCCTCGACGGCGTCATGCAGGCGCCGGGCGCCCCTGACGAGGACCGGACAGGAGGCTTCGACCACGGCGGCTGGGCGTTCGGGTACCTGGACGACGAGTTCATGGAGATGGTGCAGGCCGCGTTCTCCAAGCCGTTCGACCTCGTCCTCGGCCGCAAGACATACGACATCTTCGCCGGGTACTGGCCGCGCCAGGAGGGCCCGATCGCCGACGGCCTCAACCGGGCCCGCAAGTACGTGGCCTCGCGCACGCTCAAGGAGCTCGACTGGGAGAACTCCGAGCTGCTGCAGGGCGACGCGGCCGAGGCGCTCGGGCGCGTGAAGCAAAAGGACGGCCCGGAGCTGATCACCCAGGGCAGCACGGAGCTCCTCCAGACCCTGCTCGCCGCGGGGCTGGTGGACGAGTTCCGCCTGATGACGTTCCCGGTGATCGCGGGCTCGGGCAAGCGCCTCTTCGGGTCCGGCGCCCAGCCCGCCGGCCTGCGCCTGCTCGACACGACGACGACGCCGAGCGGCGTGGTCGTCACCGCCTACGGGCTCGAGGGCCCGATCCGCAGGGGCTCGATCCCGACCGGGGAGGCAGCGGAGGCTTAGCTCAGGCGCCCTTCCCGGGCCGGGGGCTCGCCGCGCGAGCGGCTACGATGCCCGCCGTGCGCGCCGCGGTGTTGCACGAGCTCGGAGGAGTCCCACGGTACGGCGAGTTCGACGACCCTGTGGGGCGCGCCGACGGCGTCGTCGTGGACGTCACCCTCGCTGCCCTCAACCCCGTCGACATCGCCATCTCCACCGGCCTCATGCGCCCGGTCCAGCCACCCGCGGTCATGGGCGAGGAGGGGGTCGGCGCGTACGACGGACGGCGCGTCTACTTCCAGACGTGCCTGAAGCCGTTCGGCTCGTTCGCCGAGCGCACGCTCGTTGACCCCGAGACGCTCATCGACGTGCCGGACGACGTGGACGACGGCCAGGCGCTCTGCCTGGGGATCGCCGGGATGGCCGCGTGGAACGCGCTCGAGTGGAGCGGGCGGCTCAAGCAGGGCGAGAGCGTGCTCGTGCTCGGCGCGAGCGGCGTCGTCGGCCAGCTCACCGTGCAGGCGGCGAAGATCCTCGGCGCGAGCCGAGTGGTCGCCGCCGCGCGCGACGAGGGGATGCTCGCCCGCTGTCGCGAGCTCGGCGCGGACGCGACGGTCCACCTCGCCGGCACGCAGGAAGAGATCGCCGAGCGGCTGGCCGCCGAGGCCGGCGACGGTTACGACGTGGTGGTCGACGTGCTCTGGGGCGAGACCGCCGCCGCGGCCCTCCCCGCGCTCGCCTTCCGCGGCCGCTTCGTGCAGGTAGGCAACTCGGCCTCGCCGACCGCCGAGGTCTCATCCCGCGGCCTCCGCGTCAAGCTGGCCGAGATCCTCTTCTATTCCGACTACAGCCTCCCGCAGGAGGACAAGGCACGATCCTTCGCGCGGATGTGCGAGCACGCGGCCCGGGGCGAGCTGCGCGTCGAGGTTGAGGAGCTGCCGCTGAGCGAGGTGGCGAGCGCCTGGGAGCAGCAGCGCACGAGCCCGCACCGCAAGCTGCTCCTCCGCCCGTAGCGCGGCCTCTTCACCGACCCGCGCCCGCGGATCAAATCGGCTCGTCGTGCTGGCGCGCCAGCTCCGAGTCCTCCCAGAAGTCCGTGACCAGGGTCGCGTCCGTGCGGTCGTTCGCCACCGAGATCGCCCAGAGCTCGACCGGCTCGTCGCGCTCGTTGCGGTGGGAGCGCACCGTGCCGGGGGCCACCCGGACCACCGAACCCTCCGGCACCTCGCGGATCTCGTCGTCGAAGCGCATCGTGAGCGTCCCCCGGCTGACCAGGTAGAGCTCCTCGATCCGCTCGTGGTGATGACCGGTGCCCTGCTCGAAGTCCGAGTGCGGAGGGATGCGGATCAGCGTCATCGCCACCTGCTTGGCGCCGAGCGCGTCGCCCACCGGGCGGAACTCACCGGGGACGTCGGTGCCGGCGTAAACGTCCTTCACCTCGTCGGCATGGACGATCCAGAAGCCCACCTCGGCCATCGGCCCCTCACCTCCCCGCGATCCGCGCGAGCAACGCCACCGCCACGCCGACGAGCCCGACGCGCAGCACCAGCCCCGCGACGTCGATCGCTGGCTCCCAGCGCACGTTGCCGTTCTGGACGACGTACGCGCCGACGGGTCGGGCGCGCAGGCCGTAGCCGCCGCCTTCGCCGCTCGACCCGGACTGGTCGGCTCCCCCTCCGCCCCCGCCCCCGCCGCTCACCTCGGCGGCCGGGATGATCACGACGCCGTCGAGCTCGATCGGCTCGCCGTAGACCCGCCGTGCGGTGAGCGCGTCCTGCGCCTTGCTGACTACCTCCTGGATGTCCATCGCCTTCCTTTCGTCGTGGGCGTCGGTGACCCAGGTGTACAGCACTCGGGACCCCACCAATAGGCTGCTTTCCCCACGGGCACCAAACGAAGGACGAAGGCCATGCGCGCAATACGAGTGATCACCGAGGACGGTCCCGAGTCGGTGCGCCTGGAGGAGGTCGCGGAGCCGGAGGGCGAGCTCGTCGTGGCGGTGCGGGCGGCGGGCGTGTCGTTCCCGGACCTGCTGATGACTCGCGGCCTCTACCAGGTCCGCCAGGAGCTCCCCTTCACGCTTGGCTGGGAGGCCGCCGGCGACGTCGTGCGCGCCCCGCAGGACGGGCCCTTCCGCGAGGGGCAGCGCGTGATGACGCTCAGCTTCGGGGCGCACGCGGAGCTCGTGGCGGCGACCCCGGAGACGACGTTCCCGCTGCCGGATCGGCTCACCTACGAGGAGGGCGCCGCGCTCCCGCTCAACTACCTGACCGCGCTCGCGGCGCTCGAGCGTCGCGGCGGGCTGCGCGCCGGGGAGACAGTGCTCGTCCACGGCGCGGCCGGCGGGGTCGGCACGGCATCCGTACAGGTCGCCAAGGCCCTCGGCGCCCACGTGATCGCGGCCGTCTCCACCGAGGAGAAGGCCGCCGTCGCGCGCGAGGCCGGCGCGGACCAGGCGGTGGCAGGCGAGGACTTCCGCTCGCAGCTTCCCGGCCCCGTCGACCTGATCGTCGACCCCGTGGGCAACACCGAGCGCTTCAAGGAGAACCTGCGCGCGCTGCGCCCCGAGGGCCGCGTGATCGTCGTCGGCTTCACGTCCGGCGAGATCCCGGAGGTCCGGGTCAACCGGCTGCTCCTGCGCAACGTCGACGTGCGCGGGTGCTCGCTCGCCGTGTTCGCCGACGAGCCGGGTGGCACCCAGAAGGCCGCCGCGCGCCTCGGCGAGCTGGTCGAAACCGGCGCGATCCGCCCGCTCGTCGGCTCGGTCTACCCGCTGGGGGAGATCAAGGAGGCGCTCCGCGAGATCGACGAGCGCCGCGCCAAGGGCAAGGTGGTGGTTACGCCCTGAGCCGGGCGGACACCGGTTGGTCCCCTGCCCCGTGGTCCCCCGCGCGTGCTGCTACGGTGGTCGCATACAGCGATCCGGCATCCCCACAGTCAGTTCACGGCCGGTCGCGAGGGTGGAGAAGCCGATTCAGCGGGAGCCTCATCGGGCCCCTTGCCATCGGCGCAGGCAACGCGAAAGGTCCCCATGTACGCAGAACAGGTCACCCCGCAGCTCGTCGTCGAGGTGCGTGACCAAGAGCGGGCGCGAATCGTGCGGCTCGCCGGCGAGCTCGACTTCGCCGCCTCCCCGCGCGTCGAGGCGATCGTTCGTGAGTGCGAGGAGAGCGGTGGGTCCCGTCTCGTCATCGACTTGCGGGAGCTCACGTTCATCGACTCGGCGGGCTTGCGCCTCCTGCTGATGGCCAACTGGCGCGCGAGCGCAGCCGGTCGCAAGCTCAGCATCACGCAGAGCCACGTCTCCGTGAAGCGGATGCTGGCGCTGACCGGGCTGGACGTGGAGCTGCACGTGCTCGATCCCGCTGAGGCCGCCGCGCTCTAGAACGGCGCCGCATTGCGCATCACCCTCGCTACGGGCAAAGACGCCCCCGGTTCTGCGGCTCGCAATGCGGGTATGCCGGTGATACGTTGAATGCAGCGGTTGACCCTCTCGCCCGCGGTATGGGGGCCGCCGTCCCGAATTGGGTCGGATCCGTCTGGGCCTTTCAAGGGCGCCTCACGTTCCCGGCGAAACCGTTCGATCGAAGGGTGTGCTCATGCGCTGGGAAAGTGGCGCGCCGGAGCTGACCATCCAGGTCTTCGAGGACCCGGACCTGTACGTCGTCCGCCTCATCGGGGAGTTCGACGTCGCGTCGGCTGAGAAGGTGGACTCGATCCTGCGCGACTGCGAGCGCAGGGCACGCTCAACCGTGCTCGTCGACCTCGAGGACCTCGACTTCATAGACTCGACCGGGCTCAAGACCCTGCTCGAAGCGAAGCGGCGAGCCGAGGGGGACGGGCTCTTCCTCCGAGCAACCGGTTGCCGCGGCGCCGTCGCGAGGCTCCTCGAAGTGACCGGCGTCGACGGCGAGCTCGTCCTGCCGGCGTCCGGCAACGGTGGGCCGCGCTGGTTCGCAAACCTCGATTGAGGCACTGCGCCACTGCGCCCGCACCGCGCGGGGCCCGAGAGCCCATGCTGCGCGAGATCGTCGAGCAGGTCACGGTCCGCCCGACTCCCCGATCCCTAGCCCTCCGGCAGCAGGCGGAGCCGACGCAGAAGCTGCGCGTTGATCGCGACCACCACCGTGGAGGCGCTCATCAGGACCGCGCCGACCGCGGGCGGCAGCACGAAGCCGACGGGCGCCAGCACGCCGGCCGCGAGCGGGATCGCCAGCGCGTTGTAGCCCGCGGCCCAGCCGAGGTTCTGCAGCATCTTGCGGTAGCCCGCCTCGGAGAGGCGGATCACGCCGACGACGCCGCGCGGGTCGCTCGACGCGAGCACGACGCCCGCCGACTGGATGGCGACGTCGGTGCCCGCGCCGATCGCGATACCGACGTCGGCGCGCGCCAGAGCCGGGGCGTCGTTCACCCCGTCCCCGACCATCGCAACGACGTGGCCGCGCCGCTGCAGCTCGGCGACGTGCGCGTCCTTGTCCTCGGGTAGCACCTCCGCGAACGTCTCGTCGATCCGGAGCTTTGCGGCGACGGCGTCGGCGACCTGACGCGCGTCGCCGGTGATCATCGCGACGCGCACGCCGCGGCGGTGGAGCTCGTCGACCGCCTCGCGGGCCTCGGGACGCACCTGGTCTGAGACCGCGAGCGCGCCCTCCACCCGGCCTTCGCGCACGACGTAGAGCACGCCCGCGCCGCGGTCGCGCCAGCGCTCGACCGTGGGCGCGAGTCCCGCGGGCGGCGTCACGTCGAGCTCGGCGAGCAGCGCCGGGCCGCCGATCGCGACCTCGGCGCCCGCGACGCGCGCGCGCACCCCGCGGCCGGGGAGCGCCGTGAAATCCTCGGCCTCCGGCAGGCGGCCGTCGCGCTCGCGCGCCGCGGCCACGATCGCCCGCGCGACCGGGTGCTCGCTGGGCGCCTCGGCGGCGGCGGCGAGCGCGAGCAACGCTTCCTCGTCCCCGTCGGCGGCTGCGATGTCGACCACGGCGTGCTCCCCGCGGGTGAGCGTGCCGGTCTTGTCGAAGAGGACCACGCCGACGCGGCGCATGCGCTCCAGCGCGAGCCGATCGCGGACCAGCACCCCGGCACGCGCCGCGAGCGACGTGGAGATCGCGATCACGAGCGGGATCGCGAGGCCGAGCGCGTGCGGGCAGGAGATGACGAGAACCGTGACCGTGCGCGTCACGGCCTCCCCAGGCTCGCCGATCCCGGCCCAGACCGCGAACGTCACCGCCCCGGCGATCGCGGCCACGTAGAAGAGCGCGGCCGCGGCGCGGTCGGCGAGCGCCTGTGCGCGCGAGCGCGAGGCCTGGGCCTCCGCGACGAGGCGCTGGATGCCGGCGAGCGCGGTGTCCTCGCCCACCGCCTCGACCCGGACCTGGAGCGCCGAGTCCGTGGCGACCGTGCCCGCGACGACGCGGTCGCCGCGGTCGCGAGCCACCGGCCACGACTCGCCGGTGATCATCGACTCGTCGATCGCAGCCGCCCCGTCCACGATCCGCCCGTCGGCGGGGATCCGACCGCCCGGCCGCACGAGCACGACGTCGCCCGGCTCCAGCGCGGCGATCGGCACCGTCTCCACGGCTCCGTCGCGGACCCGCTCGGCCTCGTCGGGAAGTAGCTCCGCGAGCGCCTCGAGCGCGCCGCGCGCTTGGCCAACGGCGCGCATCTCGAGCCAGTGCCCGAGCAGCATGATCACGATCAGCGCCGCGAGCTCCCACCAGAACTCGAGGTCGAAGAGGCCGAGCGCTGTCGCCGCGCTTGTCGCGAACGCGACGGTGATCGCGAGCGCGATCAGGGTCATCATCCCCGGCTGGCGGGCGCGGAGCTCGCCGACGCCGCCGGTCAAAAACGGTTGGCCGCCGTAGATGAAGACGACGGTGCCGAAGGCGGGGGCCACGACCTCCTGAGCGCCCGTGACCTCGGGCAGCCCGAGCCAGTCGCGGATCATCGGCGAGAAGGCGAACACCGGAACCGCCAGGGCGAGGGAGACCCAGAAGCGGCGCGCGAACTCGGCCGCGTGTTCGTGCTCGTGCGCGGCCCCAGCGTGGCCGTCCGGGTGCCCGCCGTGGCGGTGGTGGGTGTGGCCGCCGGGCCCGGCGGTCCCGTGGGCGTAGCCGCCGTGTCCGCTGGCTGGGACGGGCGGGAACATGCGCCCACACTACCCCCGTGACGCGCCCGGTCGGGGCGGCGCCAGCGTGCCCGCGCGAGCTTGCGGCCTAGCGGCGCCTGCCCGTCACCGGGCAGCGGCGGATCGTGCGGACGAGCTGGCGGGCGCGTACCTCGTACCCCTGCGGGGTCGCGTGGACGCCGTCCTCTGAAAGCAGTTCCGGCCGGCGCTTGGTGATTCGCCGCCAGTCGAAGAGCGCGACGTTCGGCCGCTCCGCGATCCGGCGGATCACCTCGTTCAGGGGCTCGCGGCGATCCGGGTTGACCGTCGCGACGACCATGCAGCGCCACCGCTTGATCAGGCGGTGCGCCGCGCGCATGTTGCCGCGCAAAATCCATGGCTGCCGGTGGTCGTCGTTGCTACCGAGGTCGAAGACCACGACGCCGTGACGATCCCGCAGCCGCTTCCGCAGGACCTTGAGGCCCTCCGCGCTCGGGCGCCCGCGGCGGGCGAATACCTGGATTCGGTCGCCGAGGCGCTCCTTGAGATACGGGCCCGTGCCCACCTCGAGGCTGTCGCCGATCACCAGGATCGGCACGCGCGCCGCGATCGGGTCGCGCTTACGGCCGCCCTTGTCCTTGGCCGACGCGACGCTGACTGCGCCCGCGCCCCGCTCGCCGGGATCGCCCGCCAGCACCGCTCCCGCTGGTTCCAGGTGGCGCGACTCCGCCTCGCGCACCGGCGTCGCGTCCGACAGCACAGCGACGACGACGGCCAGCGCGGCCACGGCGAACACGAAGCTCCCCCACTTCCAATTTCCCATCCGCATCGAAATCCCCTGGCTAGAAGGCGCTCGCGGAGCGTCCCGCGATCAGGTCAAACCCGGCGGCTATCTAAGCAGCCGCGGCCGGGCGCGTTCACAGCCTCGCCGCGCGGGTCGGGGGCCGGACGTCAGGCCGCGGTCAGCGGGAGGGGAAGGCGCAGCTCGGTGGTCGGGGGCGCGGGGGCGGCCTCGGCGAGGCGGCGACCCGCGTCCGTCGAGGCCACGGGCTTGACCTCGAACAACACGCCCGAGGGCTCGCGGAAGTAGATCGACGAGCCGGTGTGGCCGCGGCGCGCCCGGGTGACCCGCGCGCCCATGCCGATCACGCGCTGGCGCCAGGCAGCCTCGTCGCCGGGCGCGCAGGCCCAGGCGACATGGTGGATCGTGCCGGTCCCGGGCCGGGCGCGGCGCGGCCGCAGGGGCACGTCGATGCGGTATTCCACCCGGCTCGGGCCATCACCGAGCGCGAGGTTCCGTTCGCTCAGCCCAGTGAAGCCGAGGCGCCCGGCGAGCAGGTCGCCGGTGGGCACTGGGTTGCGGGCGTAGGCGCGCACACCCGCGATACCGAGGATCGCGTGACGGTCGGCGCCGTCGCCCAGACCGGCAGCGTCGGGGTCGGCGATGAGCTCGTGCTGGACGCCATCGGGGTCGCAGAAGTGCAGCGCGGGGCGCCGGCGGCGCGTGGACCGGAAGGCGATCACGGGCGTGCCCAGGGCGGGCAGGCGCTTCGACCAGTGGTCGAGTGCCGCGGGCGAGCCGACCCTCCAGATCACCCGGTAGATCCCGCCGTGGCCCGTACGGCCCGGGCGCTCCTCCGGGCGCACGTAGACGTGGAGCGCGCTGCCGTCGGGCGCGAGGAACTCGAGCGGGCGGTCGTCGCTCGTCGCGGCGACGCGCCCCTGCTCCAGGCCGAGGGTGGCGCCGTAGAAGGTTTCGACGAACTCCCTGTTCGCCGCGATCGCGGCCACGTGATGGATCCCGAGGAGCCGCATAGCGTATTGTCTAGATTGTCGATGGATTTAGTCAAGATATCACCGGAAGGAGCCCGATGACAACCCCGCCCAACGTCCTCTACATCCACTCCCACGACACGGGGCGCTACGTACAGCCCTACGGGCACCAGGTCCTCACCCCCAACATCCAGCTGCTCGCCGACCAGGGTGTGCTCTTCCGGCAGGCCTTCTGCGCGACGCCGACGTGCTCGGGGAGCCGCGCCGCCCTACTGACCGGGCAGCATTGCCACAACAACGGGATGCTCGGCCTGGCGCACCGCGGCTGGGAGCTCGAGGACTACGGGCGCCACATCGTCCACGCCCTCCGCCCCGCCGGCTACCGCTCGATCCTGATCGGCGAGCAGCACATCTCCGAGGACCCGGAGGTGATCGGCTACGACGAGGTGATCGAGGTCGACTCGCACCACGCGCCCGACATCGCGCCGGCGGCGATCGACGCGCTGCACGCGACCGAGGAACCGTTCTTCGCGTCGGTCGGGTTCTTCGAGACGCACCGGCAGTACCGGGTGCCGAGCTCGGTGCGCGACACGCTGTACGCACTGCCGCCGGCGAACCTGCCCGACACGCCCGAGACCCGCGCCGACATGGCGGCGCTCAAGGCGAGCGCGCGCTCCCTCGACCAGGGGATCGGCGCGGTGCTCAACGCGCTCCACGAGCTCGGCATGGACGAGCGCACGCTGATCATCGCGACCACCGACCACGGGCTCGCCTTCCCGAACGCCAAGGCGACCCTGTATGACCGGGGCATCGGCGTGATGCTCGTGATGCGCGGGCCGGGCGGATTCGCGGGCGGCAAGGTCTTCGACCAGCTCGTCACCCATCTCGACATCTACCCCACGCTCTGCGAGCTCGCCGGGGTCGAGCCCCCGGAGTGGCTGCAGGGCCGCTCGCTCTTGCCGCTCGTGCGCGGCGAGTTCGCAAAGCTCCACGACGAGGTCTTCGCCGAGATGACCTACCACGCCGCGTACGAGCCGCAGCGGGCGGTGCGCACCGAGCGGTGGAAGTACATCCGGCGTTTCGGCGCCCACCCCCGCCCCGTGCTCGCGAACTGCGATGACAGCGCGTCGAAGCGGCTCATGATCGAGGCGGGATGGGGCGAGACCGAGCTGCCCGAGGAGCAGCTCTACGACCTCGTCCTCGACCCGAACGAGGCCCACAACCTGGCCGGCTCCCGCGACCACGCCGCCACCCTCCAGGAGCTGCGCGAACGCCTGATCGAGTGGATGCGCGAGACCAACGACCCGCTGCTCGACGGCCCGGTGCCGCTGCCTGAGGGCGCCTGGGCCAACGACCCGGCGCAGGAGTCGCCAAACGACCCCTACACGGTCGGGGCGGCGAACTGACCCGGGCCACCCATCCCGGACGCACAGACACGTTGCCGGATAGCGGCAACCAGGGCTGAACGTACGTTGGAGGTGGGCCGGCGCCGCCCCAGGGTGCCGCTGGTTCAGGTGGCGGCCCGCCGGGTGAACCGTTGCTCCCGCCCGCGCGAGCGGCGCTCGGCGACCCCGCGGTCAGCGGCGGCCGGCTGGGTGCCGGCCAGGCTGAACAGGGTGAGCGCGCCGAGCAACAGGCCGATGTCGCGCAGCACGATGTCGCCGTAGCCGCCGGCGAGCAAAAGGCTCAGGATGATCCCGGCCAGCCAGGCCACGACCAGCAGGCCGCCGAAACGCGGCACGACCAAGACGATGAAGCCGGCGAGGATCTCGACGACCCCGACCGCGTACATCGCGTCCTGGGACGAGCCGGGGATGATGTCGTCGTACTCGGGGGCGAGGTAGGCGGCCCAGTTGTCATTCAGGACCTCGGCGAACTTGTCGAGGCCCATCAGGGCGGGCAGGACGAAGAACCCGACCCGCAGCAGGGTGAACACCCGGGCCACCGCATCCCCGCGTAGGCGCTCCATGGAGGGGAACGGAATGGGCCGCAACGTCGCGGCGATCGCATCCATCTGACGCTCCTTTCGACGTGGTCACCACGTTGGCGCCCGCTCAGGGCCCGTTCTTACCCAGCCCGGACCCAGCGCGGCGAGGCGCGGGACCCGCCGCGCTCAGTCGTCGATCCGCTCGGGCAGGCCGAAGCGACCGAAGAAGTCCTGGAACTTGCGCCGGACCAGGGGCTCTTCGGGCCAGCGGACGTAGGCCTCGGGGTCCTGGCTCGAGGTGTCGCGCGCGATGAAGGCGACGACGTCGCTGATCCGGCCGTCGCGCAGGGTGAGGACGTTGAGCGCGAACGCGAGGTACGTCCGCTCGGGCTCATACCAGCAGTAGAAGGGGATCGCGGGCTGCCCGTTCGCCGTGACCACCGGCAGGTGCTTCCAGCGCCAGCCGCCGGTGAGCGGGCCCTTCGGGAGCCACTCGCGCAACGCCTCGTGACCGCTGTACCAGTACGGGGCCGGCGGCATCGAGAAGCTCGCGTCCTCGGTGAGCATCGCGACCACGCCCTCGATGTCGTTGCGGTCCCAGGCGTCCAGGTAGCGGTCGACGACCTCGCGGACGCCGTCGTCGCCGAGCGCGCGCAGCGTCTCCTGCTGGGTGCGCTCGGGCATGCGCTCCTCGACCGTCTTGCGGGCGCGCTGCAGGGCGCTGTTGATCGCGGCGACACTCGTATCCAGCATCTCCGCGACCTCCTTCGCGGAGAACCCGAGCACCTCGCGCAGGATCAGCGCAGCCCGCTGGTTCGCGGGCAGGTGCTGGAGCGCAGCGACGAAGGCGAGCTCGACCGCCTCGCGCTGCTCGTAGCGCGCCTCGGGCGCGGCGAGCCCGTCGGGGAGGCCGAGCGGCTCGTCCGCGTAGGGCTCGACCCAGACGCTCTCGGCGAGCGGCAGCGTCGGGCCCTCGTGCGGGTCGGCCGGCGGCCCGTAGTCGATCGGCAGCACCCGCTTGGGGCGCTTGGCGATCGCGTCGAGGCACGTGTTCGTGGCGATCCGGTAGAGCCACGAGCGCAGCGAGCTGCGCCCCTCGAACTTGCCGAGCGCCCGCCAGGCGCGCAGCAGCGCCTCCTGCAGGGCGTCGTCGGCGTCGTAGGAGGAGCCGAGCATGCGGTAGCAGTGCGCGTGCAGCTCGCCGCGGTACGCGTCGACCAGGGTCTGGAAGGCGCGCTCGTCGCCGCGCGCCGCGGCCTCGACGAGCCCACGCTCGCGGCCCGCGGCTGCTGGTGTGCTCGCCTCCATCCCAACCAGCTTAATCGCGATCGCCTCCCCGCCCCTGCCCGGCGTCCGTCCACGGACCCCGGAACGAGCCCGGCTCCTTCGGCTGCCAGAGCGCCACCTCGCCCCCGGTCGCCGTCCGTACCACGCTGCGCCACCCCGCCGGGCCCTCCCGCGGCGCGAGCAGCACGACCGCGCCGAGTCGCTCGGCGAGCCGGGTCGCGGAGAAGATGTCGTCCACGTGCACGTACGGGAGCCACAGCGGCATCCGCGTGGGGCACTGGACGATGCCGCCGCCCAGCCCGCCGGCCAGGCCGAGGGTCGTGTACTCGGACCCCGCGCGCTCCACGCGCTCGCTGGGCCAGCCGAACAGGCGCCCGTAGAACTCCCGCGCGTCCCCGAGGTCGTGGGTGTGCAGCTCCAGGTGGACGACCGGCCGCCCGCGCGCATCCCGTTCCATGCCCCATTAGACGGTCGCGCCGCGGGAAACTCATCGCCGCCCCGCGCGCGTTCAGCCCAGGTTGCCGCTTTCCGGCAACGTGGGCTGAAACCCGGTGGTGCGGCCCGTCGCGGCGCCGGGTACCTTCACGGCCATGATCGCCCTCGTCACAGGCGCGTCGAGCGGGATCGGCGAGGCGACCGCCCGCCGGCTCGCCGCCGACGGCGCCGCGCTCGTCCTGGTCGCCCGCCGCGCGGAAAGGCTACGCGCGCTCGCCGACGAGCTCGACGGCGCCACGGTGATCGCCGTCGACCTCACCGACGAGGACGCGCCGGCGCGGATCGCCGAGGTGGTCGAACGCGAGCACGGCCGGCTGGACCTCCTCGTGAACAACGCCGGCGCCGCCTGGCGCGGCCGCTTCGCCGAGCGTGGCTGGGCCGACGTGAAGCGCCACATGGAGATCAACTTCGACGCGGTCGTGCGGCTCACCGAGGCGCTGCTGCCGATCCTGCGGCGCTCGGCGCCAAGTTCGATCGTGAACGTCTCGAGCGTGTCCGGGCGCATCGCCCGCGGCAACTCGGGCGGCTACTCGGCGAGCAAGTTCGCGCTCGCGGGCTGGACCGAGGCGCTGCACGCCGAGGAGCGC
>DATCLC010000147.1:0-7571 GCA_036564135.1 Solirubrobacterales bacterium
AGCGGCGAGCGCTCGCGCGCGGAGGTGGCGGGATGAGCGAGCAGGTCCGGATCGAGCGCCCGCCCGCGACCGCGGAGGTGCCCACGCCGCAGCAGCGCGAGGAGGTCGTGACGATCTTCGAGCGCTCGGTCGAGGGCCGCCGCGCGGCCGTGCTGCCCGAGACCGACGTCCCGGAGCGCCCGCTGTCGGAGCTCATCCCCGAGCGGCTGCTGCGCAGCAAGCCTGCGGAGCTGCCCGAGGTCTCCGAGCCCGAGATCGTGCGCCACTACAACCGGCTCTCGCGGCGCAACTTCGACCTGGACACGAACGCCTACCCGCTGGGCTCGTGCACGATGAAGCACAACCCGCGTCTCAACGAGCGGGTCGCGGCGCTCCCGGGCCACGCGCGGCTGCACCCGGCCCAGGACCCCAAGCGCGCGCAGGGGGCGCTCGAGCTCATGTGGAACCTGGAGCGGGCGCTCGCCGAGATCACCGGCCTCCCGCACGTCTCGCTGCAGCCCTCGGCCGGCTCGCACGGCGAGCTCGCCGGGCTCCTGCTCACGCGCGCCTACCACGCCGACCGCGGCGAGCAGCGCACGCGCGTGCTCACCCCGGACACCGCGCACGGCACCAACCCGGCGACGGTGACGATGGCGGGGTACGAGGCCGTCAAGGTCGCGACCGACCCGGACGGCGGCGTGGATGTCGACGACCTGCGCGCCAAGGCGGACGAGAGCGTCGCCTGCCTCATGCTCACCAACCCGAACACCCTCGGCGTGTTCGACCGCAACATCCGCGAGATCGCCTCGATCGTGCACGAGGTGGGCGGGACCCTCTACTACGACGGCGCCAACCTGAACGCGATCATGGGCTGGTGCCGGCCCGGCGACATGGGCTTCGACATCGTCCACCTCAACCTGCACAAGTCGTTCTCACAGCCCCACGGCGGCGGCGGGCCGGGCGCCGGGCCGATCGCGGTGTCCGACCGGATCGCTCCGTACCTGCCGGTCCCGCGCATCGTGCGCCGCGAGGGCGGGAACGGGTCCGGGCCGCGCTTCGACCTGGACTTCGAGGGGTCCGGCAAGTCGATTGGCCGCCTGCGCGGCTTCCAGGGCAACTTCGGCGTGTTCGTGCGCGCCTACGCCTACATCCGCTCGCTCGGCCGCGACGGCCTGCGCGAGGCCTCCGAGACGGCGGTGCTGAACGCGAACTACCTGCTCGCCCGGCTGCGTGAGGGGCGGGCCGGCGAGCGCCTGCCGCTCGGCTTCGGGGAGCGGTGCATGCACGAGTTCGTGCTCAGCGGGGCCCCCGCGAAGCGCGAGCTGGGCGTGACGACGCTCGACATCGCCAAGCGCCTGCTCGACTACGGCTTCCACCCACCGACGATCTACTTCCCGCTGCTCGTGGAGGAGGCGCTCATGTTCGAGCCCACCGAGACCGAGACGCGGGAGACCCTCGACGCGCTCGCCGCGGCGATCGACTCGATCCTCGCCGAGGCCGAGGAGAACCCGGAGATCGTCAAGGGCGCGCCCTACACGACGCCCGTGCGGCGCCTCGACGAGGCGACCGCGAGCCGCAGGCCGGTCCTGCGCCAGCCCACGGGCTGAGGCGGCGGGCCGGCTAGCTCGCGCCGCCGGGGGCGAGCTGGCGGCTGCGGCGCCGGGCGGGACGCGGCGCGCGCACGCTGGCGGTCTCGCCGGTGAGCTCGGCGGCGTGCGCCTCGAGCATGGCGACGAGGCGGGCGGTGGGGTGGAAGGGGTCGGCGATCACCTCGCCGTCGGCGAGCGAGCGCGCCGCGCGGATCTCACCGTCCACCTCGGCGACGAGAAGCGGCTCGGCGGGGATCGGCTTCGAGTCGCGCTGCGAGACGCGGATCAGCTGCTCGTGGTCGCGCGGGGTCGCCGGGCGCAGGACGATGCTGCCGGGGCGCGAGCGTGTGAGATACAGATCGGTGTATGACATGAGCTACCTCGCTGTGTATGTCAATCTCTGGCGAAGGGGAGGAGAACGCGATTGACAACGCGATCGTAGAAGTCATACTATCTCTGGTCAATGTCATACAGATCAGAATTGATTGACCTGCGCGGCCGCGCTGAGCGCACCGGCGCAGCCGCCCGGATCGTCGCGATCATCGAGGCGGCGATCGCCTCGGGCGAGCTGGGCCCCGACTCCAAGCTGCCGCCGACGCGCCAGCTCGCCGAGCTGGCGGGGGTGAACCACCTGACCGCGGCGCGCGCCTACCGCCGGCTCGCCGAGCGCGGCCTCGTCGTCTCGCGGGTGGGCAGCGGCACGTTCGTGCGGGCAGCCGCGGCGTTCGCGGCGGCCGACCCCGGGGCCGGCGGACAGCCGAGCTCCCCGCGCGGCGAGGCGACCGCCTGGCAGCGCTACGCGCTCCCCGACGAAGGCGAGGGGCCCGAGGGGATCTTCCCCGAGATGCTCAGCCAGGCGGACCGCCGGGACGTGATCCCGCTCATGATCGGCCACCCGTCCGCCGAGATCTTCCCGCTCGCCGAGCTGAACCGAATCGCCGCCGAGGTCACCGCCGAGGAGGGCGAGCGCGTCTACCAGTACACGGTGGTCGAGGGCGTGCCGGAGCTGCGCGAGGCCATCGCCGCGATCGACGCGCCCGCGCAGGCGAGCGGCGACGATCCCGGCAACATCGTCGTCACCAGCGGCGCGCAGCAGGCGCTCACCCTCGTCGTGCGCGCGGTCCTGCGCCCCGGCGACGTGGTCGCGTGCGAGTCCCCGACCTACGTCGGCGTGCTTGAGGCGCTCGCCGACTCCGGGGCGACCGCCGTGCCCGTCCCCGTCGACGAGGACGGCCTGGACACCGACGCGCTCGAGCAGCTGCTCTCACGGCGCGAGATCAAGCTGCTCGCGCTCCAGTCGCGCCTGCAGAACCCGACCGGCGCCGACCTGCACCCCGAGCGGCGCGCGCGCCTCGTGGAGCTCGCGCGCGAGCACGGCTTCTTCATCCTCGACGACGGCGTCTACGCGGACCTGCGCTTCGAGGGCGCCGAGCTGCCGCCGCTGCGCGTCGAGGCGCCCGAGCACGTGATCTATGTCTCCTCGCTCTCCAAGACCACGAGCCCTGGCCTGCGCTGCGGCTGGGTGGCCGCCTCCGGCCCGGTGCTCGACAGGATCGCCCGCGCCAAGGCCAAGGCGGACCTGCACGGCCCCGTGCTGCCCCAGCTCGTCGCGGCGCGGTTCCTGGCGAGCGGGCGGTTCCCCAGGCAGCTCGAGCGCGCGCGGGCGTTCTACAGGGCGGGCGCGGGGGCGCTGCTCGGCGAGCTGCGCGAGGCGCTCGCGGGCACGGGCGCCGCGGTGAGCGAGCCGCGCGGCGGCGGCCACGCCTGGATCGACCTGGGGCCGGGCGTGCGCGAGCGCGAGCTCTACTCCGCCGCGCTGCGTCGCGGGGTGAGCTTCCTGCCGGGAAGCGCGGCCACCGTGGGCCGCTCGCGCAACGCCACCCTGCGGGTGTCCTACTGCTACCTGGATCCCGATGCCCTGCGCGACGGTGCCCGCCGCCTGGGCGAGGCGATCCGGGAGGTCACGTCCGCGCGGCCGACCCGGCAGGCCATGCCGGTCACCTGAGCGCGCCTCGCCGGGGAGATTCAGGGATTTCCCCGATACCGCGCGCGGTCTCTCGCGGTGACGATCCGCGCCGATGACGACCGAGCGAGGCTTCTTCGCCGCGGCCGCGGCGCGATGCTGGGCGCTTGCGGCCTGCGCGCTCGCCCTGTGCGCCGCAGCGGCCGCGCTCCCCGAGCCCGCGCGCGGCCAGGCGCAGATCAAGACGACGCTCGTCGACCGCGAAGGCACGACGCTCATCGTGAGCGAAGCCGGCGGCAGCCTCAGGCAGGTGATCACGATCACGATGGTCGACGACCTGCTCGAGCGCCGGATTCAGGTGCGCGCCACCGGGGACTCATCGCTCGCCCTCTCGCCCGACGCCGACTGTGACCGCATCGACAACAACACGGTCGTCTGCGACATCGCGGCGAAGATCGAGGTCTCGGCGGGTGCCCTGGACGACGTCGTGACCACGCCCACCGGCGGCGTCGGCGCCGTCGACATCCCCATGGAGATCGACGGCGGCGCCGGGGCGGACACCGTGCGCGGCGGCGCGGCGGCTGACGTGATCAGGGGCGGCGGCGGGCCGGATCAGCTCCTGGGCCGCGGCCAGAGCGACAAGATCGACGGCGGGCCAGGCAACGACTCCCTCGACGGCGGCGCGGGCGACGATGAGCTCACGGGCGGCGCCGGCGCCGACGACATCGTCGGCGGCGGCGGCATCGACGTCGCGCGCTACGACGAAGGCGGGCGGGCGACGGGCGTCACAGTGACCGTCGGCACAGGCCAGGCGGACGACGGAAGCGTCAACGACCGCGCCTCGCTCAGCCTGACCTCGCGCCGGGACGACGTGGACGCGAGCGTCGAGGGTGTCGTCGGGACGGGCTTCGCCGACGTGCTCACGGGCACACCGACGCAGGCGGGGAGGCTGCTGCGCGGCGGGGGCGGGAACGACGTGCTCACCGGCGGCCCCGGCCACGAGACGATCGTCGGCGGCCCCGGCGACGACAAGCTGAACGGGGGCGCGGGCAACGACCGGTTCGTCGCCGACCCCGGTCGCGACGCGATCAACGGCGGGCCGGGCGTCGACACGGCCGACTACTCGGACCGCGGCTTCGCGCCCGGCGACGGGCCCGTGACGGTGACGGTCGGCGACGGGCTCGCCAACGACGGCGGCCAGCCCGACTCGTTCGGCGACGCGGTGGGCGGCGACATCGAGGTCGTCCTGGGGTCGCTCCTGGACGACAAGCTGGTCGGCGGCACGGGCAACGAGACGCTCGACGGTGGTGAGGGCGACGACGAGCTGGTGGGCGGCTCGGGGGTCGACCGGTTCCGCGGCCGTCTCGGGGCGGACCTGCTGCGGGCGGCCGACGGCGAAATCGACGCGGAGATCTTTTGCGACGACGGCGAGGACATCGTCGAGTCGGACGCGGCCGACCCGGTCGGCGACGACTGTGAGCAGACGCTCCTGCCGCCCGGCGACCTGTTCCCCGAGACGAAGATCACCGGCGGCCCGGCCAAGAAGGTGGTCACCCGGAGGTCGCGGGCCAAGGTCAGGTTCCGTTTCCGCTCGCCCGGCACGCCGGACGCGCGGTTCGAGTGCAAGCTGGACCGCGGGCGCTTCCGTCCGTGTCGCAGCCCGAAGCGGCTTCGCCTGAAGCCCGGCCGGCACGTCTTCCGGGTGCGGGCGGTGGACGGGGCCGGGAATGCCGACCCCACGCCGGCGAAGCGGCGCGTGCGGGTAGTCCGGAGGCGCTGACTACTCGCGGCCGCGCGCCAGCGCGAGCGCCTGCGTAAGGCGCAGCGGCGCGCCGATGCGCAGCACGGCGCGGTCGTAGATGCGGGCCGCGAGCCAGAGCAGCAGCGCCGAAGCGGCGATCATGAGCGCGATCGAGAGCACGAGTTCGCCCGCGGGCAGGGCGTCCTGGGCCGCCCGGGCGGGCACGACCATCGGCGCGAGCGGCGGGATCAGCGTGGCGACCACCGCGACACCCGAATCCGGCGACTCGCTCGCCGAGATCCCGATCAGGTAGGCGCCGACCAGCACGATCATGAGCGGCGCTGTGGTGCTGTTCGCGTCCTCCTGGCGGGAGACCATCGCGCCCGCGACCGCGAACGCGCACGCGTACAGCAGGTAGCCGAGAAGGAAGTAGACGAGGATGAGTGCGGCGGTGAGCGCGGTGCTGTCGGGCAGTTCGACGCGATCGAGCGCGATCGCCGCGATCAAGCCCGCGCCGACGATCACGAGCACCTGCAAAAGCCCGAGCAGGCCGATGCCGAGTACCTTGCCGGCGAGCAGATGGACCGGGCGGATCGCGGCGAGGATCACCTCGACGACGCGGGTCGCCTTCTCCTCGACGACACCCCCGGAGACCATGTAGCCCAGGCCGAGGATCGCGATGTAGAGCAGAAGGCTGGCGAGGAACGCGATGCCAGCGCCGCTCGCCTCGCCGAGCTCCTCCAGCGCAAGCGGCGGCGGGTTGAGCGCGCTCTGCGCCTCCTCGGCGCTCAGGCCGGCATCGCGCAGGGCGCGTTCGCCCGCGGTCTGCCGGTTCGCCTCCTGGAGCAGCGCGAGCAGCTCGGGCGCGGGCTCGCCGCGGCTCAGGATGCGCCCGTCGGTAAGCGCGGCATCGACGTCGTCGTCCTCGACGGCCCTGCGCGCCGCGGCCTCGTCGCTCAGCGCGCGCACCTCAAGCTCGACGCCGATCGCCTCCTGGCCCTGGCGGGCCTGCTCGATCGTCGCCTGGGCCTGTGGGCCCACGACGCCGACGGTGTAGCGCTCGTCCCCGCCGCTGTTGAGCGAGGCGACCACGACGATCAGGACCACGGCGAGCACCGAGAGGCCGGTGCTGACGAGGAACGCGCGCGAGCGCAGGCGCTCCCGCACCTCGCGGCGGGCGGTCAGGTAGATGAGGCGCCGCGCGTTCACCCCTCGACCACCTCGCGGAAGAGGTCGGCGAGCACGGGCATCTCGGGGCCGAAGCGCACGACCTCGCCGGCGCGGCGGCCGGCGTCGAGCAGCTCCTGCGGATCGGCGCCATCGCTGAGCTCGTACACGCCGTCGCCGAGCGGGACCACGCCCGGGAGATCGGGCGCGAAGCCGTCGCTGCCAGCGAGTTCGAGTCGCCAGCGGCGGCCCGCGTGCGCGCGCTTGAGCTCCTCGACACCGCCCGCGGCGACCAGGCGGCCGCCCCGGATGATCGCCACCGCGTCACACAGCCGGTCGACCAGCTCGAGCTGGTGCGAGGAGAAGACCACCGGCACGCCGCGTTCGCGGGCCTCGGCCACGAGGACCTCGCTCAAAAGGTCGACGCCGATCGGGTCGAGCCCCGAGAAGGGCTCGTCGAGGACGAGCAGGTCGGGCTCGTGGACGAGCGCCGCGCCGAGCTGCGCGCGCTGCTGGTTGCCGAGCGAGAGCTCCTCGACGCGGTCGTGAGCGCGGTCGGCGAGCCCGAGTCGCTCGACCCACGCGGCGGTCTGCTCGGCCGCGCGGCGGGCGTCGAGCCCGTGGAGCTCGGCGAAGTAGGCGAGCTGGTCGACGACGCGCATCTTCGGGTAGAGGCCGCGCTCCTCGGGCATGTAGCCGATCCGCCGTCGGCGGACGGGGTCGATGGGTTCGCCGTCCCAGCGCACGGTTCCGGAATCCGGCTCCAGCACGCCGATCACGATCCGCATCGCGGTCGTCTTGCCGGCACCGTTGGGACCGACGAAGCCGAGGATCTGGCCGGGGGCGACCTGGAAGCTGAGCCCGTCGAGCGCCACGGTGCTCCCATAGCGCTTGCTGAGGGAGTCGAGTTCGAGCATGGGTTGGGTAGCGGAGTCTTACTTACTCGTGTGGCCTGGTGCGATGTGCGGGGGGGTCACTAAGCGCGCGCCGCCGCGGGCAGCTCCTGCTCGAGCTCGAGCACCGGCGCGAACAGATCGCCGTGCTCGGCGATGCGGGCGAGCACGTCGGCGGCCTCGAAGCGCAGCTCGAGCTCGTCGTTCGCGCAGGCCTCGACCTCCTCCCACAGCAGCGG
>DATCLC010000148.1:0-8486 GCA_036564135.1 Solirubrobacterales bacterium
GGAACGTGCTCGCCACCGCGGCCCCGGCGGCGGCCCCCGCTGCCGCGCCCAGGAAGCCGCGCCGGTTCATGCCGTACCTGACGGTCTCCTTGCCCATCGATCTCCTCCCTCTGCTTCGGACTGGCGGATCGTCTCGGTGGCGCGGAACATATTGAGTTCCCCAACTTTCTGTCAAGCACACGGCAAAAGCCCGCCGAAAGCGGGCCGAAAGCCTGTCTCGTCCGCCGCAGGGCCTACGAATCGCGCCAGGGGACAGGCAGCTTCGGCTGCGGCGCCTCGGCGACCACGCACTCGGTGACCAGGATCGTCTTCGCCACCGAGGCGGCGCTCTCCAGCGCGCAGCGCACGACCTTGGCCGGGTCGACGATGCCGCGCTCGATCAGGTCGGCGTAATCGCGCCTGGCGGCGTCGAGGCCCTCGCGGGGGCCGAGACCGGCGACGCGCTCGACCACGACCGAGGGGTCCAGGCCGGAGTTGACCGCGAGCTGGCGCAAGGGCTCGGCGAGCGCCTCGCGGAGGATCGCCGCCCCGGTGCGCTCGTCGCCCTCCAGGGCGGCGGGGTCGATCGCCTCGCGGGCGCGCAACAGCGCGACGCCGCCGCCGGGGACGATGCCCTCCTCCAGGGCCGCGCGGGTCGCCCGCACCGCGTCCTCCACGCGCAGGAGCTTCTCCTTGGCCTCCGTCTCCGTGGGCGCCCCGACCCTGATCGTCGCGATCCCGCCGGCGAGGCGTGCGAGGCGGGCGCGGTGCTTGTCGCGCTCGAACTCGAGCGTCGCGTCCGCGATCGCGCGGCGGATCGAGTCGGCGCGCTCCTCGATCGCCGCCGGGTCGCCGCCGCCCTCGAGCAGGGTCGTTCGCCCGAAGCGGGCGACGACGCGCTTAGCGCCGCCGAGCTGCGCGAGCTGAACGCGGCCGGGCGAGATCCCCGTCTCGGGCGTGATCGCCTCGGCGCCGACAAAGGCGGCGATGTCGTCGGCGTTGCGCCGCCTCCACTGGGTGAAGTCCGGAAGGCGGACGGCGAGGCAGGGCAGCCGGCCCTGCGCGTTGTTGGCGACGAGCAGGTCGAGCGCCTCGCCGGTCACGTCGACGCAGACGATCAGCAGCGGGCGACCGGTCGAGGCGACGCGGTCGAGCAGGGGCACCAGCTCCTCCGCCGTGGTCAGCGCCAGGTCGGCGACCAGCACGCAGGGGTTCTCGAGCGCGATCTCGCCGCGGGAGGGGTCGAGCAAAAACGAGCGTGAGACGTAGCCGCGGTCCCACTGCATGCCCATCGCCACGTCCAGCTCGAGCGCGGTCGACTGCCCCTCCTCGTAGTTCACGACGCCGTCGCGGCCGACCCGGTCGAAGGCCTCGGCGACGAGCTCGCCGATCTCCTCGTCGACGGCCGAGATCGTCGCGACCTGCGCGCACTGCTCGCGCCCCTCGACCTCGACGGCGAGCTCGCGCAGACGCTCCACGGCGCGCTCCACCGCCCAGTCGATCCCGCGCCGCACGGCGAGCGGGTCCGCGCCGGCCGTGATGTTGCGCTGGCCCGCGCTCACGATCGCATCGGCGAGCAGGGTCGCGGTCGTCGTACCGTCGCCCGCGTCGTCGTTGGCCGTGGAGGCGACGGCGAGCGCGAGCTCGACGCCCTTGGCCTCGAACCCGTCGCCCAGCTCCAGGTGCCGGGCGATCGTGACGCCGTCGTTGGTGACCACGATCGGGAACGTGTTGGGGTCGGGGCGGGGATCCAGCGGGTGAATGTCGGGGGGGCGCTTGCGGAACATGACGTGGCGCCCGTAGGGCCCCAGGGTCACGCGGAGCGCGTCGGCGACCCGGCGCACGCCTGCGGCCAGCGACGCCCGCGCCTCGGCGCCGTAGAGCATCCGCTTCGGCGGAATGCGCCGGGGGTCGGGCATCTCCTTGGGGTCCTGGGGCGGGTCCGGCGGGCGCGGCTCGACCACCACGCACTCGGTGAGCAGTACGGTCTTGGCGATCGAGGCGGCGTTGGCGACCGCCGCCTGCACGACCCGGGTCGGGTCGATCACGCCCTCCTCGACCAGGTCGACGTAGCGGCCGGTCTCCGCGTCGAGGCCCTCGCGGGGGCCGAGCCCGCGCACGCGCTCCACCACCACCGATGGCTCGAACCCCGAGTTGGCCGCGATCCGGCGCAGCGGCTCCTCCAGCGCGCGGGCGACGACCGCCGCGCCGAGCGCCTCGTCAGCAGGCAGCTGCGCGCCGTCGAGCGCCTCCTGGCAGCGCAGGAGCGCCACGCCGCCGCCGGGAACGATCCCGTCCTCGAGCGCCCAGTGGCCGGCCTGCACGGCGTCTTCCGTGCGCAGCCGGCGCTCCTCGATCTCCACCTCGGTGGGCGCCCCCACCTTGATCAGCGCGAGCCCGTCAGCGAGGATCCCGATGCGCTCGCGGGCACGGTCGCGGTCCCAGTCCGTGGCCTCGGGGTCGGCGATCTCGCGCTCGATCCGGGCGATCCGCGCCTCGATTTCGGCGGGATCGCCGGCGCCCCCGTGGATCGTCATCGTGTTGCGGGTGAGCACGACGCGCTCGGCGCGCCCGAGCTGCTCCAGGCGGGTGTCGGGCACGCGCAGGCCGATGACCGGGTCGATCGACTCCCCGCCGGTGAGGATCGCGAGCTCCTGGAGGTGCCGGCGCCGGTGGCCGCCGAGGAAGCGGGCCTTGACCGCGGCGCAGGGCAGGATCCCGCGCTCCTTGTTCTGGACGAGCAGGGCGATCGCCTCGTCATGGAAGTGGTCGGCGACCACGAGGAGCGGCTTGCCGGTCGGCGCGACCCGCTCGAGCACCGGCGCGAGCTGGGCGGCGGTCTCGATCTCCTGGTTGGCGATCAGGATGTACGGCTCCTCGAGCACCGCCTCGGCCCGCTCGCGGTCGGTGATCATGAGCGGGGAGACGTAGCCGCCCCAGACCCGCGCGCCACGGGTGTGCTCCACCGTGATCTCGTCGCCCTCGAACCAGGGCTCGACGTCGACCACGCCGCCGGTCCGCGCGACGAGCGCGAACGCGTCGACCACGCGCAACCCGATCTCCTCGTCCCCGGCGGCGATCGTGGTCACGCGGGTGAGCAAGTCCTCGTCCTCTACCGGGATCGAGATCCGCTCCGCGATGTGGGCCACGACGCGGTCCGCGGCCCACTCGATCCCCCGGCGCAGCGCCACCGGGTCGGCGCCGGCCGCCACGAGGCGCAGGCCCTCGTCCACCATGGCCCGCGCGAGCAGGGTCGAGGTGGTGGTGCCGTCGCCGGATGCGTGGTTGGTCGTGCCGGCCACCTCGCGCATCAGGCGCACCCCCTGGCGGGCGAAGAGGTCCTCCACCTCGAGGTCGCGGGCGACGGTGATGCCGTCGTTGGTCACGGTGAGCCCGCCCTCGTCGCCGCGCGTCCAGTCGCCGCGGCGCGTGAGCAGCACGTACCGGCCCTTGGGGCCCAGCGTGGTGCCGACCGCGCGGGCGACGATCTCGACCCCGGCGCGCAGCGCCTCGCGCGCCTCGCCGTCGTAGAGCAGTCTCTTGTAGGGGCGATGGGTCGCCTTCATGCTCCCGGCGCGGAGGGCTCGCGCGTACCGAGCGCCCAGCCGACCTCCTGCATCAGGGCGCGCTGCAGCGTCGCGGTGCCGACGCGCTGCTCGCCGGGGTGCTCGGCGTAGATGTCGGGCGGGCGCAGGCCGGTCTCGAGGGCGAGGTCGACGGCGTCCTCCAGGGCCGTCCCATGTTCGTCGCGGCCGAGGGAGAACCGCAGGGCGAGGCCGACGGCGAGCGCGAGCGGCAGCGGGTTCCGGTAGCCGTCGGGCTGGTCCGGCGCGGCGAACGGGAAGTAGGCGCCGGCGCCCTCCGCGCCCACGAGCGCGGCGGCGTACAGCGTCGGGGTTCCGGTGAGCGCCACCGCCTGGCCGACGAGCCCGTCGCCGAGCGCGGCGGCGCCGACGACGACGTCGAACCGCCCGGGCTCGGCGAGGAGCGCCCCGGCGACCTCGCCGGGACCCAGCGATTCGACCTCCACGTCGGGATGGGCGGCGCGCCCGCGCTCGACCGCGGCCTGCCACTCACCCCCGGCCAGCGGCGAGCCGACGGCGCACAGGCGCCCGACGCGCTGCTCGGCCAGCTGCGCCGCGAGCGTTACGGCCTCCGTCTCCCGGCCCGGCTGGGCGGCGACGACCGCGAGGTCGAGCCCCTCGATCCGCTTCTTGCGCAGCGGGCTGTAACGGGCGAGCATCGGGCGGTGGCGCACCTGCGCGACCAGGGAGTGCGGGTCGAGGACGTCGCGGATCCGGCCCCGCTCGCCCTCGTCGGGCGTCGTGGTCAGCAGGTAGGCGCGCCCAGGCTCGGCCGCCTCCGGGAGGCCGCCGGCCTCCGCGAGCTCCACGTCGGGGATCGCCGCCAGCAGCTCCCGGGCCGCCTCGAGCAGCGCGGGCTGGTCCCCGGCGTCGCGAACGACGAGGGTGATGCCGGCCGCGCCCACCGGGCCTAGGCCCGGGCCGCGTTCACCACTGCGCCGTTCGTCGCGCCGTTCGCCGAGGGCTCGACGCTCAGGGTGCGGGCGACCTGCACCTCGATCCAGCGGTAGGTGCGCTCGAGGCCCTCGGTGAGCGAGATCCGCGGCTCCCAGCCAAGCACCTCGCGCACGAGCTCGTTGTCGGAGTTGCGCCCGCGCACGCCCTGCGGGGCGCTGGTGTCGTAGATGCGCTCGAGGCGCGCGTCGGCGATCGACTCCACGATGTCGACGAGCTCGTCGATCGTGACCAGCTCGCTGGAGCCGATGTTGACCGGATCGGGGTAGTCCGAGTCCATCAGGCGCAGCGTGCCCTCGATGCAGTCGTCGATGTACATGAAGCTGCGCGTCTGGCGCCCGTCGCCCCAGATCTCGATCGTGTTGGTCTCGGTGAGCACCGCCGTCGCGACCTTGCGGCAGATCGCGGCCGGGGCCTTCTCACGCCCGCCGTCGTAGTCGCCGAAGGGCCCGTAGACGTTGTGGTAGCGCCCCACCCGGGTCTCGAGCCCGTAGTCCTCGCGGAAGTGGCGGCACATGCGCTCGCCAAAGAGCTTCTCCCAGCCGTAGCCGTCCTCGGGCATCGCCGGGTAGACCTGGTCCTCGCGCAGGGGCACGACGTCCGCGCTCGCCTGGCGCTCGACGGGGTAGACGCAGGCCGAGGAGGCGTAGAAGTACCGCTCGACGCCGGCGTCGCGGGCGGCGAGCAGCAGGTGCGTGTTGATCAGCACCGAGAGCATGCAGTCGGCCTTGTGGGTGGAGATGAAGCCGATCCCACCCATGTCGGCCGCCAGGTTGAAGACCCGGTCGACGCCCTGCACGGCCTCCTCGCAGGCCTCGCGGCGGGACAGGTCCGCGACGATGTTCTCGGCCTCGGGGTGCAGCTGCATCCAGCGCTCGGTCGGCTTGATGTCCACCGCGCGAACGGCCTCGCCGCGCTCGAGCAGGGCGCGGACCAGATGGCCTCCGATGAACCCTCCCGCGCCCGCGACGAGGGTGCGGCGCGGCGGCCCGTGGCCGTTGCTACGTGCTGAGATCAAGTCCTCCTCCCAGAGAAACCGACTGGGCTACTCGCCTTTAGGCGAGCCCGCGCCGGAAGCTATTTGACTTTGGCGTGATTGTCAAAAAAAGGTCGCTAGTCGGCGAACTCTCTTTGTCGTGGCGGACGGAAGGGAGACCTGTGCAGCCTAATACTTGACGCGCGTTCGCACAGTGACGGGGTCGGATCGGTTCCCGTCGCCGTCGACCGCCACGAGGCGCAGGCGATAGACGCCGCCGACCAGGCGCTTCTTGTCGATGACCCGGAAGGAGGTCTTGCCGGCCTTGACCCGCTTGCGCACGGTCTTCACTGTCTTGCGCTTGCCGGGCCGCACCTTGACGAACTTGACGGTGAGCCGGGCGCCCTTCGAGGAGCTCAGGCGGATCTTCACGCCGCGCGAGAGCCCGGTGGCGCGCACGCCGCTGAGCACCGGGACCTCCACGACGTCCTCCTCCCACTGCGTGGGGGGCTCGCTGTCGTTCGGCAGCGGATCGACGATGGGCTCTGGCTCGGTGTCGACGTACACGCGGCCCGCCATGCCGCTGAGGCCATCCGGGGTGCCGCCGTGGAGCGTGCAGTAGTAGGCGTAGACGCCGGCGGTCTCGGCCTCGACGTCGACGTCCGGGTCACCCGGGTTGGCGACCTCGACGAGCTGGTAGGGACCGCCGTCGGGCGGGTTGATCCAGACGTTGTGCACCGTGGACGCCTGGTTGAAGCGGAACCGGACGGTGTCGCCGACGGTGGCGTCCTCGATCACGCTCGGCGAGAAGTAGTTGGTGGTCGGCGCTACCCCGTCGTCGCGGGCGAAGATCTCCCAGACGCCGGGCTCGACGACGTCCTCGCCGATCTGGAACGACTTGTACTTGCTGGTCTCCGTGTTGCCGGCGGCGTCGCGCGAGCGGTAGGCGATCGTGTACTCGCCGTCGTCGGTGACGGTGAACTCGCTCAGGAACGGGTCGTCGCCCTCCGTGTTCTCGAGCTCGACCCAGTCGCCGCCGTTGATGCGGTACTCGGTGACCTCCACGCCCGAGCCGCCCTCGCCGTCGGTGGCGCTGAACCTGACCGTCACCGGGCCCTCCTCGTACACCCCGCCCGGCGGCTCCGCCGGGTCGAGCGTCAGCGTCGTGGTGGGCGGGCTGAGGTCGCCGGGCTCGTCGCCGACGGTGACGGTGCCCTGCATGCCCGGATGGAGCGAGCAGTTGTACGTGTACACGCCCTCCTGGTCGAACGTGTACTGGTAGACCGTCGGCGGGTTCGTCGGGTTGACGACGATCGGCGAGCTGAAGATCGCCGGGTTGCCAGTGCCGACGCCAGGGTGCACGCTCACGTTGTGCGGCTGGTTGGTGTACGGCGGGTTCGACGAGTCACTGTTGAAGATCCAGCGCACGGTGTCGCCGACCGCGATCTCGACCTCGGTGCGATCCCACTGCGATTCCTGCGGGATGAGGCCGATGGCGTACACGTCCTCGGTCGCCCCCTGCGCGGCGGCCGGCCCAAGCGCGAAGGCGCCGAGCGCGGCAGCGGCGAGCGTGAGCAGCCGGCGCCTCATTCCGCGACCACCAAGGAGCCCATCATCGACTGGTCCTCGTGCTCGAGCGTGTGGCAGTGGAAGACGAACTCACCCGCGTAGTCCTTGAAGTACGGCTGGATCGTCACGTGACCGCGGGCCGGGACGCTCACCGTGTCCCGCCAGTGCTGGTCCGCGGGATGGGGCCGGGTGCCGTTCACCTCGATCACGCGGAAGTGGCAGGCGTGCAGGTGCATCGGGTGCTGGTGGTCGGAGTTGTTGATGAACCGCCAGTACTCGGTGGTCCCCAGCTTGGGATCGGCGTCGACGCGGTTCTCGTCGTACTCCTTGCCGTTGATCAGCCACCGCGGCGTCGGCGTCGCCTCGAAGGTGAGCTCGAACGCGCGCACCTTGGACGCGCTTGGGATCGTCTCCGCGGGACGCAGCTTCTTCGGGATCCGCGCCTGCTCGCGGCCGCCGCCCTTGGTGACGTCGAAGCGCATCACCGCGCTCGTGGTGGCGTCGCCGAGCTTGTTGCGCAGGATCAGCTTCGAGCCCGGCGCGTACTTGCGGAAGTCGATCAGGATCTCGACGCGCTGACCGGGGACGAGCGGGATCTGGGTGCGCTTGATCGGCTTCGGCAGCAGGCCGCCGTCACTCGCGATCTGGAACATCTCGCGGCCGTTGCCGAGCTGGAGCTGGTAGCAGCGCGCGTTCGACCCGTTCAGCAGGCGGAAGCGGTAGATCCGGCGCTTCACCGCCATGCGCGGGACGATCGCCCCGTTGACCAGGATCGTGTCGGCGTGCATGCCGGGCTCGACGCTGCGCACGTAGCGGAACGAGCCGTCCGAGTTGAACGCGCGGTCCTGGATCACGAGCGGCACGTCGTACTGGCCGCGGGGCAGGCCGAGCTTCTCGTCGAGCTCGTCGCTCAGGATGTAGAAGCCCGCCAGCCCGGCGAAGACGTGCTCGCCGGTGCGGCCGTGGATGTGGTCGTGGTACCAGAGCGTCGCCTGGTCCTGCTGGTTCCAGTACGTGTACGTGTAGTCGTCGCCGGGCTGGATCCAGTAGCGGTGCAGGGCGCCGTCCGACTCCTCCTCCTGGGCGCCGCCGTGCAGGTGAACGATGGTCTCGTGGTCGAGCTCGTTCGTCTGCTTGACCACGACCGGGCGGCCCTTGCGCGCCCTGATCGTGGGCCCCGGGAACATGCCGTCGTAGCCGCGGATGGGGGTCTCGAGACCCTCGAGGATCTCGGCCGTTCCCTCCTGCATGGTGATCTCGTACCGGTCGACGCCGTTCGCGGTCGAGACCGGCTCGGCTACGGCCGGCCGCGGCAGGTCGCGCTTGAACGGGTCAAAGAGGCCCGTCAGCTCGCGCCGACGCGACGCCGCGGTCTTCTTCGGGTTCGGGCGCGACTTCACCGCGAGCTGGTCGAACGAGCACAG
>DATCLC010000149.1:0-4526 GCA_036564135.1 Solirubrobacterales bacterium
GAGGAATACAGCGAGCCCGGCATCTGGACGCGCCCGGCGACCGAGCTGGTCAGCAGGTAGTGGCCGGTGCCGCGCTCGAGGATGTGGGGGAGGGTGGCGCGGATCGTGTAGGCGGCGCCGAGCACGTTGGTGAGCACCATCGAGCGCCAGAACTCGGGCGTCTCCTCGAGGAAGCCGCGCTTGGCGCCGAACCCGGCGTTCACGAAGACGGCGTCGAACCTGCCGAACGCATCGAGCGTGGCGGCGGCGAGCGCTTCGCACTGGTCCCACTCGCTGACGTCGCAGCGGATGGCGCGCGCGACCCCCTCGCCGCCGAGCTCCTCGGCGAGCGCGCGCAGCTTGTCCTCGCTGCGGGCGGCGAGCGCGACCCGGTAGCCCTCCTCGACGGCGCGGCGCGCGGTCTGCGCGCCGATCCCGGTCGAGGCCCCTGTGATCAGCAGAACTGGTGAATCGGCCACGGCGGCGATGGTAGTGACCGCGCGCGCGGCCTGCTCAGGCGCGGGCGCGGAGCGCGTTCCCCTGGGGCTCCGGCAGCGGCGCGGGGGCGCCCAGATGGTTGCCCTGCCCGTAGTCGACGCCGAGCGCGCGCAGCGCCTCGACCGTGCGCCCGTCGCGGACGCGCTCGGCGATCGTGCGCTTGCCGAGCTGGTGGGCGACGCGCACCAGCGCCTCGACGACGGCGCGATCGGCCTCCTCGGCGGTGAGCGCGTCGATGAACTCGCCGTCGATCTTCAGGAAGTCGAAGTCCAGGTGCTTGAGGTAGTAGAACGAGGCGAAGCCCGCCCCGAAGTCGTCCAGCGCGAAACCGCAGCCCAGGTCCCTGAGCTCGGCGGCGAAGGCGCGCGCCTGCTCGATGTTCACGAGCGCCTCGCTCTCGGTCATCTCGATCACGAGCCCGCGGGGATCGGCGCCCGCCTCCTCGAGGCAGGCGGCGACCGTGTCCGCGAAGCCCGGCTGCGCGAGCGAGCTGGCGGCGACGTTCACGAAGAAGACGGGATCGGCGCCCGCGGCTTGGTGGCCGGCCAGCCGTTCGGCGGCGGCGTTGATCACCCAGCGGTCGATCTTGCCGATCAGGCCGAACCGCTCGGCGATGTAGAGGAACCGGTCGGGGGTGATCAGCTCGCCGTCGGAGTCGAGCATGCGCAGGAGCAACTCGTAGCGCGGGCGCGTGTCCCCGCCGGCGATCGGGACGATCGGCTGCGCGTGCAGGGTGAGGCGGTCGTCCCTGATCGCCTCGCGGATGCGCGTGACCCAGCCGGTCCGGCCGGCGTCGCCCGCGGCGGAGTCGCTGTGGTGGACCCGAACGCGGTCGCGGCCGGCCTGCTTGGCCGCGTACATCGCGAGGTCGGCGTGGGCGAGCAGCTCCTCGGGGGCGAGCTCCTCGTCACCGGCGGCGAAGGTCGCGACGCCGATGCTCGCGGTCACCCGCGCCCCGGCGGGGCTGCCGCTGCCGCGCATCCGCCCGGCGATCACGGCGCGTAGCTCGGTTGCCAGCCGCTCGGCCGCGTCGCGGTCGGTCGCGGGAAGCAGCACGCCGAACTCGTCCCCACCGAGGCGCGCGACGATGTCGGTCGCGCGCAGCCGGGTGCGCAGAACATCGGCCACCGTGGCGAGGATCTGGTCGCCGACCGCATGCCCGGCGGAGTCGTTGACCGGCTTGAACCGGTCGAGATCGAGCACGAGCACGGCCGACTCGCCCCCGTAGCGGCGCACGCGCGCGATCTCGCGAGCGATCTCGTCGACGAAGCGCCGCCGGTTGAGCAGGCCTGTGAGCGTGTCGTGGTCGGCGAGGAACTGGAGCTGGCCCTCCACCTGCTTGCGCTCGGTGATGTCCTGCGCCTGCAGGAGCGCGTGCAGCACCGCGCCGTCGGGGTCGCGGACGAGCGAGAGGCTGCAGGCGGTCCAGCGGGTCTGCTCGGCCCCGGCGCGCAGGCGGATCTCGCTCGTGAAGCTCGAGCGCTCGGCCGCGACGAGGCCGCGGACCGCCGTGGCCACGGTGTCGGCGTCCTCCGGGTGGACCACGGCGTCCCAGCGGCTGCCGATCAGCTTCTCGCGGGGCATCGCCACGAGCCGCGCCATGGCTTGGTTCGCGTCCTCGAAGGCGCCCAGGCGGTCGCCGTCCAGGCCGATGATCGCCATGCCCGCGCCCGAGTCCTCGAACGCCCGCCGGAAGCGCTCCTCGGCGGAGGCGAGGGCGCGCGCCGCCTCGCGCTCGCCCGTTACGTCGCGGGTCGTGCCGGCGATCAGCTTGCGCCCGCTGCGCGTCGTGATCGGCGCGCCCGAGACGGCGAGCACGGCCTGGCGCCCGTCGGGCCGCCGCACGCGCAGCTCGAACTCCGACATCGGCTCCTGCCCGGTGAGGATGCGGTGGACGATGTCGACGTCGTCGGGGTGGATGCGCGAGACGTACTCCTGCCTGGAGACCGGCTCGTCGCGCGGCTCGAGGCCGAAGTTGCGGAACTGCTGCTCGGTCCAGTCCACGTCGCCGGTCTCAGGGTCGACGGTCCAGCTCCCGACCCGCGCGATGCGCTGGGCCTCGCCCAGGTCCTCGCGCTCCCGGCGGAGCCGCTCGACCGCCCGCGAGCGCTCGGCGGTGAGGGCGGCGGCGAGCAGCGCGGTGGCCGCGAAGAGGGCCAGCACGACCTGCGCGGCGAGCACCTCGGCCCGGCTCGACGGGTCGTCGACGAGCGCGCTCTCCCCCGTGGCGATGCCGAGCGACGCGAACCCGCAGAGGATCGCGACCACCAGGCCGGTGTCGCTCCAGCCCAGGCGGATGGCCGCGACGGCGAGCAGCGGCACGACGATGGCGGGTTGGTCGAAGACGCCGCCCTCGCGCGTAAACAGCAAGAGGCCGAGCACGACCGTGCCCCCCAACACCAGGGCCCGCTCGAGGCGCGATGGGCTCTCGATCGCCGCGAAGGGCCGCGCCTCGCGGTCGGCCACCGCGAGGACGACCGGCGTGAGCGCGATTACGCCGAGGCCGCGGGCCGCCGTCAACTCCCCGAAGGAGCGGGTCCAGTCGGCCCCCTCGAATGCCAGCGCGGTCGCCGAGGCCAGCGCGCCGGCGGCGACGCCGAGGCCGGCGCCCCCGACGAGGAGCGCCGCTGTGCCGCGCAGCGTCGCCGGGCGCCAGCGCCGGCCGCCGATCAGCTCGATGGCGCCGACGCCGAACGTGGCGGCGATCAGATCGCCGGCGGCGAGCGCCGCCGCGACCCCGGGCGAGGCGCCCAGCGCCGCATAGGCGGCGAAGAGGCCTGCGGCGGCGGCGGCCAACATGGGGAGCCAGCGCTCGCGCGCGATCAGGAGGGCGCCCAGCAGCAGGCCCGACACGGGCCAGATCGCCGCGAGCTGGGAGGCGTCGTTGACGAACACCTCGCTTGCCCGCGCGACGACGAAGCACGCGATCGCGCTCGCGGCCGCAAGCGCGACCGCAGTCCCCCCACGAACGGATTGTGCGGACATGGAAGCTTCGATGATGGGCTTTCGGCCGCGGTTACGCATCCGGAAAAACCCGCGAGACCGCTCCGTATCCAGCCCGCGAGGCCACGTGCCCGGGCCCTAGAGGGGTCCCTGCGATAATCGAACCTCCCGGATGAACCCCGCACGCAAGCGACAGATCCGGCTCGTCGTGGCGCTCACCGCGGCCGTGCTTTTGGCGACGGCCCTCGTCTACACCTCGTTCAACGCCTCGAGCGAGGCCAAATCGCCCTCGGAGCTCCTCTCCGGGGCCGTCGGCGACGGGACCTACGAGGTCTACGGCAAGGTCGTGCCGGGCTCGATCAAGCGGAACGGCGCCGACATGACGTTCGAGATCGCCGACCGCGAGAACCCGTCGGTGAAGCTCCCGGTCGAGTACACCGGCCAGGTCCCCGACCCGTTCCGCGACGGCCGCGAGGTGATCGTCACCGGCCGCCTCGTCGACGGCACCCTCGTCGCCGAGAAGGACCGCCTGATCACGAAGTGTCCCTCCAAGTTCGCCGCCGAGGCGGAGGAGGACCCCGAGCACGTGATCATCGACGAGTCGCTCGACGAGTCCTCGTGAGGCCGGGCCGGCGCTGATGCTCGGGCTTGGGCTCGCGTGCCTCATCGCCGCGCTCTGCGCGTTCGCGTACGCGGCCGGTGCGGCCATCCACGGGGCCCGCTCGGGCGACCGGCGCTGGGTCGACTCCAGCCGCCGGGCGGTCTACGCGAGCGCCGCGCTGATCACGGTCTGCGTGGCGGTCGTGGAGTCCGCGTTCGCGCGGTCCGACTTCTCGTTCGAGCTGGTCGCGCTCCACTCCTCGACGACTACGCCCGCGCTCTACAAGCTGACCGCCCTGTGGGGGAGCCAGGCGGGCTCGCTGCTTTTGTGGGCGTGGGTGCTCTCGATCGCCGCGACCGCCGTGCTGTTCGCGACCCGCCACCGGCACCGCGAGGTGGCGCCGTACGCGACCGCGGTGCTCGGCGGGCTCGGCGTGTTCTTCACGGGGTTGATGCTGTTCGCCGACGGGGCGAACCCGTTCGCCCAGCTCGACCCGGCGCCGGCC
>DATCLC010000150.1:0-9866 GCA_036564135.1 Solirubrobacterales bacterium
GTTGCGGACGGTGACGTCGCCGACTGCGGCGGTATAGAAGCCGCCTCCATAGTTCTCGACCTCGTTCCCGAGGAAGGCGGAGCGCGTGATCTTCACGTCGCTCGCGTTGCTGGAGTGGTAGACGCCGCCCCCGGAGACAGCGAAGTTGCCGACGATCCGCACTCGGTCGAGCACCAGGTTGCCCGGGCTCGTGTGACCGATCGCCCCTCCGGAGTAGTCGTCTGCGTCCCAACCGCGGCGGATCGTCATGCCGGTGAACTTCGCGCGTCCGGCGGTGACCTCGAACACCCCCTCGCGGAGCTCGCCGCCGTTGCCGTCGACCACGGTCGCTCGCGGGCCCTTGCCGGCGATCGTGATCGAACCGCCGATGTTCAGATCACCGCTCTCGTTGTCCGGCTCGGAGTCGACCCGCGTGAGCCGGTAGATCCCCTTGCCGAGCACGATCCGGTCGGCGCCCTTGCCGCGCGGGCACCCGCCGAACCTCGCGTCCGTGTTCGCGGCCTGGATCGCCTCGCGCAGCGAGCACTTCTTGCCGCTGCCGAACTCGTCCTTGGTCGTGGTGACTTGGATCGTCGCGGCGGAGGCGGTGACCGCGCCCGCGAGTACGAGCGCGCAGGCGGTGAGTGGGATCCGGATTGAGTTCATCGCTCCTCCCTGGAGTGACGCGGGCGGGCCGAGGCCCGCAGCACCCCGAAAGGAGCGCCGCGCGCGATCCTCTTGCGGCGAACGAGCGCTGTCAAGGGATGCTCCCGCGGCGGCAGGAACGGCGATAGCCCGTAACCTTGCCGCGCCATGAGGCCGCTGGTCGTTTCCCTGCGCCCGCAGGAGTGGGTCAAGAACCTCCTGGTGTTCGCGGGGCTCGTCTTCTCCCTCCAGTTCGACGACTGGACCGCGATCGCCGAGGCGACGCTCACCTTCGTCGCGTTCTGCGCGATCTCGAGCGCGGGGTACCTGCTGAACGACCTGCGCGACCGCGAGCACGACCGGCTGCACCCCGAGAAGCGGCACCGCCCGCTCGCGAGCGGAGCGCTGGCGCCCGGCACCGCCATGGCGGCCGCGGTGGCGCTCGCCGTCCTGGCGGTCGCCGTGTCCTGGGCGGGCGTCTCGTGGGAGGTCGCCGCGATGGTCGCGGGCTACGCGGTCGTCACCGCGCTCTACTCGCTGCTGCTCAAGCGGCTCGTGATCATCGACGTGATGACGATCGCCGCGCTGTTCATCCTGCGGGTTGTGGCGGGCGCGGTCGCGGTGGGGGCAACGGCCTCCGAGTACCTGTTGGTCTGCACTGCGATGCTGGCGCTGTTCCTCGGCTTCACGAAGCGCCGCCAGGAGGCGATGCTCGAGGCGCAGCCGGTCGACGAGCCGCTGGGGCCGCGCACCACGCGCCCGGTGCTCGAGCACTACTCCCCGCCGTTCCTCGACCAGATGATCGCCATGGTCACGGCCACGGCGATCGTCACCTACGTGATCTACTCGGTGAACTCGCCGTTCGCGGGCAGCAAGATGCTCGCCACGGCGCCGTCGGTCCTCTACGGGATCTTCCGCTACCTCTACCTGATCTACCACCGCCACGACACGCGCTCGACCGCGGCGATCCTTGTGGAGGATCCGGGCATGGTCTTCGCCGGGGTGAGCTACCTGGCCTCGGCGTTCATCGTGCTCTACGCGCTCGACTGAGCGCCGGCGCCCGCGCGTGGGCGCCGAGTGAGCGCGGATTGACCTGGAAATGAGCGGCGTCCCCGCCGCACGATCGGGCCATGGTGAGAGGCAGGCCAAAGGAGATGCCATGAAGGTGCTGGTGACCGGAGCGAGCGGGTTCGTCGGCTCGCACACCGTGGCGGCGCTGCTCGCCGACGGCTACGACGTGCGCGCCACCGCGCGCGACAGCGGGCGGGTGCGGCGAGCGCTGGCCCAGCTCGACTGTGCGGCCGAGGCCGAGGTGGTCGCGGCCGACGTGCTGGACGAGACGGCGCTCGCCCGCGCGGTCGCAGGGTGCGACGCGGTGATCCACGCAGCCGCCGCCTACACGCACGACCCTCGCGAGGCCAAGCGCGTGCTCGAGCTCAACCCCCGCGCCACCGAGAACGTCCTGCGCGCGGCGGCTCGCGCCGAGCTGGAGCGCGTGGTCCACGTCTCGTCCTACGTGGCGCTCCTGCCGGCGAGCCGGCCGCTTTCCCCGGATTCGCCGGTGGGCGCCCCACCGACTCCATACGCGCGCTCCAAGGCCGCCGCGGACGAGCTCGCCCGGCGCGCGCAGGCGCGCGGCGAGCGGGTGACGATCGTCTATCCGGGCATGGTGTGGGGCCCGCACGATCCGGGCCTCGGCGAGAGCTCGCGCCTGGCCCGCGACGTCGCGCGCGGCCGGGTGCCGGTCGGCGTCCCGGGGGTCGTCCCCCTGGTCGATGTGCGCGACCTCGCGCGCGTGCACGTGGGCTGCCTGCGCGTGAACGGCGGCCCGCGGCGCTACCTCGCGACCGGCGAGCAGCTCACGATGCGGACGCTGCTGGCGTCGATCGCGGCCCTGGCCGGCAGGCGGGCCCCCTTGGGCACGATGCCGCCCCGCGCCTTCCGCGCCGCGGGGCGGGCGATGGACGCTCTCCAGCGGGTCTGGCCGTGGCGGCTGCCGCTCAACGGCCAGGCGCCGTGGACGGTGCTCAACACCCCGGCGTGCGACCAGACGGCGACCGAGCGCGATCTGGGCTGGCGTCCTCGCCCCGCCGGGCTGACGCTCACCGACACGGTCGCTTCCCTGCGTGAACGGGGGCTGCTGTGAGCCGGGTGCGCCCGGGCCTCGCGCTGGCGGCGCTGGCTTTCGCGGCGGGCCTGATCGCCGGCGCCGCGCCGGCGCTCGCCGCCGACGGCTCGCTCGACCCGGCCTTCGGGGGCGCTGCCGGGCAGCGCGGGCTCGTCACGCACTTCCCGGATCGCGAGTTCGTGGTAGGCGGGGTGGCGGTGCAGCCGGACGGGCGGGTCCTGGTGGCAGGCGGGATCGATGCGGAGCCCGGCACCAGCGCCCGCCGCAACCTCGTGGCCGCGGTCGTGCGTCTGCGCGCGGACGGGTCCTTGGATCCGAGCTTCGGGGACGGCGGGCTTGCGACGATGGAGTTCTCCATGGCCCCGAATCAGGAGGACATCGCCTACGATCTCGCGCTCGCTCCGGATGGCCGGATCGTGCTGGCGGGCCAGACTGCCGTCAATCCCGGGTCGCTCAGCACGACGAGCTCGTCGACGTTCATCGCCCGCTTCTTGCCCAACGGCGCGCCGGACCCGTCGTGGTGGACGGATGGCGCGTTCGTGGTGAACCTTTCGGGCTCGGGGCCCGGAGACGGAGCGCGCGCGGTGACGATCGACGGCCAGGGAAGGGTCCTGGTCGCGGCGTTCGTGCGTCCATCCCCTGAGGTGGCCCGGTTCGCAATCATGCGTTTCACCGCGTCTGGCGAGCGCGACCACTCGTTCGGCCCTGCCGAGGCAGGAGGGGTGGTGGAGGTCGGTTACGGTGCGGATGAGACGGCGGTGCCGCGGGACATCGCCGTCGACGATGAGGGGCGGATCGTCGTCGTCGGCAGTTCGATCGAGCCGCTGACGACCACTCCGCCGATCTTCACGCACGAGTCACCGGCGATCGTGCGCCTGCTCGACGACGGCTCGCGCGATCAGGCGTTTGCGGGCCCGATCGGGTCGACCACTGGATCCTTCAAGTTTCCCGCCTTCGGCGGGGCGAGCTTCGAGTCGGTGGCGCACGACGAAGAGGGCGACATCCTGATGTTCGGCACGGTCGACACGATCATCCCCCTTGGGCCCGGCGAGCTTGATCTCGACTGGTACTTCGCCCGCCTGCGCGGAGCCGACGGGCGTCCGGACGAGACCTTCGTCGGCCCCAGGGGCGATGCTGCCGGCTATTTCAGCCTCCCGGTGAGGGCCTTCGGCGGCGGATTCCCGGACGATCCCGGCGAGGTCGGCCACGCGGCGGTTCTCGACGACCGCGGGCGGATCGTCGCCGCGGGCCTCTCGGGCTCGATGGCGCTCGCCCGGCTCGACGAAAGCGGCGCGATCGACCCCACGTTCGTCGGCGACCGGCACGGCGGCGCCCCCGCGGGCGAGTTCGGACGGGTCTTCTTCGGTCCGGGGGGCCTCGGTGCCCAGGCGCTCGCCGTCGATGGCGCTGGCCGGCTCGTGGTCGCCGGCAGCCGCGGCGTCGCCGGCGCCGGCTTCACCGTCGCGCGGCTTCTCGGTGAGGACCTGCCGCCCGAGACGATGATCAAGCGCGCCCCGGGGCGCCGGGTGGTGACGCGCAAGGCGCGCGTAACCCTGCGCTTCCGCCTGGCATCGGACGAGGCCGGCTCCACCTTCCGCTGCGCGCTGCGCGGGCAGGGGACGCCGAAGCGGTTGCGCCGCGAGCGCAAGTGCCCGGGCAAGCTGGCCGTGAAGGTGCGGACGGGCGCGAAGGGCGGCAAGCCCCGCAGGCTGCGCTTCGCCGCACGCGCGGTAGACGCGACCGGCACCGCCGACCCGAGCCCGGCGCGCCGCACGTTCCGGGTCGTGCGCCGCTAGTCCCGCTCGCCGTAGAGCTCGCGGTGCCAGAGCCACTCGGAGACGCGCTGCTCGCCGCGGCGCAGATGGCGGCGGTACGTGCTGAGCGCCAGATCGAGCGACTCCGCGGCGAGCTCCTGGGTGCGGGCCGGTCGTAGGTAGGTGCGCGCGAGAACGCGCTCCAAGTGCTCCGCGCGTGGGTTCGCGCGCAAGGCGTTCGCTGCCTCCTCGATGAGCTCCCGGAGTGCGTTCGCCGCGTCGCCCTCGCCCGCGCGCTCGCGCACCAGCCGCGAGCGCAGGAGCGGGTTGCGCGCCAGCCCGGCGTCGTCGTGGAGGCGGCGCAGGGCGTCGCGGACGGCATCGTCGAACTCCTCACGCGCGAGCGCCACGACGGGCTCGGCGACGGGCGCTGCGGGGCTGATCCCGTCGGCGAGCTCACGTGCGGCCGCGAGCTCGAGCCACGCCTCGGCATCAACGCGACGCCAGTCGTGCGCGAAGACCGCGAACTCCCGCTCCCCGATCTCGTAGCCCGCCTCGGGCACGCGCTGGAAGTCGATGTACTCCATCAGCGGGGCCGCGGCATCGGCGTCGGCCCAGACGCCGATCAGCTCGAGGGCGAGCCGGGGGCGCGTCAGCCAGTCGGTCGTGTCGACGATCGTCACGACGTTGAGCGTGGGCGACGGCGCCTGGTAGTGCTCGGCGTCGATCAGCGTGCGCGCGGCCATCACCTCGTCGCCCGGGCGGGGCGCCTGCGCCTGGGCGTACTCCCACATCGCCCGGGCGCCGGGATCGGCGGCGATGTCGGCGGGGTCCAGTGCGTGCAGGGGCAGGCGCAGCAAGAAACCGCGCGGATGCTCGCTGGCCTCGCGCACGACCACGAACGCCTCGGGGCAGCGCTCGAGCCAGTGGGCGACCCAGCGGGCGCACTCGGCGCCCTCGTGCCGCTCGGTCATCGTCAGCAGGGCCTCGCCGTCGCCGGGGCGGAGCGCGTCGCCGTACGCGCTCCCGAACGAGGCCCAGTCCCACTGGGTCGCCGTGAACGGGTTCGAGCGGTGTAGGAAGACCAGGTCGGCGGCTGCCGTGCGCGGGTCGCCCTCCCCCGCGCGGGCGCGCTCGATCGCGTGCCGCCGCACCCGCTCCCGCAGGCGCGCGTGCTCGCCGGGGGCGCGCCAGCGCAGCTCGGCGTCGAGGACGTCGCGCACGAGGTCGTGCGGGTAGAGGCCGCCGGCGGAGTGGTCGATGAACGAGAGCGTCGCGAGCCAGCCGAAGAGCTCGTGCGCGTCATCGAGCTCCAGCGCCGCGCACAGCAGATCCTCCGTCGTCACCCGCGCGTGCGCGCAGGCTTCCAGGGCGCGCCGATGGAGCTCCGTGGGCACGTCGCTCACGAAGCGCTCCTGCAGAGCCCGCACGACGTCGGGGGCATCCCGGAGCTCGGGGAGGGGGCGGTCCGGGCTCTGACGCGCCAGGTCAGCGAGCAGCGCGAGGGCCAGCGGGTGTCCGTGCGTGCTGCGCAGGGCGGGTTCGGCCTGCTCGGCGGGGATCCGCGCGGCGTGCAGATACGCGCGTGCCTCCTCGGCGCGGAGGTTGCGAAGCGGCAGCACCCGCAGCAGCTCGCGCCAGGCCGGATCGCGCGACCAGCCTGGGCCGGGCGGGTTGCGCCCGGCGATCACGACGAGCGCGCCCTCGGGGAGCCCGGGGATGAAGCGCTCGCGGAGCCACTCGTCGATCCCGGCCCCAGCCTCGTACGTGTCGATCAGGATCACCGGCCGCCGCTCTTCCGGCGCGAGGGCCACGGCCTCGGTGAACGCGGGCGGGGAGGCGAGGCTCACCCGGAGGTCCACCAGGTGGGCGCGATCGCCGGCCTCGTCGGCCAGCACCCGCAACAGCGCGCTCTTGCCGACGCCCCCGGGGCCGTGCACGAAGAGAACCGTGAAGGGCGGGCGCTCGGCCGCCAGGACCGAGCGGAACAACCTGAGCTCTTCCGTGCGGCCCACGAAGTTGCCGCGGCGCGCCGATCGCAGCCGCTCACTCACGGTCCCTGACCGCCCCTCACCGGCCATGGCGGCGATTATCGCCCGGGCGGCTCGGTCCTGCCAAGCGCGGCGCCGGCCAGGGACCGTTAGAGTGCCGCCACCCCCGTGGACCTCACGCTGACCGCAGAGGAGCAGGCCTTCCGCGACGAGGTGCGCGAGTGGCTTGCCGAGAACCACCCCGGCGAGCCCCCGGCGGGCGGCGAGGACGCCCAGTTCGAGTTCGCGCGGCAGTGGCAGCGCACGCTGCACGAGGCCGGCTGGGCGGGGATCTCCTGGCCCAGGGAGTACGGCGGCCGCGGCGCGACCCTGATCGAGCAGGCGATCTTCCAGGAGGAGATGGCGCGCGCCAAGGCGCCGCGCCCCGCCAACGTGCTCGGCCTCGTGATGGGCGGCCCGGTGGTGATCGCGCACGGCACCGAGGAGCAGAAGGAGCGCTTCCTCGAGCCGATCCTCTCGGCCGAGGAGATCTGGTGCCAGGGGTTCTCCGAGCCGGGGTCGGGCTCGGACCTGGCATCGCTCAAGACGCGCGCGGTCAAGGAGGACGGGGGCTGGCGCATCACCGGCCAGAAGGTCTGGACCACCTACGCCCACCACGCCAAGTGGTGCATGCTGCTCGCCCGCTCCGACCCCGACGCCCCCAAGCACAAGGGGCTCACCTACTTCATCCTCGACATGGAGCAGGACGAGGTCGAGGTGCGCCCGCTGCGCCAGATCACGGGCGAGGCCGAGTTCAACGAGCTCTTCATCGACGGCGCGTGGGTCCCCGACGAGAACGTGATCGGCGGCGAGGGCAACGGCTGGGCCGTCGCGATCACGACGCTGATGAACGAGCGCGCGGGCCTGGGGGCCACCGCGGCCCTCGGCCTGCAGGCCACGCTCGACGACCTGATCGAGCTCGCCAAGCGCCGCGGGCGCGCGGGCGACCCGCTCGTGCGCGACCGCATCGCGCGCCTCAAGATCGCGGTCGAGGGCCTGCGCCTGGGGGCGCTGCGCTCGCTGACCGCGACGATGCGGGTCGGCATCCCCGGCCCGGAGGGATCGATCGCGAAGCTCCAGTGGTCCGCCGCGAACCAGGCGATGACCGAGCTCGCGCTCGAGCTCGGCGGCCTCGAGGCGCTGCGGACCGACGACTCCTGGTCGTACCGGTTCCTGCGCTCGCGCGCGAACTCGATCGAGGGCGGCACGAGCGACGTGTTGCGAAACATCGTCGCCGAGCGTGTGCTCGGCCTGCCGAAGCTGAGGTAGCGCGTGGAGTTTGGCCTGAGCGACGAGCAGCAGGAGATCAAGGCGACCGCCCGCGAGTTCCTGGCGAGCCGCTTCACGCCAGCGAAGGTGCGCGAGCTCGCCGAGTCCGGCAGTCCCTACGACGACGGGCTCTGGCGGGAGATGTGCGAGCTGGGCTGGCCGGGGATCGCGATCCCCGAGCGGTACGGCGGCCAGGGCCTCGGGGTCGTGGAGCTGGTGATCCTGCTCGAGGAGATGGGCTACGCGCTCGCGCCCTCGCCCTTCATCTCGAACGCCTACGCTGGCGCGCTGATCGCCTCGGCGGGCTCCGACGAGCAGCGGGAGCGCTGGCTGCCCGGGATCGCGGCGGGGACGGCGCGCGGCGCCGCCGAGTTCACGAACGAGGGCGGGCCCGTCGTGGGCGCGGCGAAGGGGAGCACGGTGCTCGCGCTGCTCACCGACGGGGGTCCCCGGATCGTGCCGACCGCCGACGCCGAGCTCGAGCGCATCCCCGTGATCGACGACACGCGGGCCTACTTCCGCGTGCGCGCCGAGAGCGGCGATCCCCTGCCCGGCGACGTTGCGTGGGCGCGCGCGGCCGGGGCGGTCGCGCTCGCCGCCGAGTCGGTGGGCCTCGCGGCGCGCGCGCTCGACATCGCGACCGAGTACGCCAAGGAGCGCGAGCAGTTCGGCCGCCCGATCGGCGCCTACCAGGCGGTCTCGCACCGGCTCGCGAACATGCTCTGGGCGGTCGAGGAGGCGCGCTCGCTCACCTACTACGCCGCTTGGTGCGCCGACGCGGACCCCGAGGCGCTGCCGCTGGCGGCGTCGATGGCCAAGGCCCGCGCGTCCGATGCGGCCTGCTCGGTCACGCACGACGCGATCCAGACGCTGGGCGGGATCGGCTTCACCTGGGAGCACGACATCCACTTCTTCCTGAAGCGGGCGCGCGTCTCCGCGCAGCTCATGGGCACCGCCGCGGAGCACCGCGAGCGGGTGGCGAGCCTCGTCGGCCTCTAGGGGCCCCAGGCCCTAGGAGCGCTTGCCGTCCGGCGGGTCGCCGCCGAGGATCTCGACGTCCGCGGCGAGCTGGATCTTGCCGTCGGCGGTCGTGTACTCGATGTCGACGGTCTCGTGCTTGCGGTAGGTGCCGAAGATCCCGATGTACATCGCCAGCCAGCGGCCCTTGGTGACGATCTCCTTGATGATCGGGCGCGAAAAGACGATCTCGTTCCCCTCGCGCTCCCACACCTCGCCGCGGGGCTGCTCGACGCTGTTGATGTAGACGCGGATCGGCTCCTGGGCGCCGGCGGGCAGCCGGGCGCGGTTGCCGGCCGCGTAGCTCCCCTTGGGGATCTCGACCTCTGAGCCGCTCATGGCACCTAGCCTACGAGGGCGCGGCGCACGGCCTCGAACGGGCCGTCGGAGCCCGGGTCGAGCTCGCGCCGGCGGATCCCGCCGGCAAAGGGCACGAAGCGGCCGTCGCCCATCACGTCGACGCCGGCGTCACGCCCGCGCCGCAGCAGGCCGCCGGTCGAGATCTCCACCCGCCCGGCCACCTGCTGGGCGGCAGGGAACTCGCGGATCATCTTGCGGTCGCGCAGGGGGCCCGCCGCGCGGATCTCCTTGGCGCTCTGTTCGAGCGCCTCGACCGCGTCGTCGAGGCGCTCGAACTTCCGGTGGGTCACGCGGGACCCGTGGCGGACCGTGAGCCGGTACGCCACCGTCCGGTCAGGCGCCGCGCCGGCTCCGCACCGGGCGCCGGATGAAGTCGTTGCGGATCTTCTCCGGGCCCTCGCGCTCCTCGATCGGCGTGTAGTCCACGTCGCGCAGGCCCGTGTAGATCTGGCGCGGGCGCGCGATCTTCTGCTCCGGGTCCTCGACCATCTCGAGCCACTGCGCGATCCAGCCGGCCGTCCGCGGGATCGCGAAGATCACCGTGAACATCTCGGTCGGGATGCCGAGCGCCTCGTAGATCAGGCCCGAGTAGAAGTCGACGTTCGGGTAGAGCTTGCGCGAGGTGAAGTACTCGTCGTCGAGAGCCCGCTTCTCGAGCTCGGTGGCGATGTCGAGCAGCGGGTT
>DATCLC010000151.1:0-17713 GCA_036564135.1 Solirubrobacterales bacterium
CTGCGGGTTGCCGAGCTTGGTCTTCGTCTGGCCCTCGAACTGCGGCTCGGACAGCTTCACCGAGATCACCGCGGTCAGGCCCTCGCGCACGTCCTCGCCGGCGAGGTTCGGGTCCTTGTCCTTGAGCAGGCCCTTCTCGCGCGCGTAGGCGTTGATCGTGCGGGTCAGAGCCGCGCGGAAGCCGGAGAGGTGGGAGCCGCCCTCGTGGGTGTTGATGTTGTTGGCGAACGAGAAGATCGACTCCTGGTAGGAGGAGTTCCACTGCATCGCGACCTCGACGTGGCCCTCCTCCGTCTCGTTCTCGAAGTAGACGGTCTTGCGGTGGAGGGGGTCCTTGCTCTCGTTCAGGTGGTGGACGAAGTCGACGATCCCGCCTTCGTAATGGAAGGTGTCCCGCTCGCCCGAGCCGCGCTCGTCGATCAGGTCGATGCGCAGGCCGCGGGTGAGGAACGCGGTCTCGCGCATGCGCTCGGCGAGCGTCTGGTAGTCGAACTTGACCTCTTCGAAGATCTCGGGATCGGGCGCGAAGCTGATCGTCGTGCCGGTCTCGTCGGTGGCCTCACCCCGCTTGATCTCGCCCTTGGGCTCGCCGCGCTCGTACTCCTGGGTCCACACGTAGCCGTCACGGCGCACCTCGAGGCGCAGTGACTGCGAGAGCGCGTTCACGACCGAGACGCCGACGCCGTGCAGGCCGCCGGAGACCTTGTAGCCGCCGCCGTCGCCGAACTTGCCGCCGGCGTGCAGGACGGTGAGCACGACCTCGGCGGTGGAGCGCTTCTCCTCAGGGTGCTCGTCGACCGGGATGCCGCGGCCGTTGTCGACGACCGTGATCGAGTCGTCCGGGTGGATGGTGATCTCGATGTGGTCGCAGAAGCCGGCAAGGGCCTCGTCGACGGAGTTGTCGACGACCTCGTAGACGAGGTGGTGGAGGCCGCGCGGGCCGGTGGAGCCGATGTACATGCCCGGCCGCTTGCGGACCGGATCGAGCCCGCGAAGGACGGTGATGTCCTGCGAGGAGTAACCGTCGCTGGCCGCCTGCTTGCCCCCCTTCGGCTGCTTGCCCGTCGTGCTAGTTGCTTTTGCCACTAAGTCCTCTCGGTTGCGCTCGTCAATAGACCCCGAGCGTCCAGCCCCTCTCCGGACAGTGGTGGAGCAAGAGCCCGGGGTCCTCGTGCAAGTTCACATAAGGATACCAGGGAGGGGCGTCGGAACCGGCGTGGATAAGCCAAAAAATCCCTGCAAATGAGCCGATAATGGAACGGCTTTCGCCTCTTAGGCGCGCCGCGCCGCATCCGCGGTAAACCGCAGGCCGCGCAGGGGCGTGTGGGCGGGATTCTCCCCCATGACCTCGCGTAGCCGGGCGAGCAGCTCCGTCTGCATGAGGTCGAGCTCCTGAGCCCAGGTCGCCGAGCGACAGGCGATCGTGATCACCCCGTCGCGCTCGCCCACGGGCTCGCCCTCGGCCGCGATCGTGGCACCGACCGCCGCGGGCCAGGCCTCCTGCACCGCGGCGAGCAGCGTCGCCGGCGCAACCTCGGCGCGCACGTCGCGCAGCGCGTCGGCCAGCGGGCGGAACTCGCGGCCGCTCACGCCGCCTCCGCCGCGTCGAGGGGGCCGAGCACGCGGCCGTCGCGCACCGCGACCTCGAGGCGCGGGCAGCTCTCCGGAACGTGAGCGGGCTCGGTCGCGGTGATCAGGGCCTGTCCGCCGCCGGCGAGCAGGCGCGCGCAGAGCAGCTCGCGGCGCTCCGGGTCGAGCTCGCTGGTCACGTCGTCGAGCAGCATCAGCGGGGGCGTGCGGCCCGCTTCCACGAGGGCGGTGCGTTCCGCGAAGAGCAGTGCCAGCAGGGCAGCGCGCTGCTGGCCCTGGGAGCCGAACTTGCGCAGCGACCGCCCGGCGCGGGCGAGCACGAGCTCATCGAGGTGGGGCCCGTGGCCGGTGAAGCCGCGGGCGATGTCGCCGCCGCGGCGCTCGGCGAGCTCCGCCGCGAGCTCGTCGGCGGTGCTCGCTTCACTGCGCGGGCGGTAGCGCAGGCTCGCCTGGTCGCCGAGGCCGAGCTCGGCCGCAGCGCTCGCGAAGCCGTCGGCGAGGGCCTCGGCGGCCGCCGCGCGGGTGCGCATGAGCTCCACCCCGGCCTCGGCGAGTTCGCGGTCCCAGGCGGCGAGGGAGTCCTCCGACGCCGCGCCCGCCCGGATGCGCCCGACGAGCGCGTTGCGCTGCGCGAGGGCGCGCGAGTACCGCTTGCGCGCCTCGGCGCGGGCGGGCCACAGCGCCGCGACGAAGCCGTCCAGGTGCGAGCGGCGGGCGGCGGGCGGCCCCTTGACGAGGGTGAGGCGGTCGGGCATGAACACCGCGAGCGGCGGGCGGCGCGAGGAGGCGTCCGGGGGCGCGGGTGAGCCGTTGATGAGATGGCGCCGGCCCTCGTCGCGCGCGCAGGAGAACATGAACTCGCGGCGCTCGGGGCCCTCGGTCACGTCGGCCTCGGCGCGGGCGAGCTGCTCGCCGAAGGCGATCGTCTCCCGGTCGGCGCGGGTGCGGCACGAGCGCCCGGCGAGTGCCGCGTAGAGCGCCTCGAGCAGGTTGGTCTTGCCCGCGCCGTTGGGCCCCCAGAGCAGGGTCACCCCGTCCCCAAGGCGCAGCTCGCCGTCGGCGAGGTTGCGGAACGACCGGGTGCGCAGCGCCTCGACGGAGATCGTGTCCATGGCCTCCACCGGAGCGTACGCCCCCGCCCGGGCGGGCGGGGCGGCCCTCACGCGGCTACGTGTTCAGCCGGATCGGCATCACGAGGTAGGCGAAGTCGTCCTCGTCACCCACCGGCCGGAGCAGGCCCGGGCGCAGGGGCGAGGAGAGGTTCACCGAAAGCTCGTCGCCCGTGATGCTCTCGATCCCGTCGATCAAGAACTGCGGGTTGAAGGCGATCTCGAGCGGCTCGCCCGAGTACGGCGCGGGCATCGCCTCGCTCGCGTCGCCCAGGTCGGGGGTCGACGCGGCGACCGTGAGCTCGCCCTCGGAGAAGGCGAGCCGCAGGGGCGCGTTGCGCTGCGCGAGCGGGCTCACGCGCCGGCAGACCTCGAGGAGCTCCTCGCGCGGCAGGCGCACCTCGTGATCGAAGCTCTCGGGGATGAGCTGGCGCCAGCTCGGGAACTGGCCCTCGATCAGGCGCGACGAGAGCTCGAGGCCGTCCAGCCGGAAGACGATCTGGTTGCGCGAGAGGGCGATCTCGACCTCGCTCGCGTCGCGATCGGCGATCGCGCGGGCGAGCTCGCGGAGCGCCCGCGAGGGCACGTTCGCCTCGATCGGCATCGGCAGCTCGCTCTCGAGCGCGGTGTGCTTGACGGCGAGCCGGTAGGAGTCGGTGGCGACCATCGTCAGCCGGGCGCCCTCGGCCTGGACGAGCACGCCGGTGAGGATCGGGCGCACCTCGTCCTTGGAGGCCGCGCGGGCGACGCGGTCGATGGCCTCGGCCAGCGGCGCGGCAGGCAGCTTGGCCGGGTCGCTGTGCACCTCGGGCAGACGCGGGAAGTCCTCGGAGGGCAGGGTGCGCAGGTGGAAGTTGGAGGTGCCGGTGGTGATCTCCACGTCGCGCTGCTCCGGGCGCGCCTGGAGGGTCACCTGGCCGGCGGGTAGGCTGCGCACGACGTCGGCGAGCAGCCGCGCGGGCACGAGCTGCGCCCCGGTCTCCTCCACCGTCGCGTCGGGTACGGCCAGCGAGATCGCGACCTCCATATCGGTCGCCTGCAGCGTGACGCCGTCGGTCGCGGTGACCATGACACCGCCGAGCGAGGGGAGCGTGGCGCGCGAGGAGACGACGCGGCTGGCGGTCTGGAGGGCGGTGGAGAGTGAGTCGCGTGGGGCTTGGATCTTCATCGGAGGTCGCTCATCTTCCTATCCGGATCAGATGTATTTGGGCTGTTGAGAAGTGTTGGCAAGGCGCGGGTTCCGCTTGGTAGGGCGCGATCAGGCTGTGGATTCTCCCTGTGGACCGGTGTGGGCCGCGGTCGCGGAGCTGGTCCGGCGAGGGAAACTATCCACCGCGCGGGATAGCTCTCCACGGATCCTGTCCACATCCTCGTGGATTTGCGAGCCGGGCTCCAAGCGGGACTCGACCGCGCGGATCGCGTGGAGCACCGTGGAGTGGTCGCGGTCAAACTCGCGGGCGATCTGCGCGAGCGAGAGCGGCGTGAGCTCGCGGCAGAGGTACATGGCGAGCTGGCGGGCCCGCGCGACGCGCGGGGTGCGGCGCGGGGAGAGCAGCTCCTCGCGCGAGATGCCGAGGACGGAGCACACAGCGTCTTGGATCGCCTGGACCGAGGGCGCGGTAATCGACGCAGGGGCGCCGCCGCGGGTTGCCTTGGCGCCCCCGAAGGCGCGTTCGACCACCCCGCGCTCGAGCGGCTCGCCGAAGATCGAGGCCATGGCGAGAACGCGCGTGAGCGCGCCCTCCAGGCCGCGGACGTTGCCCGGGGCCGCCGAGGCGATCTCGCGGAGCACCTGCGGGTCGGGGAGCTGATCGACCGCGTCGCTCGCGAAGCGCCAGAGCAGCGCGACGCGCGTACGCAGGTCGGGCGGCTCGATCTCCACCGTGAGCCCCCACTGGAAGCGATCGCGCAGGCGCTGCTCGATGCGCGAGAGGGCGCTCGGCGGCCGGTCGCTCGAGAGCACGATCTGCTTCCCGGCGGCATACAGCGCGTTGAAGGTGTGGACGAACTCCTCCTCGGTGCGCGGCTTGCCCTCGAGCACCTGGACGTCGTCGATGAGCAGCGCATCGAGGGAGCGGTAGCGCTCCTTGAAGCGCTCGGGCCCGTCCGTGCGCAGCGTGGCGACGAACTCGCTGGTGAAGCGCTCGGCGGTTGTGTAGTGGACCTTGAGCGTCGGGTGGTGCTCGCGCAGGTACCGCGCGATGGCGCCCATCAGGTGGGTCTTGCCGAGCCCGGGCGGGCCGTGGAGGAAGAGCGGGTTGTAGGCCTCGCCGGGGAGCTCCGCGACGGCGAGCGCGGCCGCATGGGCGAACCGATTGCCCGGGCCGATCACGAAACGCTCGAAGGTGTGCTTCGGGTCGATCGGCATCGGCGTGAGCTCGCGCTCGGGGGCCTGGGTTGCCTCGCTCTCGCGGTCGACGAGGAAGAGTGGGCCGAGCTCGGGATCGACGCGGCGCATCGCGTCCTCGATCTGCGCGCGGTAGCGGCGGTCGACCCAGGTGCGCACGCGCTTCGGGCCAGTCACGTACAGCGCGCCGTCGACGCGCGTGACCGGCTCGAGCGGCTCGATCCACTGCCTGAAGGTGGCGGCCGGCATGCCCCGCCGCAGCGCCTCGCGGACCTCCTGCCAGAGGTGATCGAGGTCGCTGTCAGGGTTGGTCTGGGCCACGGTCCGCGATCATAGGCACGGCCCCCGCAACCGCGAGCGGGCTGTCTCGCAAATGCCGGGAAAAAGGTCCGCGGGCTGCACGCGGACTTGCACCGACCCACCCGCTCCGGGCGGGGAGCGGGCCGCTAGCCCCGCGGTTCTCTCTATACTGGCCGCCTCCCGGAAGCGGGCGCCCATGAGCCCTCTCCTCGGGTTGCCCCTAGATTTCTGTCGCGAAGATGAAGCGGACCTGGCAGCCGAAGAAGCGCAAGCGTGCGAAGACGCACGGGTTTCGCGTGCGCATGCGGACTCGCAGCGGGCGCGACATCATCAGGCGCCGGCGCCGTAAGGGGCGCAAGCGACTGACCCCCTGATGTCGCAGCGCGGCGAGGGGCGACGGCGTGGGCGACTCTCAAGAAGTGGCGACTTCGATCGCGTCTACCGTGAGGGCAAGTCACACGCGAATCGCTTCCTCGTCCTCTACGCGTTCCCGCGGGACAGCGAGGACGAGGGGGGCGACGTGCGCCTCGGTGTCTCCGTCGGCAAGAAGGTCGGCGGCGCCGTCGAGCGCAACGCCGTCAAGCGCGCTCTGCGCGAGGCCTTCTGGGGCATGGCGGACGAGCTCCCCGACTCGCACGACTTCGTGCTCGTCGCCCGCAAGGACATCGCGGGGTTGGTCGAGCGCGAGGGGGTCAAGGGAGTGGAGCCGGTTCTGCGCGAGCTGCTCTCCCAGGCGGGCTTCAAGGTGGAGGCGTAACACGTGAAACGCTCCGCCCGCGACTTCGCAGGCCGCGCGCGCCGTTTGCTCGTCGAGGCCTTCCTGCTGCCGCTGCGCTTCTACATGCGCTTCATCTCCCCCGCGCTCCCGCGGCGCTGCAAGTACGAGCCGACCTGCTCGGCCTACGCGCTGCAGGCCGTGCGCGAGCTCGGGATCCTGCGCGGGTCGATCCTCGCCGGCTGGCGGCTTTTGCGCTGCAACCCGTGGAGCCACGGGGGCTGGGACCCCGTCTCCAACCGCCGCATCTTCCGCAACCGCGGCCGCGACCACGCTGAGCACCACCACGGAGCGCCCGCATGATCGTCGCGAACGTCCTGCAGCCGCTCATCGACCTCGCCGAGGCGGTCATCCTCTTCTTCCACGACACCGTGGGGCTGAGCTGGGGCCTCTCGATCGTGGCCCTCACGTTCGCGACGCGGATCGTGATCCTGCCGCTCTCGATCTCGCAGATCCGCTCGATGCGCGCCCTGCAGGCGTACGCGCCGCAGATCAAGGCGATCCAGGAGCGCTACAAGGACGACAAGCAGCGCCAGCAGCGCGAGCTGATCGAGTTCTACCGCGAGAACAAGATCAACCCGCTCGCGTCCTGCCTGCCCCTCCTGCTCCAGCTCCCCGTCTTCCTCTCGCTCTTCTACCTGCTGCGCAGCGACTCGTTCACCGAGGACGTCCTCGCCGCGCCGCCGATCGGGTTCCTCTTCATCGACAACCTCACCGAGCCCCCCACCGGCGGCCCGCTGGTCGCGCTCATCCTGCTCTTCATCGTCACCCAGATCGGCGCCGGCCTGGTCATGGCCTCACGCATCGACCGCAACCAGCGGATCATCATGTTCGCCCTGCCGCTGGTCTTCGCCCCGTTTGTGGCGAGCTTCCCCGCCGGCCTCGCCGTCTACTGGATCACCACGAACATCTGGACGCTGGGCCAGCAGGCGGTCGTCATGCGGTTCTTCCCGCCGCCCGCGAAGCCGACGGAGGAGGAGATCAAGGTCGCGAAGCCCCCGCCTCCCCCGCCGCGTAAGCGCAAGCGGCGGCGGTAGCTGTACCAGGGGCGCCCGGTGGCGCCCCTTTTTCGTGGGCTGGTGCGCTGGCGTAACACGTGAAACGGTGGCGCCGACGCGTCGTGGGAGCCCTCCTGGGCGTTGGCGCCGCCGCGACAGACGCCTCGCGCACCCCCCGTGCCGCGAGCCCATCAGCCCGCGCAACTTCCGTAACACCTCGCCCAAGCACGCGTAAAGCCGACCACGCTCCACGGGGTCAAACCGGTTCCTGGGGCGTACGTCGCCAGCTTCCATGCTTCGTGGCGCGCCAGGTTTTTCCTCCGCGCGGTAGAGTCGCGTTTCTCATGACTGAGGAGCAGCAGGCAGCGCCGCCGGTTGACGCAGCTGAGCGGGTCCGTGGGATCGTCGAGCGGGTGATCGACGCCTTGGGCGTCGACGGCACCGTGGAGGTGACCGAGACGGACCGGCAGATCACCGCCGTCGTCGACGGGGAGGAAGTGGGCCGTCTGATCGGCCGGCGCGGGCAGACCATCGACGCGGTGCAGCTGATCTGCTACCGGGCCGCCCAGCGCGGCGCCAAGGAGCGCAAGCGCGTGATCGTGGACGCCGCCGGCTACCGGGAGCGGCGCCGCGAGCAGGTGATCAGCCAGGCCGAGCGCGCCGCGCAGCGCGCGCTGGAGACGGGCCGGGAGATCGAGCTCGAGCCGATGTCGGCGACCGAGCGCAAGGTGGTCCACGACCACCTGAAGGACCGTCCCGGGATCGAGACGTTCAGCGAGGGCGACGAGCCCGACCGCTGCGTGATCGTCGCGCCGCTGGTCTCCGACGAGTAAGCGCCGGGACATGCGGGTCGAGCTCGAGGCCGGGGCGCGGCGGCGCCTCGAGGTCGTGCTCGCGCAGCTGGTCGAGGACCCGCGCTCGCTGACCTCGGTGCGCGAGCCCAAGCAGGCTTGGCGCGCGCATGTCGCCGACTCGCTCACCGGCCTTGAGGTCCCCGAGCTGCGCGCCGCGCGGGCGATCGCGGACGTGGGCGCCGGCGCGGGGTTCCCGGCGTTCCCGCTGGCCGTTGCGCTCCCCGACGCCCGCATCGACGCGATCGAGTCGGTCGCCCGCAAGTGCGGCTTCATCGCGGCGGCTGCGGAGGCCGCCGGCATCAGCAACGTGCGCGCCGTCAACGCGCGCTCGGAGGAGTGGGCCCGCGAGACCCCGCCCGACGGCGGCCGGGAGGCGTACGACGCCGTCACCGCCCGCGCCGTTGCGCGCCTGGCGACGCTCGCCGAGCTCGCCTCGCCGCTGTTGCGCGAGGGCGGCGTGCTGGTCGCCTGGAAGGGCCGCCGCGACCCCGAGGAGGAGGCGGAGCTCGAGCGCGCCCTCGAGCCGACCGCGATGGCCGCGGTGCGCGTGCTGGCCGTGGGCGAGCTCGTGGGCTACGAGCACCGCCACCTGCACGTCCTGCGCAAGGCCGGCCCGACTCCCGCGAATCTCCCCCGTCGCCCGGGCATCGCCAAGAAGCGGCCGTTCGGCGCGAAGTAAGCCGCATTTAGCGGGAACGCGGGCGCGCCTGCTGCCCGCGCAGTCCCGGTGCCGGGGAGGGCGACCGCTAGGCTCGGGCGCGCCGATGGGCGCCGTCTACGCGATCGCGAACCAGAAGGGCGGAGTGGGCAAGACCACCACCGCCGTGAACGTCGCTGCCTGCGTGGCCGCGCAGGACAACCAGGTGCTGATCGTCGACCTCGACCAGCAGGCGAACGCGACGGTGGCGCTCGGCTTCGGCCGCGACTCCAAGCCCTCCTCCTACGACTGCCTGGTGGGGGAGAGCTCGGTCGCCGAGGCCGCTCGGCCGGCGGGCCCCGACAACCTGTGGATCGTCCCCGCGAGCGCCGACCTCGCGGGTGCGTCGGTCGAGCTCCCGCAACTCGAGCGCATGGAGTACCGGCTGCGCGACAGCCTCGGGCCGGTGCGCGAGCGCTTCGCGCTCACGCTGCTGGACTGCCCGCCATCGCTGGGCCCGGTGACCGTGAACGCGCTCACCGCGGCCGACCGGGTGCTCGTCCCCGTGCAGGCCGAGTACCTGGCCCTCGAGGGGCTCGTGCAGTTCATGGAGACGCTCGACCTCGTGCGCCGCAAGCTCAACCCCGCGCTCGTTCTGACCGGCCTCGTGATCACCATGCATGACGACCGCACCCGCCTCGCCAAGGACGTCGAGGCTGAGCTCAGACAGCACTTCCCCGAACTGGTGTTCGATACCGTGATCCCCCGCAGCGTCCGCGTAGCCGAGGCCCCGAGCTACGGCGTCCCCGTCACCGAGCACGCGCCCGGCTCCCGCGGCGCCGACGCGTACCGGGAGCTCGCGCGCGAGCTGGCCGCCCGCGAGCGCGACGAGCGGGTCCGCGTGCAGCGCCTGCGCGGCGCCGACGCCGCGCCGGGCCCGGTGATGGAGGTCGAGGCTTGACCGCGCGCCGCGGCATGGGAAGGGGCCTCGCGGCGATCCTGCCCTCCCAGGAGGGCGCGGAGCAGGAGCTCCGCGAGGTGCCGGTCGCGGTCATCGTCCCGAACCCCAAGCAGCCGCGCCGACGCTTCGATCCCGAATCGATCTCCGCACTCGCCCAGTCGCTGCGAGACGCGGGCGTGATCCAGCCGCTGATCGTGCGCCCGCTGCCCGACGGCCGCTACGAGCTGATCGCGGGCGAGCGCCGCTGGCGCGCCGCGCAGGAGGCCGGGCTCGAGACCGTGCCGGTGATCGTCCGCGACGAGGAGGAGACCCAGCGCCTGCAGACCGCGCTCATCGAGAACGTCGCGCGCGAGCAGCTCAACCCCGTCGACGAGGCGCGCGCCTGCGCGATGCTGATCGAGGACCTCGGCGTGACCAAGGAGGAGCTCGGGCGGCGCCTGGGCCGCAGCCGGGCCGCCCTCTCCAACCTGATCCGGCTTTTGGATCTGCCCGACGAGGCGCTCGAGCTGCTCGAGGAGGGCAAGCTCAGCGAGGGCCACGGCCGGGCGATCCTGATCGCCAAGGGCGTCGAGGAGCGCCGCCGGCTGGCGCGCGAGGCCGCCCGCCAGGGCTGGTCGGTGCGCGAGACCGAGGCGCGCGCCCGCGCCGCCGCGGACGGCAAGCGACCGCGCCTGCGCGTGGTGCCCGACGCCGACGAGCAGGAGGCGATCGAGCGCGCCACCGACTCGCTGGAGGCCGCGCTGGGCACGGCGGTCAAGGTGAAGCACACGCGCTCGGGCTGGCGCGCCGAGCTCCACTTCGACGACCTCGACGAGTTGCTCGAGTTCGCGCGTACGCGCCGCGCCAAGCGCTAGCCGACCGGCTCAGGCGGGCCAGATGTCGCCCTCGGCCAGCTCGATCAGGTTGCCGGCCGGGTCGCGGAAATAGAACGAGCGTCGCCCGTCCGGCCACTCGTGGTCGTGCTCGATCTCGACCCCGGCCTCGGCGAGCGCCGCGCGGGCGGCCTCGTAATCGCCGGCGGTGGTGAAGCAGACGTGCCCGGGCCCGCGCGTGCCGTGCGCGGAGACGGCCGAGTCGCTGCCCGCGAGCGCCTCGCGCTCGAACAGCAGCAGGACGCCGGGCCCGAGCCGGAACGCGCAGCCCGTGTTCCAGCTCGACACGCGCCTGAGTCCCAGGGTCTCCGCGTAGAAGGCCTCGGTCGCCTCGCGCTCCGCCGCGTCGCAGTAGACGACGGTCTCCAGGACGCGGTCGAGGCCGAGCCCGCTCACGGGCCGACCCTGTCGATTCGCCAGCCGTCCCCGTCGCGCGAGTAGCGGAAGCGGTCGTGCACGCGCCCGGGGCGCCCCTGCCAGAACTCGACCACCTCGTGGCGCACGAGGTAGCCGCCCCAGTGCGGGGGGCGGGGCACGTCGCGGCCCTCGAAGCGCGCCTCGAACTCGCGGAGCCGCTCCTCCAGGAGCCCCTCGGGGATCACCTTGCTCTGCGGCGAGACCCAGGCGCCGAGCTGCGACTCGCGCGGGCGCGTGGCGAAGTACTCGTCGGCGTCCTCGGCGCTGAGCCGCTCAACGGTTCCGCGCACGCGCACCTGCCGGTCGAGTTCGCGCCAGTAGATGACGAGCGCCGCCCGCCCGGCGGCGTCGAGCTGCGCGGCCTTCGCCGACTCGTAGTTGGTGAAGAAGCGAAAGCCGTCGGACCCGAAGCCCTTGAGCAGCACCATGCGCGCGTCGGGGGCGCCGTGCTCGTCCACCGTGGCGAGTGTCATCGCCTCCGGCAGGGGCACCTCCTCGGCGGCCAGGCGCCACCACTCCTCGAACTGCGCGATCGGATCGGCAGCCAGTTCGGCGCGCTTCAGACGAGGGATGTCGGGTCGCCGCGGCGACATCGCGGGGGAGGCTAACCATGCCGCGCAAACCCTTCTACAATGCTGCGTCCGAGAGGGCGATTAGCTCAGTTGGTTAGAGCGCTTCTCTGATAAGGAAGAGGTCCCTGGTTCGAGTCCAGGATCGCCCACTTCCCGCTCGGCCCATCCCGCCGCGCGGCCACGCAAAGCGCCCGAGCAGGGCGCGATTCCCGCCGCATCCGCACTAGACCGACCGCCCCGCAGACCTATACTTCACGGGACGTGAACCCGACGGCGGGAGCCCTCTGACCATGCAGCAGATGCAGATTTACGGAGTCAGCTTCGACATGGTCGGCAAGCAGCCGATCGTCCTCCTCAAGACGGCTGATGGGAATCGCTTCCTGCCGATCTGGATCGGGCACCCGGAGGCGGCGGCGATCCTGATGAAGCTGCAGGGCGCCTCGACGCCGCGGCCGATGACGCACGACCTGCTCAACGACGTACTGGAGAGCGTCGACGCGAAGTGCGAGCGGGTCGCGGTCACGGAGCTGCGCGACAACACCTTCTACGCCTCGATCACGCTGTCGGTGAACGGGACCGAGATCGAGATCGACTCGCGGCCCTCCGACGCGATCGCGCTCGCGGTCCGCTGCCAGGCGCCGATCTACGCGGCCGACGAGGTGATCGAGGAGTCCTCGATCGAGTTCGAGCACGAGGTCGAGGACCAGGAGGAGGTCGTCGAGAAGTTCAAGGACTTCCTCGACCAGGTCTCCCCCGAGGACTTCGCCCGCGGCGGCGACTGAGCCGCCCGTCGCTAGACGCTCCCGAGCGGCGCCCGCAGGGGCGCTCGCAGCGCGCCTAGGAAACACCCCGGGCACGTCTCGGGGTCCTCTAGGGTCATCCCCAATGGACGCAGCGGCGCGGCCGCGGGACCCTGGAATCGACCGAATCGAGACCAGGAGGAACCCGCGATGAGCGACCAGAACCCGACCCCCGAGACCCAGCCGATCGAACCGGGCGGCTCCGAGCAGGACGGACCGAAGCGCCTGCTGCGCAGCCGCGACCGGATGCTCGCCGGCGTGGCCGGCGGCATCGGCAACTACTTCAACATCGACGCGAACATCGTCCGGATCGCGTTCGCGCTCTCGATCATGTTCGGCGGGCTGGGCGTCGTCGCCTACGTCGCGCTCGCCCTGTTCGTGCCCGAGGAAGGCGACCAGCCGGGCGAGATCAAGCCGCCGGTGATCCAGCGCTCCCGCGCCTTGGGGATCGCCGCCGGCGTCGCGGCCGCCCTGTTCGTGCTCTCGTGGGGCCTCGCCGACTTCGACCCGTGGCCCTTCGACCGCGGCGGCTGGTTCTTCGGCGGGCCGCTGCTCTTCCTCCTGCTGGCCGTCGGCGCGTACTTGGTCGTGCGCGGCACCGGGCGCGGGCGCGACCTGGGCTGGCTCGGCGCGGTGCTCTTCGGGCTCGCCGTCTTCGTCGGGCTGGGCATTGCCTTCGCCGTGGCCTTCTGGGCCGGAGCCACCGGCCACGGGGTCATCGTCGCCTCGCTGCTGATCGGAATCGGCGTGATGCTGGTGATCGCCGCGTTCAACGGAGGCGCGCGCTGGCTGATCGCGCCGGCGCTCGTCCTGGCCGTGCCCCTGGCGTTCGTCGCCGCCACCGACGTCAGCTTCGGGGACGGCGTCGGCGAGCGTCAGTACCGGCCGGCGACCATCGATGCGATCCCCGACGACCGCACCTACGAGCTGGGCATCGGGCACCTGGTCGTCGATCTGCGCAACATCGACTGGCAGTCCGGCGACGTCGTGGCGCTCGACGTCGACCTGGGCATGGGCCAGGCGGCCGTGGCGGTGCCCGAGGATCTCTGCGTCGTGACGAACATCTCGGCGAGCATGGGTGCGATCAACGCCGCGGGCGACCACGCCGCAGGTTTCGACACCAGCCACCAGATCAACCACGGGGCTGATGCCACCCCGCGCCTGGAGCTCGACGGGGAGGTCCAGATCGGCGAGTTCCGGCTCATCAACGACGACGACGCCGACATCGACGATCCCCATCCTTGGGACGACGACGATCTGACGGAATCGGACGCACGCGCCGCGCTCGAGGAGGCGTGCGTCGCCGACCCCGCCGACGGCGAGGCCGAGGAGGACGGGGCTGATACGCAGCGCGAGCGGGCGGGGAACGCCTGCCGTGACCGGGAGCGGCGGTGAGGCGAAGCGTCGACGTCGAATCGCTCGCGGCCGGGATCGCGGTGATCGCCGTGGGGACCATCATGCTCCTCGACCAGTCGGGGAGCATCGAGCTGACCGCGACCCTGGTCGGCGCGCTCAACGCGGCGATGATCGGCGTGATCCTGCTCGCCGGCGGGCTGGGCCGCGACCGCGACACGGGCGCGGACGAGGAGGAGGATCGGCCTGAGCGCTAGTGCCGAAACCCAGCAGGCGCCGCCGCCGCTGACCCGAGACCGGGAGCGGGGCGAGCTCGGCGGAGTCCTCGCCGGGCTCGCTCGGCGTTTCGGCTGGGATCTGACCCTGCTGCGGATCCTCTTCGTGATCGCCGTCCTCTTTACGGGCGGCCTGGCGCTCGTCGCCTACGTGTTCGCGTGGATCGCGATCCCGGTCGACGAGCGCCAGGAAGCGGAGGCGAGGCCCGGCCGTCGCGGCGAGCGCTCCCTGGCGAGCATCCCGGTCTCGAACTGGCGCGTGGCGGCCGGCGTCGGCTTCCTCACGCTCTCGTTCCTGCTCGTCCTGCGCGAGCTCGGCATCTGGTGGTCCGACGCGATCATCTGGCCGGCCATCCTCGCCGCTTCGGGCGCGGCGCTGCTTTGGCGACAGATGCGCTCGCTCGGCGGGTCCGCCGCAACCGAGGAGCGCACGGCGAGCGAGACGCTCACCGCGGCGGAGGGCGGGACCCTCGCGACGGCGCCGCGTCGGCGCAACGTCGCCGACCTCTACAAGGGCGGGTTCGGGATCGCGATGGTGATGGGCGCCGCCCTGCTGTTCCTCTGGGCGAACGGCGCCCTCGGTGCGGCGAGCGAGGTCGTGCTCGCCATCGTCGTCGCCTCCGTCGCGCTCGCCCTGATCCTCGCTCCGTTCCTGTGGCGCCTGGGCCGCAACCTCGCGGAGGAGCGCGCCAGCCGGATCCGCTCGCAGGAGCGCGCCGAGCTGGCGGCGCACCTGCACGACTCGGTGCTGCAGACGCTCACGCTCGTCCAGAAGCGCGCGGACGACCCGCGCGAGGTGGCACAGCTCGCGAGGCGGCAGGAGCGCGAGCTGCGCGAGTGGCTCTTCGGCGAAGGGCGCGAGGCGAGCACGAGCCTCGCGAAGGCGCTGGAGGAGGTCGCGGTGGAGGTCGAGGAGGCGCACCGGGTCCCTGTCGAGGTGGTGGCGGTCGGCGACCTGCCGATGAACGAGCGCGCGGAGGCGCTCGTCGCCGCCGCGCGCGAGGCGATGGTGAACGCCGCCAAGTTCGCGCCGGACGCGGGCGAGATCGCCGTCTACGCCGAGCTCGCCGACGGGCGCGCGGAGGTCTTCGTGCGCGACCGCGGACCGGGGTTCGACCCGGACGCGATCCCCGCCGACCGGCGGGGCGTGCGGGAGTCGATCATCGGCAGGATGGAGCGCTTCGGCGGCTCCGCGCGGGTGCGCTCGTCCCCCGGCCGCGGCACCGAGGTAAGCCTTGTGATGGAGGTTGGAGAATGAGCGATAGGCCGACCGTCGTGATCGTCGACGACCACGCGCTCTTCCGCGCGGGCGTGCGCGCGGAGCTCGAGGGCCTGGTCGAGATCGTCGGCGAGGCCGGGACGGTGGAGGAAGCGGTGCGCGCGATCACCGCGGCGAAGCCCGATGTCGTGCTGCTCGACGTCCACATGCCCGGCGGGGGCGGGGTGGAGGTGATCCGCCAGGTCGCGGAGACGGCGCCCGCGCAGCGCTTCCTCGCGCTGTCGGTCTCGGACGCCGCCGAGGACGTGATCGCCGTGATCCGCGCCGGCGCGCGAGGCTACGTGACCAAGACGATCTCGGGCGAGGAACTGGCCGACGCCATCCGGCGCGTGCGCGACGGAGACGCCGTCTTCTCCCCGCGCCTGGCCGGGTTCGTGCTGGACGCGTTCGCGGGGAAGATCTCCGAGGCGGAGGCCGACCCGGAGCTCGACCAGCTGACGCTGCGCGAGCGCGAGGTGCTGCGCCTGATCGCGCGCGGCTACCTCTACAAGGAGATCGCGCTCGAACTGGGGATCTCAGCGAAGACGGTCGAGGCGCACGTCTCCGCGGTGCTGCGCAAGCTCCAGCTCTCCAACCGCCACGAGCTCAGCCGCTGGGCGGTGGAGCGCCGCCTCGTGGACTGAGGTCCGCCCCGGCGCTAGGGGGACGCCTCGCTGGCCTCCGCCCCCTCCTCGTCGTCGGCGGATGCGAACTCGATCTCCTCGTCGTCGGCGAGATCGGCGGCCTCGGCCTGCGCGTTCAGCTCCTCGATCGTCATGGCCGCTGCGCGCTTGCCGATCGAATTCGGGAGGATCGCCCCGAACACGAACGCATCGACGATCGCGATGGCGGCGATGAGCCCGGCGATCCAGCGCTGATCGGGCAGGGCGAGGAACAGGACGACCGCGGCGATGAGCCCGGCGATCAGGCTGATCGCGGCGATGAACCCCCAACGCGGCTCGTTTGACGGCGACAAGCGGTGAACCTCCCCGTGGGTGTGAAAGCGCGGCGAGCCTAACCGCCCCGTCCGCAGCGGGCAACCCGGCGGACAACGCGGGCGGCTCAGGCCGCCGCGCGCGAGCGCTTCAGCGCGAGTTCGACGATCCGGTCGCAGAGCTCCTCAAAGGGCAGGCCGCCGGCCTCGGCGGCCATCGGCAGGAGCGAGGTATCGGTGAGCCCCGGGACCGCGTTCACCTCGAGCACCTGCGGGCCGTCGTCGCCCAGGATCAAATCGACGCGCGCGAAGCCCTCGCAGCCGATCGCCCGCCAGGTGGCCGTGGCCGCGTCGCGCACCGCGGCGGCGACGTCGGGCTCGAGCTGGGCGGGGCAGATGAACTCGGTGCGGCCGATCTCGTAGCGCGCGTCGTAGGAGTAGAGGTCCTCGTCGCGGGGGCGCACCTCGACGATCGGCAGGGCGTGGCCGTCGAGCACGCTCACCGCGAGTTCGCGGCCGCGGACGTGGCGCTCGAGCATCACGCGGTCGTCGTAGGAGAGCGCGGAGACGATCGCCCGCGGCACCTCCTCCCGCGTGGCGGCGAACCGCACGCCGAGCGAGGAGCCGCCGCGCGCGGGCTTGACGACGAGCGGGAAGCCGAGCAGCGCCTCGATCTCCTCCAGCGCGTCGGCGGCGCCGAGCTGGCTGAACGCCGTCTGGCTGAAGGAGACCCACGCGGGCGTGGGCACGCCGGCCGCCTTCATGACCTCCTTGGCGGCGGGCTTGTCCATCGCGCGGCGGCAGGCTGCGACGCCGGGGCCGGTGTAGGGGATGCCGATGATCTCGAGCAGCTCCTGGACCGTGCCGTCCTCGCCGTCCGCCCCGTGCAAGGCGATGAAGGCGACGTCGGGGCGGGCGTGCTTGAGGCGGCGGACGAGATCGTCGCCCGCGTCGACCGGGACGACCTCGTGGCCGAGCGACTCGAGCGCGTCCTCGACGCGCGCGCCCGAGCGCAGCGACACTTGGCGCTCCAGCGAGCGCCCGCCCTTGAGCACCGCGACCTTCATCGCGCTTCGGGGCGCCGGCGCATGGGGACGACCTCGCCGCCCGGCCCGCTCTCCTCGCGCGGCGCGGGCTCGGCGTCGCGGTTGAGCGCGCCGTAGAGCTCGACCTGCTCGGCGATCACCCGCCCGATCCGGCGGACGCCCTCGCGGATCTCGTCCTCGTTCGAGGCCGAGAAGTTGAGCCGCATCGAGCTCTGGCCGCGCCCGTCGACGAACGCGCCGGCGCCGGGCACGAAGGCGACGTTGTCGCGCAGCGCCCGGGCGAGCAGGTCCGTGGTGTCGATGTAGCTCGGCAGCGTCGCCCACAAAAACAGCCCGCCCTCGGGCCGCGACCAGGTCGCCTCGTCGGGGAAGTGCCGCTCGAGCGCGTCCAGCATCACGTCGCGGCGGGAGCGGTAGACGCCCCGCAGCGACTCGATGTACGACATCCAGCGGCCCTCGGCGAAGTACTCGTCGACGAAGTACTGGCTGAGCGTCGACGTGCACAGGTCCGAGGACTGCTTGCCGAGGACGATCTTCTCCATCACCGGCGGCGGCGCGCACAGCCAGCCGAGGCGGATGCCGGGGGAGAGGATCTTGGAGAACGTGCCGAGGTAG
>DATCLC010000152.1:0-5670 GCA_036564135.1 Solirubrobacterales bacterium
GGTCGAGGCGATGCCCGCCTCGCTCGCCGACGCGGTCCGCGAGCTCGAGCGCAGCGAGATCGCGCGCGAGTACCTCGGCGAGGACTTCGTCGAGCACTACATCGCGATGAAGCGCGGCGAGGCCGAGGCGGCGGCGCTCGCCGTGACCGATTGGGAGATCGAGCGCTACCTCGAGGCGCTCTAGGAAGCCGAGGGAGGACGTTGATGGCGACGAACGGCGAAGGAGCGCTGCTCGAGGCGACGCTGCGCGTCCGCATGGCGCCGGCCGATGCGCGCTACGCGGGCGGGCTGATCGACGGCGCCGCGATCACCGCGCTCTTCGGCGATCTGGCGACCGAGCTCTCGATCCGCTACGACGGCGACGAGGGCCTCTTCCGCGCCTACGAGGAGATCGAGTTCCTGGCGCCGGTGGGCGTGGGCGACTACATCGAGGCGCGCGCCCGGCTGCTCGAGGCGGGCAACACCTCGCGCCGCATCGAGTTCGAGGCCTACAAGCAGATCACGCCCGTGCCGGAGCACGGCCCGACCGCGGCGACGGTGCTCGACGAACCGGTCCTCGTCGCGCGCGCGGTCGGCACGGTGGTCGTGCCGGCCGAGCGGCAGCGCCTGCAGCGCGCGCGCTGAAATACGTCGCGGGAGAAGCCCGCGAGACGGCAAGGAGGACGCGATGGCGACGACACCGGAGACGACCGAAGCTGAGAAGGAGGCCGCGCGCGAGCTCACCCGGCTCGCCGTGGTGGGCGGCGGGTTCATGGGCTCGGGGATCGCCGAGTCGGCGGCGGTCGCCGGGCTCGACGTGCTCGTCCGCGAGCCCGACGAGGCGGCGCTCGAGCGCGCCCGCGAGCGCCTCGAGGCGTCGGTGCGCAAGGGCGCGAAGCGCGGCAAGATCGACGACCCGGACGGCGTCCTCGGCCGGGTGCGCTACGTAACCGAGCCGGACGCGCTCCGCGAGGCCGAGGTGATCATCGAGGCGGTCCCCGAGGACCCCGACCTCAAGCGCTCGGTGTTCGCCGAGCTCGCCGAGCTCGCCAGAGCGGACGCGATCCTCGCCTCGAACACCTCCTCGATCCCGATCGCCGAGCTCGCCGCCGCGACCCCCTGCCCCGACCGGGTCGTGGGCCTGCACTTCTTCAGCCCGGTGCCGGTGATGAAGCTCGTCGAGGTCGTGGTCGCGCTCGAGACCTCGCCGGAGACGGTCGCCAAGGCGCGCGCGGTCGCCGAGCGGCTCGGCAAGACGCCGATCCAGACCAAGGACCGCTCGGGGTTCGTCGTCAACATGCTGCTCATCCCCTACCTGATGGCCGCGGTGCGCATGTACGAGGAGGGGTTCGCCTCGCGCGAGGACATCGACACGGGGATGACCCTCGGCTGCGGCCACCCGATGGGCCCGCTCGCGCTCTGCGACCTGATCGGCCTCGACGTGCTCTACGCCGTGGGCAACTCGCTGTACGAGGAGTTCAAGCGCGACGAGTACGCCCCGCCGCCCCTGGTGAAGCGCATGGTCGCCGCCGGCCGCCTGGGCCGCAAGAGCGGCCGGGGGTTCTACGAGTACTCGTAGGGACCGGGCGCGCCCACGCGATCGACTTTTCTCGTCTCCTGGACTAGGAACCTCGATCACCGCCGCGGCCCCGAGGTGGCGATCGAGTTTCCTGGGCTCCTGGACTGGAAACCTCGATCACGGCGTGGGCGCCGGGGTGGTGGTCGAGCTTTCTCGTCTCCTGGACTAGAAAGGTCGATCGCGCTAGACGACGAGGCCGTGGCGCAGCTTGTTCTCGGTGACCACGCGCGGCTCGACGAACGGCATCAGGTAGTCCGGGCCGCCCGCCTTCGCGCCTGAGCCGGAGAGGCGGTTGCCGCCGAAGGGCTGGCGGCCCACCACCGCGCCGGTGATGCCGCGGTTCACGTAGAGGTTGCCGACCGGGAGGCGGCGCTCGACCATCGCCACGGTCTCCGGGTTGCGCGAGAACAGCCCGCCGGTGAGCGCGAACCGAAGCCCCTCAACCGCCTCGCAGGCCGCTTCGACGCTCGGGACGACCTCGAACGCGAGCAGCGGGGCGAAGATCTCCTCGCTGAGGATGCTCGACGTGGGCGGCAGGCCGGCGACCACCGCGGGCGGGCGGAAGCGCCCGGGGCCGTCCGGCGCCGCGCCGACCGCGAGCAGCTCGCCCTCGCTGCGCCCCCGCACCAGGTAGCGGTCGTAGCGCTCGGCCGACTCGTCGTCGATCAGCGGGCCGAGGTCGACGCCGAACCGCTCGGGCGGGCCGGTGAGCAGCGACTCGACCGCGCCCGCGAGCCGCTCGGCGAGGGCGTCGGCCACCGCCTCGTGCACGAGCAGGCGCGCCGCGGCCGAGCACTTCTGGCCGGCGAACCCGAACGCCGAGCGGCAGACGGCCGGGACGACCTCGTCCAGATCGGCGTCGGAGTCGACGATCACGCAGTTCTTGCCGCCCATCTCGGCGACGACGCGCTTGAGGTGCCTCTGCCCGGGTGCGAGCTCGGCGGCGGACTTCGTGATCGCAAGGCCCGCGGCGCACGAGCCGGTGAAGGCGACGGTGTGCACCCCGGGATGCGCGACGAGCGCGATCCCGGGCCCATCGCCGCCGGGCAGGAGCGAGAGCGCCGCGGGCGGCACGCCGGCCTCGTGCAGGACCTCGGTGATCGCGAGCGCGCAGCCGGGCGTCTGCTCGGCGGGCTTGTAGACGACGCCGTTGCCGCTCGCCAGGCCCGCGGTGACCATGCCGGTCGAGATCGAGACCGGGAAGTTCCACGGCGCGATCACCGCTGCCACGCCGCGCGGCACGTAGCGCAGCTCGTTGCGCTCGCCCGGCGGCTGGATGAGCGCGGGTGGCTCGTCCAGGCGCACCGCGAGTCGGCGGTAGTACTCGATGAAGTCGATCGCCTCGCAGACCTCGGCGTCCGCGTCGACCCAGGGCTTGCCCGCCTCGCGCACGATCAGGGCCGTGAGCTCCGCGCGGCGCTCCCGCATGAGCTGCGCGGCGGCGCCGAGAATCTCCGCCCGCTCGCGAGCCGGGCGCTCGCCCCACTCAGGGCGCGCGCCCGCCGCGGCGGCGACCGCCGCGTCCACGTCCGCCTCGGTGGCCTGGGCGGCCACGGCGACGGTACGCTCGGGGTCGGCCGGGTCGTCCGAGCGCAGCGCGCCGCCGGTGCGCCGCGCGCCGGCGACGATCACCGGTACCTGCAAAGGCAGACGCGCGTCGAGCCCGGCGAGGCCCTCGCGCAGGGCCGCCCGCACGCTCTCGCGGCGCAGCTCGGCGAGCGGTTCGTTGGTGAACTCGTTCATGGCGGGGCGAGCAGGGCCTCGGGGTCGTCGGCCGTAGCGCGCAGGCGCAGGAACGAGTCGTTCGAGGTGTTCTCGAGCAGGCGGCGCACCAGGTAGGCCATACCCGCAATCAGGTCGCCCACCGGGCAGTAGGCCCGCACGCGGTAGCCGACCCCGGCGAGCGCGTCCTGGAGGTCGTCGCCCAGGCCGCGCAGCACCTGGAGCTCGAGCACGTCCGCGGCACCCGCCGCCTCGGCGGCCGCGATCGCGTGCGCGACCGAGCGCACGTTGTGGGAGGCGATCGCGGGACGCACCAGATCGGCGCGCGCGAGCAACCGGCGCGTGAGCGCCTCGAAGTTGCGGTCGCACGCGGCGCGCTCGGTGAACACCGGCGCCTCCCAGCCCGCCTGGGCCGCCTCGACCACCTCGTGGTCCCAGTAGGCGCCCTTGACGAGCCGGATCACAAGCGGCGGGTCACGCCCCACCCGCTCGGCCCACTCGAGCCAGGCTTCCAGCTGCTCCGGCGAGTCGCGAAGGTACGCCTGCAGGACGACGCCCGCCGACGGCCCGTCGCGGAACTCGGGCTCGGCGAGCGCCTCGCGCACCAGGGCGGTCACGGTCTCGCGGCTCTCCAGCGACTCCATGTCGACGTGCAGGTGCGCGCCGAGCGCCCTGGCGCGCTCCAGCAGCAGCCGCAGGCGCGGGCGCGCGTCGTCGGCCCCGCGGCGCGGGTCCTCCTCGCGGATCTCCGGCGTGAGCGCCGAGACCTTCACCGACAGGTTCACGCGCGGGATCGGGCCGTGGCGGTCCTCGAGCGACACCGCGTCAGCCGGCCACGACTTAGCCTGCGCCGCGAGCGAGTCGAGCCCGTCCAGGCAGCGCTGCGCGTAGCGGTCGGCCTCCGCCTCGGTGACCGTCGCCTCGCCCAGGAGGTCGACCGTCGCGGCGACCCCCTTGCGCCACAGCCGGCGCAGCTCGCCCGCGGCGTCGTCCACGTCGGTGCCGACGATGAAGCGCCCCGCCATCGCGTGCACAGCGCGCTCGGCGACGGCGCCCACGAAGGGCGCGGCGACGCGACTGCGCCCCAGGCCCGCGGCGAGACCGACCGTACCCGGCGGGTCATCGACCTCGCCCACGAGCGCGGCCAGATGCGCTGCGAGGTCCGCCGCGTTCCGGCACATCGGCGCGACGTCGACCAGGCGGAAGAGCGCCGCCTTCGTCTCCGGCTCCTCGGCGAGGCGGCTCATGAGCCGCTCCTCGGCGCGTCCCAGCGGCCCGCGGGCGCGTGGCGGCATCGCCTCGAGCAGCCGCTCGCCGATCCGGCGCACGGCCGCCTCGTCCGGGGAAGTCGCCTCTCTCATCGCCACGGCCATCGCATCCGTCGTCGCCCGGATACCCGGTCAACGGCCGCGACTGCGCCGCTTGCGCGTCGCCTCAGAGCGCCTCGACCCGCCGGATCACCTCCCGGCACCAGGCCCCGAACCGGCTCGCGTCGTCGAGGAACTGCGAGGGCTTGATGCAGAACGAGGTGAAGCCCTGCTCGCGCTGCTCGGGGATCGTCTCAAGTGCCGGCTCAAGCGGTGCGGGCGAGCGCTCGTCGGGGAAGGTCGCGCGGGTCCCGCCCACGAGCTCGAGCTCTGCGATGTTGCGGCCCGCCTCGGCGAGCGCCGCCCGCAGAAGCTCGAGCTCCCCGGCGGTGGGGCGGCCGAGCGGGTGAAAGCCGTGCCCGTACCTCACGAGCCGGCGCAGGAGCGGCGGGTGCAGGGTCTGGCCGCCGAACCAAAGGCGCGGCCCGTCGGGGCGGTACGGCTTGGGCTCGACCCAGACGTCGTCGAACTCGTAGAAGCGGCCCTCGTATCTAGTGGGGCTCTCGGTCCAGGCCCCTCGCCAGACCTCGAGCTGCTCGTCGAGCAGCTTGCCGCGCTGCTCGAAGGGCACGCCGAGCGCCTCGTACTCGTCGCGGTGCCAGCTCACGGTCGGCTGTACCACCAGCCGGCCCTCGCTCAGGAGGTCGAGCGTCGCCAGGTCCTTGGCGAGCTGGAGCGGGTGGCGCAGCGGGGCGATGATCGCCGCGGCCGCCAGGCGGATGCGGCTGGTCGCCGCGGCGATCGCGCTCAGCAACACCAGCGAGCTCGGCCACGGCATCTCCGGTGGCTGGTTGCCGGGGAGCGCGTACTCGCGCGGGTTCGCCATCCGCCCCTCGGCGTCGGCGCTGCGCCCGAGCACGACGTGCTCGGAGAGCATCACCCCGTCGAAGCCCGCGTCCTCGGCCTCGACCGCCATCCGCACCAGCGCCCGCAAATCGCGCGGCGGCGTGAGCGTCCAGTTCTCGGACAGGACCAGCACCATGCGCGGCGCGTCTGCCATCAGTCCCCTCCCTCCATGAATGG
>DATCLC010000153.1:0-36129 GCA_036564135.1 Solirubrobacterales bacterium
GTAGTCGAGGATCTCGCCCAGCGCCTGAGCGAGGCGCAGGCGGTCTTCGCCATCGACTACCGCGGCATCAGCGTGACCCAGGCGGCCGAGCTGCGCGCCAAGCTGCGCGAGGCCGACGCCGTCTTCAAGGTCGTCAAGAACCGCCTCGCTAAGCGTTCGGCCGAGCAGGCCGGGGTGGAGGGCCTCGACGAGTACCTCAGGGGCCCGATCGCCCTGACCCTGATCAAGGGCGACCCGGTCACGGCGGCCAAGGCGATCACCACGTTCTCCCGCGAACACGAGGTGCTGGAGTTCCGCGGCGGGCTGATGGACGGCTCCCCGCTCGACGCCGACGGCTTCAAGGCGATCGCGCGCCTGCCGGGGGTCGACACCCTGCGTGGCCAGCTCGTCGGGATCACGGCGAGCCCGCTCACGGGCCTGGTCAGCGGCCTCAACAACCTGCTGGCCGGCCTCGGGCGTCAGCTCTCGCAGATCGCGGAAAAGGGCCTGGTGACGGGCGAGGCGCCGGCCGAGGAGGCCAAGGCCGAGGAAGCGCCGGCCGAGGAGGCCAAGGACGAGGCCGAGGCCCCCGCTGCCGAGGAGGCGCCAAAGCCCGAGGCCGAAGGCTCCGGCGACGCCGAGGGCGGTGACGGCGAGGAGGGCGAGCAGCCCGCCGAGGCCGCCGAGGACGCGCAGCCCGAGGCCGAACAGGCTGAGGCCGCGGAGGCCGAGGGGTCCGAGGAGGCCCCGGCCGCAGAAGAGACTTCGGAGGCTCCCGAGGCCACCGAGCAAAGTGACGACAACCAGGAGTCGTCGGATGAATCCGCCCCGGAGGGCGAGGACTCCGAGGACTCGGATGAGGCGACTCCACAGGAGGACTAAGAAGTGGCGAGCAAGCTCAGTACCGAGGAGTGGATCGAGGAGCTCAAGAGCATTTCGGTGCTCGAGCTCTCCGAGCGCATCAAGGCGCTCGAGGAGGCGTTTGGCGTCTCGGCGACCGCGGTCGCCGCGGCGGCCCCGGCGGCTGCAGCCGCCGGCGGCGGTGGCGGCGAGGAGGCCGGCGGTGACGAGGGCGGCACGGTCGACGTGATCCTGACCGGCGCCGGGGACAAGAAGGTCCCCGTCATCAAGGCCGTCCGCGCGGCCACCGGCCTGGGCCTCAAGGAGGCCAAGGCGCTCGTCGACGGCGCCCCCAGCCCGATCAAGGAGGGCGTCGAGCGCGAGGAGGCCGAGAAGCTCAAGGCCGAGATCGAGGAGGCCGGCGGCACCGTCGAGCTCAAGTAGCCGCTCCGGAACTTCCGGCGGGCCGCCCGGCGCGGCGGCCCACAGAAGGGCGCGCGTCCCACGGGGCGCGCGCCCTTCGCGTTTCGAGGGCCCCGGCCCGCCCGGCGCGGCGCTCAGCGCACCCGCTCGTTCTCCCCGGCGAGCCGTGCCGTCTCGGCGATCCGGCGCTCGCGCGTCTCGGGCCGCTTCGCCGTCGCGATCCAGAGCAGCGCCGCCTTGCGCGCCGAGGGTGGGAAGGCGTCCCAATGCTCACGGGCGTTCGGCGCGGAGTCGAGAGCCGCCCTGAGGTCCGCGGGCTCGACCAGGTCCTCCACGTCGTCGAGCAACGTCCACGACCCGTTCTCCTTGGCGACCTCGACGGCGCGCCGCCCCGCCGGTGTCATGAGGCCCTCGCGCTCGAGCCTCTTGACGCGCTCCTTGTTGCTGCGTGACCAGCCGCTCGCCGGCTTGCGCGGGGTCATGAGCATCTCGGTGCGGCGCTCGTCGACGCGCCTGCGGGTCGAGTCGATCCACCCGTGCGCGACCGCCTCGAGCACGAGCTCCTCGTAGCTCACGTGCAGATCGGGCTCATCCTTCCCGTAGGTGACGGCCCAGACCCCGCGCGCCGACCCGTGGTTGGCGCCGAGCCAGGCGCGCCACTGCGCGCGGCTCTGCACCTCAAGGCGCGGGTAGGACTCGCTCACGGCGCGATCCTAAGCTCTGCGCCAAACCACCGCGACCGCGAGGTCGTCAAGGTCCGCTAGCCTTGTAACCCCGTCACCTGCGCGCCGTGACACGGCGACGCTCGTGTGTTATCTTTGAGCGTCGCGCGCCTTAAGCCGTGCCCGCGAGTCTCTGTTGAGTCTTTCGCGCGTGTGCACACCCTTATCGATCGACCACTGAGGAGTCGCCCAGTTGGCCAGAGTTCACGCTGCCCCCGTTACCCGTAGGTCCTTCTCCCGCCTTCCGGAGCCCCTCGAGGTTCCGAATCTCATCGCCATCCAGACCGAGTCCTTCGCGGCCCTCACGGACCCGAAGGACGGCATGCTGCGGGAGACGATCGACGACATCTCCCCGATCGAGGACTACACCGGCAACCTCGCGATCGTCTTCGGCGACTTCAGCTTCGGCGAGCCGACGTACTCGATCGACGAGTGCCGCGAGAAGGACGTCACCTACTCGCGCCCGCTGAACGTCACCGTCGCCTTCCAGAACCGCGAGACCGGTGAGATCCGCGAGCAGACGGTCTTCATGGGGGACTTCCCCTGGATGACCGAGCGGGGCACCTTCATCATCAACGGCACCGAGCGCGTGGTCGTCACGCAGCTCGTCCGCTCTCCGGGTGCCTACGTGATGGAGCCCAAGGACCCGGAGAAGCAGGTCTTCATCGCGAACCTGATGCCCTCCCGGGGCTCCTGGCTCGAGCTTGAGATCGACAAGAAGGGGCGCGTCTACGCGCGCATCGACCGCAAGCGCAAGCTGCCGGTCACCGTGCTCCTTCGGGCCATGGGCTACGAGACGGACGAGGAGATCCTCGAGCTCTTCGACAACTCGATCTTCGTCCGCCACACGATCGAGGCGGACACGGAGACGACGAAGACCACCGAGGGCGCGCTCATCGAGCTCTTCAAGAAGCAGCGGCCGGGCGAGCCGCCTTCGGTCGACTCCGCGAAGGCGCTCCTCGACCAGCTGTTCTTCGACCCGAAGCGCTACGACCTGACCCGGGTCGGCCGCTACAAGCTGAACGCGCGCCTCGACCTCGACGTCGACCTCGACCACCGCACGCTCACCAAGGAGGACATCGTCGCGCTGATCCGCGAGCTGGTGAGCCTGCCGCGGATGCTCGAGCCGTCGATCGAGGAGTGGGACGAGGAGAACCCGGTCAAGGACTACGCGGCCGAGCTCGCCTCGTACTCGCGCGACCCGATCAAGGACCACCTCGACGAGTACGAGCACTTCGGCAACCGCCGGCTCCGTACCGTCGGCGAGCTCATCCAGGACGCCTTCCGGGTCGGTCTCTACCGGATGGAGCGCGTGGTCCGCGAGCGCCTCACCACCGAGGACGCCGACGCGATCACGCCGCAGACCATCATCAACATCCGCCCGGTCGTGGCCGCGCTCAAGGAGTTCTTCGGGTCCTCGCAGCTCTCGCAGTTCATGGACCAGACGAACTCGCTGTCGGGCCTGCGGCATCGCCGCCGCCTCTCGGCGCTCGGCGCCGGCGGGCTCACCCGCGAGCGCGCCCCGATCGAGGTGCGCGACGTGCACCCGACCCACTACGGGCGCATGTGCCCGATCGAGACGCCCGAGGGTCCGAACATCGGTCTGATCGGCTCGCTCTCGTCCTACGCGCAGATCTCCGAGCACGGCTTCGTCACGACCCCGTACCGGGTCGTGAAGAACGGCGTGGTCACCGACGAGGTCGTCCACCTGGACGCGACCCAGGAGGAGGACAAGGTGATCGCCCAGGCGAACGCCGAGCTCGATCCCAAGACGCGCAAGTTCAAGAACAAGCAGGTGCTCGCCCGGACAGGTGAGGGCGAGGCGCAGCTCGTCCCGGTCGAGGACGTCGACCTCATGGACGTCTCGCCGAGCCAGATCTGGTCGGTGACCACCGCGCTGATCCCGTTCCTCGAGCACGACGACGCCAACCGCGCGCTCATGGGCTCGAACATGCAGGCGCAGGCGGTGCCGCTGCTCAAGCCGGAGGCGCCGCTCATCGGCACCGGCATGGAGCGGCGCGCGGCCGTGGACACGGGCGACGTGGTGCTCGCCAAGAACGACGGCGAGGTCAGCTACGTGGACGCGGAGCGGATCGTCGTCACGCACGGCTCGTCCAAGGACGAGTACGTGCTCGACAAGTTCCGCCGCTCCAACCAGGGCACGCTCATCCACCAGACGCCGATCGTCTCGGTGGGCGACAAGGTCAAGCAGGGCGACGTGCTCGCCGACGGCTCCTCGACCGCCGGCGGCGAGATCGCGCTCGGCAAGAACTGCCTGGTCGCCTTCATGTCCTGGGAGGGCTACAACTTCGAGGACGCGATCATCATCTCCGAGCGCCTCGTCAAGGACGACGAACTCACCTCGATCCACATCGAGGAGTACGAGATCGACGCCCGCACGACGAAGCTCGGCGACGAGGAGATCACCCGCGACATCCCGAACCGCTCGGAGGAGTCGCTGCGCAACCTCGACGAGCGCGGCATCGTCCGCATCGGCGCCGAGGTCTCCTCGGGCGATCTGCTCGTCGGCAAGGTCACCCCGAAGGGCGAGACCGAGCTGACCGCCGAGGAGAAGCTGATCCGCGCGATCTTCAAGGAGAAGGCGCGCGAGGTCCGCGACACCTCGCTCAAGGTCCCGCACGGCGAGGGTGGCGTGGTGATCGACGTGATCACCTTCGACCGCGACAAGGGCGACGACCTGCCGCCCGGCGTGAACAGCCTGGTCCGCGTCTACGTCGCGACCAAGCGCAAGATCGCCGAGGGCGACAAGCTCGCCGGCCGCCACGGCAACAAGGGCGTGATCGCGAAGATCGTGCCCGAGGAGGACATGCCGTTCCTGGCCGACGGGACCCCCGTCGACCTGATCCTCAACCCGCTCGGCGTGCCGAGCCGAATGAACATCGGCCAGATCATGGAGACGCACCTCGGGTGGGTCGCCGGCAACGGCTGGTACGACGACGGCTCCGAGGCGTACAAGGAGATGAAGAAGCGGGGCGACAACCGCGTGTACATCGCCTCGCCGGTCTTCGACGGCGCCGAGATCGAGGACGTCGACGAGGCGCTCGTGCGCTGGCAGGAGGAGCACGCCGACCGCGGCATCGACATGGGGATCGACAAGCGGGCCCGCAAGGGCGCGCGCGCCGCGGGCAAGACCCAGCTCTTCAACGGCCGCACCGGCGAGCCGTACGAGGGCAAGGTCACCGTGGGCTACATGTACATCCTCAAGCTCTCGCACCTCGTCGACGACAAGATCCACGCCCGCTCGACCGGCCCGTACTCGCTGGTCACCCAGCAGCCGCTGGGCGGCAAGGCGCAGTTCGGCGGCCAGCGGTTCGGCGAGATGGAGGTGTGGGCGCTCGAGGCGTACGGCGCCGCCTACACCCTCCAGGAGATGCTCACGGTCAAGTCCGACGACACCGTCGGCCGCGTCAAGGCCTACGAGGCGATCGTCAAGTCCGAGAACATCCCCGAGCCGTCCGTGCCCGAGTCGTTCAAGGTCCTCCTCAAGGAGATCCAGAGCCTCGCGCTCGACGCGCGGCTGGTCGCCGAGGAAGGCGACGTCGACCTCGCCGAGGAGGACGACGAGCTACTGCGCGCGGCCGAGGAGCTCGGCATCGACCTCTCGGGCGTGCGGGCTGACGGCCAGCAGGGCAACGGGGCCGCGGACGAACAGGAAGAGCAGACGGTCGCCGAGGGCGAAGGCGGTACCGACGGGGCCGGCGCAGAGGAGGCCGAGGAGGCCGCCGAGGAGGCTAAGACGGAGTGACATTGGACATCAACAACTTCGACGCGATCGAGATCGGCCTCGCGTCCAGCAAGAAGATCCGCAGCTGGAGCCACGGCGAGGTCACCAAGCCGGAGACGATCAACTACCGGACGCTGAAGCCCGAGAAGGACGGGCTCTTCTGCGAGCGCATTTTCGGTCCGACCAAGGACTGGGAGTGCTACTGCGGCAAGTACAAGCGCGTCCGCTACAAGGGGATCGTCTGCGAGCGCTGCGGCGTCGAGGTCACGCGCTCGAAGGTCCGGCGCGAGCGCATGGGTCACATCGACCTGGCGGCGCCCGTCTCGCACATCTGGTTCTTCAAGGGCGTGCCGAGCCGCATCGGCTACCTCATCGACATGGCTCCGAAGGAGCTCGAGAAGGTCCTCTACTTCGCGGCGTCGATCATCACCTGGATCGACGAGGAGGCGCGGCAGAAGGACCTGCCCGAGCTCGAGAAGGAGGTCCAGAAGGTCCTCGACTCGTACAAGGCCGAGCGCGAGCAGCGCACGCAGCAGCTGCGTGAGGCGCTCGAGCGCCGCATCGCCTGGCTCGAGGGCGAGGCCGGCCGCGAGGACTTCGACGAGGAGGACGACCTCTGGGCCGACTCCTCGGGGATCAAGAACCCCAAGAAGCTCGACGAGAACGAGCGCGCGAAGGCGATCAAGGACCTCCGCAAGGCGATCGAGTCGGAGATCGCCGACACCGAGGCCTACATCGACGACGCCATCGAGCGCATGGAAGAGGTCTGGGAGACCTTCCAGACGATGAAGGTCAAGGACATCATCAACGACGAGGCCGTCTTCCGTGAGCTCAAGGAGCGTTTCGGCTCGCCGTTCGGCTGGGGCGAGTACTTCCGCGGCGGCATGGGCGCGGAGGCGATCCGCGACCTGCTGCAGCAGGTGGACCTCGAGAAGGAGGTCGCCGAGCTCGAGGAGATCATCAACACCTCGAAGGGCCAGAAGCAGGCCCGCGCGGTGAAGCGCCTCAAGGTCGCGAGCGCGTTCCTCAAGTCGGAGAACAAGCCGGAGTGGATGATCCTCGACTGCATCCCGGTGATCCCGCCGGAGCTGCGGCCGATGGTCCAGCTCGACGGCGGCCGGTTCGCGACGTCGGACCTGAACGACCTGTACCGGCGCGTGATCAACCGCAACAACCGGCTCAAGCGACTGCTCGACCTGGGCGCGCCCGAGATCATCGTCAACAACGAGAAGCGCATGCTCCAGGAGGCGGTCGACGCGCTGTTCGACAACGGCCGCCGCGGCCGGCCCGTCACCGGGCCCGGCAACCGGGCGCTCAAGTCGCTCTCCGACATGCTCAAGGGCAAGCAGGGCCGCTTCCGGCAGAACCTGCTCGGTAAGCGCGTGGACTACTCGGGCCGCTCGGTCATCGTGGCCGGCCCGTCGCTGAAGCTCCACCAGTGCGGCCTGCCCAAGCTGATGGCCCTGGAGCTGTTCAAGCCGTTCATCATGGCCCGGCTCGTCGAGCGCAAGGCCGTGCAGAACATCAAGGCGGCCAAGAAGATGGTCGACTCGATGGTCCCCGAGGTGTGGGACGTCCTCGAGGAGGTCATCCACGAGCACCCGGTGCTGCTCAACCGCGCGCCGACGCTCCACCGCCTGGGCATCCAGGCGTTCGAGCCGGTGCTCGTCGAGGGCAAGGCGATCCAGGTGCACCCGCTGGTCTGCCACGCGTTCAACGCGGACTTCGACGGCGACCAGATGGCCGTGCACGTGCCGCTCTCGGCCGAGGCGCAGGCGGAGGCGAGGATCCTGATGCTGTCCTCGAACAACATCCTCTCGCCGGCCCACGGCGCGCCGCTGGCGACGCCCTCCCAGGACATGGTCCTCGGCATCTACTACCTGACGTACTCGCCGGAGGACGTGACCAAGCTGGACCCGTCGAAGCTCGACCGCAAGCCGCATCCGTTCCGCACCGCGCAGGAGGCGGAGCTGGCGTACGAGCGCGGGATCGTCGGCCTCCACGACTACGCGGAGTACCGGCGTCGCGGGCACGAGCACTTCCTGACGACGGTCGGGCGGATCATCTTCAACGACCGCGTCGAGCGCGCGCTCGCCGAGGCGCTTGAGGACCGCTGGAACCCGGAGACGTACGAGTTCGTCAACCGGCCGCTCGTCAAGAAGGACATCAACGCGCTGATCTCCGACCTCGTGGAGGAGTACGGCGCGCCGTCGATCGCCCAGGCGCTCGACGCCTTCAAGGAGCTGGGCTTCCACTTCGCGACCCAGGCCGGGATCACGATCTCGAAGAACGACGTGATCTCGCCTCCGACCAAGGAGGAGATCCTGGAGCGCTACGAGAAGGAGGCCGCGGCCCTCGAGGAGCAGTACGACGAGGGCTACATCACCGCCGAGGAGAAGAAGGAGCAGGTCACTGCCCTTTGGGAGCGGGCCACCGACGAGGTCGCCAAGGCGATGGAGGACAACCTCGACGAGCTCAACCCGATCTACATGATGGCCAACTCGGGTGCGCGCGGCTCGTTCAAGCAGATCCGCCAGCTCGCCGGTATGCGCGGCCTCATGGCCAATCCGAAGGGCGAGATCATCGAGCGTCCGATCAAGTCCAACTTCATGGAGGGCCTGTCGGTGCTCGAGTACTTCATCTCGACCCACGGCGCCCGGAAGGGCCTGGCCGACACGGCGCTGCGCACTGCGGACTCCGGCTACCTGACGCGTCGTCTCGTCGACGTCGCGCAGGACGTGATCATCCGGTCGGAGGACTGCAAGACGCGCGAGCACATCGAGATGCCGCTCTACGTCGACGGAGAGATCAACCGCAACCTCCTCGGCCGCCTGGCGGCGAAGAAGTTCACGACCAAGCGCGGGCGTGAGCTGCTCAAGCGCAACCAGGAGATCGACAAGCAGGAGCTGGCCGAGATCGTCGAGGCCTACAAGGACGACGAGGACGCCACGGTGCCGGTGCGCTCGCCGCTCAAGTGCGAGCTCGAGACCGGCGTGTGCCGGGCGTGCTACGGCCGCAGCCTCGCCACCGGCTCGCTCGTCGAGCTGGGCGACGCGGTGGGCATCATCGCGGCGCAGTCGATCGGCGAGCCGGGCACGCAGCTCACGATGCGGACGTTCCACACGGGCGGCGTGGCCGGCCAGGACATCACCCAGGGTCTGCCGCGCGTCGTCGAGCTGTTCGAGGCGCGCAAGCCGAAGGGCCTGGCGCAGATGTCGCACGTCGACGGCCGCGTGTCGATCGAGGAGACCGACAAGGCGATCCGCGTCACCGTGACCGACGCCAAGGGCGAGGAGCACGTGTACTCGCTGCCCCCGCGCTCACGGCTCTACGTCAAGGACGGCGACCGGATCGAGGCCGGCACGCAGCTCAACGAGGGCTCGCTCTACCCGGCGGAGATCCTCGAGATCAAGGGCCGGACCGAGTGCGAGGCGTACATCGTCCGCGAGGTTCAGAAGGTCTACAAGTCCCAGGGCGTCGACATCAACGACAAGCACATCGAGCTGATCGTGCGCCAGATGATGAAGAAGGTCGAGGTGGAGACCAAGGGCGACACCGACCTTCTGCCCGGGCAGCTCGAGGACCGTCAGCGCCTGCAGCGGATCAACAAGCAGATCAAGGAGCAGGGCGGCACGCCCGCGCGCGCCAAGGAGCGGATCCTGGGGATCACCAAGGCGTCGCTGGCGACCGAGTCGTTCCTGTCCGCCGCCTCCTTCCAGGAGACGACGAAGGTGCTCACCGACGCGGCACTGGAGGGCAAGCGCGATCGACTTGTCGGTCTCAAGGAGAACGTGATCATCGGCAAGCTGATCCCGGCGGCGACCGGCCTGAAGCGCTACCGCACGCTCCAGATCGAGCCCGTCGAGCCCGCGCAGCGTCCCGACGAGGACCTGCTCGACGCCGACGAGCTCGCGGCGGAGCTCGGTCTCGGGGAGAACGGCGAGGACTCGGCCGACCTCGAGGGCTTCGGCCCCTCCTTCGCCGAGGAGCTCGAGGAGCTCGCCCAGGAGATCGAGGGCGGCGCCGAGGGCCAGAAGAAGGACTAGCAGCGCCCATCCACGCGTGAACGAAGCGGCCGGGGCCCCGAGGCCCCGGCCGCTTCCGTCTGCGCGCCCAAATCCACCACCCATAGCGGGGCCGGTTGACCGCGCCGGCGGCAGAGGTGTTACGAGAGCCGCGCGCATCGCGCGCGCACCAGTCGCGATAGCCTCTGCGGCAGTCGAAGGGGAGTCGAAGTTGAAACAGGGGGGGCGGGGTCTCGCCGGTGGCGAGGCCGGAGCCGAGGAAACCCAGATTCCGATCCCGGAGGGAGTGCGCCGCGCGCTGCGCCCGTGGGCGCTCGTTGGCCGCGACACGGAGCTTGAGGCGATCGCCGCGGAGCGCGCGGGCGCCGCTGAGCGCGGCGAGCGCCGCCTGGTGCTGGTCCGCGGGGAGCCGGGGATCGGCAAGACCCGGCTCGCCGCCGAGGCTGCGCGCGCGGCCCACGCGGCGGGCGCCAACGTGCTCTACGGCCACCACGATCCCGAGGCTGGAGGTCCGGGGCAGGGGTTCGGCGAGGCGCTCGAGCACCTCGGTGCCCACGCCGACGAGGGGCTTCTGGCCGAGCTCGGGCCCGAGGTTCGGGCACTGGAGGCGATCGCCCCCGGGCTCGTGCGGCGGCTTCCGCCAGCGCCGGACGGCGCGCATCCAGTCGCGGTCGGCAACGGCCACGCGCTCTTCCTCGCCACCGCGAGCGTGCTCGCCGCGGCGGCGCGGCGCCGCCCGCTCGTGCTCCTGCTCGACGACCTGCACGCCGCCGACGAGTCCACGGTCGCGCTCCTGCGGCACGTCCTGCTCGGCCCGTTCCCGATGGCGATGCTGGCGCTCGTCACCTATCGCGACCATGAGTTGGGCGAGCGGGCGGCCGGCGTGCTCGGCGAGGTGGCCGTGCGCCTCCCCTCGCGCGAGCTCGACCTCGCCGGCCTTGACGCCGAGGAGATCGGCGCCCTCGCGGAGGAGCTCGGCCACGGGGGCTCCCCACGCGTTGGCGCGCTCGCCGCGGCGCTCCTGCGCGAGACGAAGGGCAACCCGCTCTTCGTCAGCGAGATCCTGCGCGGCCTGCCGGAGCTCGACGAGGGGGCGATCACGAACCCGCCGCTGCCGCGGTCGCTGCGCGACGCGGTGCGGGCGCGGGTGCGCGGGATGGGCGACGCGGCGGCCGAGCTGCTCGAGCTCGCCGCGGTGGTGGGCCCCGAGTTCGACGCCGCTGTGCTCGAGCGCGCAGCGGGGCGAGGGCCCGAGGAGCTGGCCGAGGTGCTCGGCGCCGCGGAGCGCGCCGGCATCCTCGACCCCCGTGGGGCGGCGGGCCGCTACCGCTTCGCGCACTCCGTCATCCAGCGCTCGCTCTGCGACTCGCAGGCGCCGGCCGAGCGCGGCCGCCGCCACCGGCTGATCGCCGAGGGCCTCGAGGCGCTCGCCCGGATCGGCTCGCCGCCGCCGGCGCGCGAGCTCGCGCTGCACTGGGCGCGGGCCCGGCCCCCCGACGCGATGCGGACCGTCACCTGGAGCCGCCGGGCGGGGGAGGAGGCCCTGGCCGCGCTCGAGCCGAGGACGGCGGCGCGCTTCTTCGCGCAGGCGCTTGAGGTGCTCGACCAAACCCGCGACGACCCGGGACTGCGCAGCGAGCTGCTCGTCGGGCTCGGCGAGGCGCAGCGGCGCCAGGGCGACCCGGCGTTCCGCGAGACCCTGCTCGAGGCGGGGCGCCTCGCCGAGCGCATCGGCGACCGCGACCTGTTGGTGCGGGCGGCGCTCGCGAACAGCCGCGGGATCGCGAGCTCGGCGGGCGAGGTGGACGGGGAGCGCGTCGGGCTGCTCGAGCGGGCGCTCGCGCAGGTCGACCCGGGCGACGAGCGTCCGCGCTCGAGCCTGCTGGCCGCCCTCGCCCGCGAGCTCGCGTTCTCCGACGATCGCGAACGGCGCACCCGGCTCGCCGCCGAGGCGGTCGCGGTCGCGCGGCGCAGCGGCGATCGGGCCGGGATCGCCGCGGCGCTGATCGCCACGTTCATGCCGGCGTGGACCCCGGATTCCGTCCGCGAGCGCCTGGCCGAGATGCGCGAGAGCGTGGGAATCGCGGACGAGCTCGGCGACCCGGTCCTCCAGTTCCACGCGCTGCACTGGCAGACCGTCGCGCTCCTGCAGGCGGGCGAGGTCGCCGGCGCGCGCGCGAGCTTCGCGCGCGAGGAGCGGCTCGCCCGCCGGCTTGGGGACGCCGTCGCCCCTTGGCTTGCGAGCCTCGACCGCTGCTGCCTCGCGGTGGTGACCGGGACCCTGGCCGAGGCGGAGCGGCTGGCCGAGCGCAGCCTCGAGCTCGGGACCGAGAGCGGCCAGCCCGACGCGCTGCCCTTCTACGCGAGCCAGATCGCGTGCATCCGCTGGCACCAGGGGCGCCTCGCGGAGCTTTTGCCGTTGGCGCAGGAGGTGGTCGCGACGAAGCCGCAGCTCCCCGCCTTCCGCTCGCTTTTGGCCCTGTGCCACGTCGAGGCCGGCGAGCGCGAGCGAGCGGCGGCGGTGCTCGCCGCTGACGCGGCCGAGCGCTTCCAGGGGATCCCCGTCGACCTCGGCTGGCCCTCGGCGATGGTCACCTACGCGCACGTTGCGGCCGACGTCGGCGACGTGGAGGCGGCGCGGACCCTGCGCGCGCTGCTGAGCGGGCTCTCGGGCCAGGTCGCCTACACCGGGATGAGCGTCTGGGGGCCGGTCGACTGGGCGCTGGGCCGGCTGGCGGCGCTGCTCGGCGACCACGAGGAGGCGCGTGAGCTGCTCGGCGGCGTGGCGCAGCGGGCAGAGCGCGACGGCGCGCGGCTCTGGCAGGCGCGCGCCCTCTACTCGCTCGCCGCCGAGCTCCCGTGCGAGCCGGGCGACGGGCCGCCGCAGGCCGCGCGCGCTGCGGAGGTCGCGGCGCTCGCCGGGGCCGCCGAGATCGAGCGGCGCGCGCGCCTGCTCGTCGGCGACAACGGCCGGGGGCACGCGACCGAGCCCCTCGATTTGTCCGGGCTCACGCCCCGGCAGGCCGACGTGATCCGGCTCGTCGCCCGGGGGCTCACCAACCAGCGGATCGCCGACCGGCTCGGCATCAGCCAGGCGACCGTGAAGCGGCACCTGGAAGCCGTATACGGGCGCCTGGGGGCGCGCAGCCGGGCCGAGGCGGTCGCGAAGCTGATGCGCTAGCCGCGATGGCGATATGGGCCGTTCGGCCAGTTGACGCGCGGGTCAGTCGGCTCGAAGATTCGCGCCCCGCCCTCGTTCGTGCGGGCGGGATGGGAAAACTTGAGGCTCAGGGAGATTCGCGTACGGTACGAAGTAGCGCATCTCGGGGGTGATTGGCCGCGATCGGTCGGATCGCGGCGCCCGGTGGCCCGTGCGTTCGACCCCCTGCACGCAGGCCACGCGCTGTAGCCCCAGCTGAGCCCCAAGGCTTCCCCACATAACAACCGCACGACTCCAAGCGCCCCTGGAAGGGGCGGCCTCCGGGCCGCCCCTTCCGTCCCCCTAAGCCTTCGCAATCCACCACCTATAGGGGGACCGGATCGCCGCGTGCCCGCCACATATGTGACGAAAGTCACGCTGGGTATCGGTAGTGGGCCCGGATATAGGTCGCGGATGGCGACCTATCGTCGGTTGGTGCAAGCCAAGCGCATGGAGGTGCTGTCTCGTGACGACCAACTCGCACCTGACAGAGGAAGTTGACCTCGTCGTCGTGGGCTCGGGCACGGGCCTGATGAGCGCGATCACCGCCGCTGAGTTCGGCCTGCGCGTGCTCGTCGTTGAGAAGTCCGAGTACCTGGGGGGCTCGACCGCGATGAGCGGGGGCGGCTTCTGGATCCCAGACAACCCGATCCTGCGCGACCTCGGCGTTCATGGCAGCCGTGAGTGCGCCATGGTCTACCTCGACGCGCTCGTGGGCGACACCGCGCCACGCGAGCGCCGGGTGGCTCACCTCGAGCACGGCCCAAAGGCGATCGAGGTGCTGCGCCGCAACCTGCCCAACCGCTGGCTTCACATGGTCGAGTACGCCGACTACTTCCCCGAGGTCGACGGTGGCTCCGCGTACGGGCGCGCGCTCGAGTCGGCGCCCTTCGATCTCTCCAAGCTCGGCCCGGACCGGCCGAAGCTTCGCCCGACCCCCATGGAGGCGCCGGTGCCGATGCCGGTGACGGGCGGCGACTACCGCTGGATGAACTTGATGATGCGCAAGCCACGCGGGCTCGTCCGGGCCGCGGTCCGCGCCGCGCAGGGGGCGGGCGGGATGCTGCTCAAACGCGAGTACGCGTCGGCAGGGCAGGCGCTCGCCGCGGGGTTGATCATCGCCGCGCGGCGGCTCGGCGTGCGGATGTGGACCGAGTCCCCGCTGCGCGACCTGGTCTTCGAGGACGGCCGCGTCGTCGGCGTCGTCGTGGAGCGCGACGGCAAGAACCAGACCGTCCGAGCGCGCCGGGGGGTGGTGCTGTCCGCGGGTGGCTTCGAGCACAACATCGAGATGCGCCACGAGCACCAGTCGAAGGCGCTCGAGCCGGGGTGGAGCCTCGCCAACCCCGCGAACCAGGGCGACGTGATCCGCATCGCCGAGAGCCACGGCGCGGCGCTCACGCTCATGGACCAGGCCTGGTGGTTCCCGGCGATCCCGCCGGTGCAGAAGGGCGGCTACCCAAGCACGCTGCTCGCCGAGCGGTCCCTCCCGGGGTCGATCATCGTGGGCCCCGACGGCAGGCGATTCATGAACGAGGCGGTCAATTACATGACCGCGGGCCAGATCATGCTGGGCCTCGACGACGGCGAGGACCCGCACCTGCCGGCCTGGATCGTCTTCGACCAGACCTACCGCAACCGCTACGTGTTCGGCGGCGGGATCATGCCCCGCCAGGACCTGCCCGAGGAGTGGTACGCGCAGGGCCTCGCCCATCGCGCCGCGACGCTCGACGAGCTGGCGCAGAAGGTCGGCCTGCCGGAGCTGCGCGCGACGGTGGAGCGGTTCAACCTGATGGCCGACAAGGGTCACGACGACGACTTCCACCGCGGTGACAGCGCGTACGACCGCTACTACGGTGACCCCAAGGTGACGCCGAACCCGAACCTCGGCGCGCTGCGCAAGCCGCCGTTCTACGCGGTGCGCGTGGTGCCGGGCGACCTCGGCACCTGCGGCGGGATCATGGCCGACGGCTTCGCGCGCGTGCTGCGCGCAAGCGGCGAGGTGATCGAGGGGCTGTACGCGACCGGGAACTGCGCCGGCAACGCGTTCGGCAAGTACTACCCGGGGCCCGGCGCGACGATCGGCCAGGGGCTCTCCTTCGGCTACATCGCTGCGGCGCACGCGGCGGGCAGGCTCAAGGAGGAGGCCCGGGAGGGCGAGCCCGCGGCGGCCTGAGCTGGCGCGTGGCGGGGCGGCGCGTCGCCGCGCGGCCCGCTACGCGCTGCCCGTGCGCCTTTCGTGACAACTCGGTCCGGTGCGCGGTCGTTCGACCACGCTATGGGTGGTGGAATTGGGCGCGGGGCGGCTAATGCTCGGCCGGCTCGGCGGAGCCGCGCTGGGTGTTGTGCGCGGAGGCGGCGCGAACGGGTGCGGGCGGCGTGAACACTCGCACGCGGCCGCCGGGCGGGCACGCCGGGAGCGGCACCGTGTCGGGCGCGTGGGGCCCGCGGCGCGGCCCGCGCGGGCGCTTGGGCTGGCGGCGGAAGCGGCCGAAGCGGTTGGCGCCGCCGCCATCGTCGGAGGCGGGCTCGACCGGGTGCTCCGCGCGCCACGCCCACCAGACGAGCCAGAGCAGCGCCAAGACGGGGATCTTCAAGATCACCACGAAATAGAACATTGGAACCCAGTCGCCCACCGGGCGGGAGTCTAACCGTCCTCCGGGGTCCGTAAACGGAGTTCCTCTGCCCAATCGAGCAGGGTCGCGACGTGCTCGTCGGTGAGCCCCTCGTCGGAGCGCGCCTTGACGAGCAGGGTGGGCGCGGGGCGGCGCTCCGCCCACGCGTAACAGGTCTCGTCCAGCGAATCGTCGATCCAGGCCAGCGGGCGCGGCCCGGCGTACTCCTCGAGGGCCTCGAGCTTCCAGTGGGCCGTGCCGAAGCGCGCCCGGCCGCCGAAGGTGAGCACCGGCAGCTCGCCGGGCAGCCCGAGCAGCGCCGGCAGGTGGTCGTTGGCGCGGTCCTCCCAGCCCGTAGCCCAGACCAGCTCGTAGCGTTCGCCGAGCTTTCGGAGGCGCTCGCCGACGCCGTCGGCGATGCAATGGGCGATGCCGTCGATCAGGTGAAAGCGGCCCGGGACCTGGTCGAGCGGCCCCTCGAAGCCGAAGAGGCTGATCACGCCGTCGACGTCGACTGCCAGTATGGGTCGATCCGCCATGGGCAGGCCAGAGTAGCTTGCGCGGGTGCGCTACCCTACGCCGCCGTGCCATCCACGAATCAGCTAGTCCGCAAGGGCCGTAAGCGCAAGACGAAGAAGCTTTCGACGCCCGGTCTCAAGTCCGGCCAGGGACGCAAGCGCCGCATCGCGGCGCCGCAGCGTCGTGGAGTCTGCACCCGCGTGTACACCGCGACGCCGAAGAAGCCGAACTCGGCGCTTCGCAAGGTCGCCCGCGTGCGCCTGAGCAACGGGATGGAGGTCACCGCCTACATCCCCGGCGAGGGGCACAACCTGCAGGAGCACTCCGTTGTGCTCGTGCGCGGCGGCCGCGTCAAGGACCTGCCGGGCGTGCGCTACAAGGTCATCCGTGGCACGCTCGACGCCTCCGGTGTCCAGGACCGCAAGCAGGCCCGCTCCCAGTACGGCGTGAAGAAGGGGTGAGTAGGTAGTGCCTCGTCGCGCCCGCGCACCCATCCGCCCGATCGAGCCGGACGCCCGGTACCGGAGCCGTCTGGTCCAGCAGGTGATCAACAAGGTCATGCTGGACGGCAAGAAGTCGCTCGCCGAGCGCATCACCTACGACGCGCTCGCGCTCGTTGGCGAGCGGACGGGCCGCCCGCCGGTCGAGGTCCTCGACGAGGCGATCAAGGAGCTCACTCCGCAGCTCGAGGTCCGCTCCCGCCGCGTGGGCGGCGCGACCTACCAGGTGCCCGTCGAGGTGCCGGCCCGCCGGGCCCGCACGCTCGCCGTGCGCTGGCTCGTGCAGTTCGCGCGCCAGCGGCGCGAGAAGTCGATGGCCGAGCGCCTCGCGAACGAGATCCTCGACGCCACGCAGCAGCAGGGCGGCGCCTGGAAGCGGAAGGACGACATCTTCCGAATGGCGCAGGCCAACAAGGCCTTCGCGCATTACCGCTGGTAGGCGCTAAAGCCAGCGCCTGACGCGGCGCTTGTAGGCGCGGTACTCGTCGCCGAAGCGGGCTTCGAGGTAACGCTCCTCGCGGGCGATCACGAGCCGGTCGATGATCAGCAGGACGACGGGCAGGACGGCCAGCGCCCAGAGGATCCCGATCGCGAACGTGAGCCCGATGTAGGCGAGCGTCATGCCCAGGTACATCGGGTTGCGGGTGAAGCGGTAGGGGCCGTCGGTCGCGATCGCGGTCGTCGGCTCGAAGGGGTTGGGGCTCGTATCCACCGTCGCGAAGGACCGCAGGGCGCGGCCCGCGAGGAGATAGGCCCCGCCCAGGCCCACGACGCCGACGAGCCCGCGCACCCACCAGGCGGGCGAGTCGGTGGGGAAGATCGCCTCGAGCACGCCGCCGACCAAAAGCCCGGCGATGAAGATCAGCGGGGGAGGGGCGGGAAGCCCGGGCGTGTCGCCGCGGCTCGGCACGGCGCGGAGGTTAGCCCGGGGGTTGGCGCTGGCGGGGTGGCGGCGCTGCCGGAGGTCGCGTGGCGTCGTGCGGCGCCGAGCGATTACCCGCTCAGTGCCCCCGCGGCCCGGGCCGGGTGACTTGGCCGCGGTGCGCCGTCTCGGCGCGGTGGTCGCCCAGGCGGGCGTGGGGGTCGTCCGCGGCGCTCTGGGCGCGGTGCACGTCGCGGTCCTCGCGCGTCCGGCCGGCGTCCGCCTTCGCCCCCGGCCGCAGCGCGCGAAGCTGGTCGGGGTTCAGGGTGGCGAGCGCGACGCCGCTGATCGCGAGCGCCAGCGAGCCGATCATCATCAGCCAGAAGCCCGACCGGGGCGTCGCCTCGGCGTCGATGAACGACTGGCGCGCGTCGTCGAGGGTGCCCACCTGGCCCGCATCGGGCAGGTCGTTGAGCAGGAAGATGAGCAGCGCGACGGCGCCGAGGATCCCGACCGCCATCGCCGCGGGCTGCGAGCCCGCCCAGACCGCGACGATCGTGAACAGTGCCGCGAAGCCGGCGATCACGAACAGCGCGTTGCCGTGCCGGTCCGCGGAGTCCTGAGCGGCCAGCGGCTCGCCGCCGGGCGGGGTGAACTCGAACATCGTCATGAGCTCCGACGCGAACAGCAGGGCGGCCGCCAGCAGGCAGGCCCATGGGAGAAGCCGCTCGGCCCGGCCCACCGCTCAGCCCTCCGCCACCGGCGACGCGGGACGCGCTCGGCGGGCGCGGGCCGCGCGGCGCGCGCGCTCGCGCTGCGGCCGCCGCCCGGTGGGGCCGCCGTAGATCGCGGCCAGCGGCGCCAGCGCGACGAGCAGGGCCCCGGCGGCGAGCTGGGCCCAGAAGCCGCCCTGCAGCGTCGCCCTCGCGCCCTCGTAAGCGATCGCTGCGTCGCCCTCTTCGAGCCCCTTCGGCATGTCGACGAGCAGGCTGAGCGCGACCGTCGCCAGTCCCAGCGCCCCGATCAGCAAGGCGCCCCAGCGCCGCCGCGTCGCGCAGGCCGCGACGCCGACCAGGGCGAGCGCCGCGATCGGGACGCCGAGCCAGGCGTGTGCGGCGCCGGTGCGTTCCGAGTCGACCTCGGGCGGCGGCGCGATCGAGTCGACCTCGGCGTAGGCGTCGGTGCTGATCTGCGTCGCCGTGTAGTCGACGAACTGCGACGCCGCGAGCAGGGCCGCGACGCCCGTGGCGGCCAGCAGGGTCGCCCGCAGCGGCGTGAACGTGCGGGCCCCGAGCCTGATCGCGCTGCGCCCGAGCCCCCACAGCGCGAGCACCACCGGGACGAGCACGCGCCAGCCGGCGAGCACCAGCGCTCCCGCGCGCTCAGCGACCCACATGTAGAGGCCGGCCGGAATGCGCAGCATCTCGAGCACGATCGCGACCGCCTCGCGCAGGATCGCGATCGCCGCGCCAATCAGCCCGGCGATGAGCGCGACCGGCCCGGAGCCGCGTCCGCCGCCCCGGGCTTCGCGGCTCCCAATCTCCTCCCGTCGCCCCCCGCGCGCAGGCCGCTCGCGCTCGCGCGCCCGAGGCTCGCTCCGCCCCCCGTCGCCCGGCTCCCTCAGCCGCATTTCAGGCCCTCGAAAGCCACAATGCCTCTGCTATAGTGATCCGTCGCTCGCGGCCGGGCCCGGAAGGGCCTTTTTTGTGCCCTCAGCCGCCGGCGACAAATGGATCGTCCTCCTCACGATGAGCGGCACGGGCGCCCGCTCACCAACAAACTTCGATCGACACTGTAGAGACAGCATGGCACGCAACTTCCCACTAGAGAAGACCCGCAACATCGGGATCATGGCGCACATCGACGCCGGCAAGACCACGACGACCGAGCGGATCCTCTACTACACCGGTCGTACCCACAAGATGGGTGAGGTCCACGAGGGCGCCGCCGTCATGGACTGGATGGAGCAGGAGCAGGAGCGCGGCATCACGATCACCTCCGCCGCGACCGCCTGCGAGTGGAACGGCCATCGCATCAACATCCTCGACACGCCCGGCCACGTCGACTTCACCGTCGAGGTCGAGCGCTCGCTGCGCGTCCTCGACGGCGCCGTAGCCGTCTTCGACTCGGTCGCCGGCGTCGAGCCGCAGTCCGAGACCGTCTGGCGCCAGGCCGACAAGTACCGCGTGCCGCGCATCGCCTTCATCAACAAGATGGACCGCGTCGGCGCCCACTTCGACAACGCGGTCCAGAGCATGCGCGACCGTCTCGGCGCGCACGCGCTGCCGGTCCAGCTTCCGATCGGCGCCGAGGACGAGTTCGTCGGCGTCATCGACCTGATCACCAACCGGGCCCTCGTCTGGAAGGACGATCTCGGCACCGAGTACGAGTACCAGGACGTGCCCGCTGACATGGAGGACGAGGTCGCGGAGGCGCGCACGGCGCTGATCGAGGCCTGCGCCGACTACGACGACGAGCTCATGGAGCTCTACCTCGAGGAGCAGGAGATCCCCCACGAGCGGATCGTCAAGTCGCTGCGCCAGGCGACGATCGACCTCCAGGTCACGCCGGTGCTCTGCGGCTCCGCGTTCAAGAACAAGGGCGTGCAGCCGCTCCTCGACGCGATCGTCGATCTGCTGCCCTCGCCGCTTGACATCCCGCCCGTCCAGGGCCACGTGCCGGACAAGGACGGCCAGCCCGGCGAGGAGGACAGCCGCCCGGCCGACGACTCGGCCCCGTTCTCCGCGCTCGCCTTCAAGGTCATGGCCGACCCCTATATCGGCAAGCTCACCTACTTCCGCGTCTACTCGGGCAAGCTCCAGGCGGGCGCCCGCGTGCTCAACGCGAACACGGGCAAGACCGAGCGCATCGGCCGCCTGGTGATGATGCACGCGAACCACCGCGAGGAGATCGAGGAGTGCTACGCGGGCGACATCCTCGCGGCGGTCGGCCTCAAGCAGACCTCGACCGGCGACACGCTCTGCGCGCCGGACGCGCCGATCCTGCTCGAGTCGATCGAGTTCCCCGACCCGGTCATCCAGGTCGCGATCGAGCCGAAGACCAAGTCCGATCAGGAGAAGCTCGGCTCCGCGCTGGCGCGCCTCGCCGACGAGGACCCGACCTTCCGGATCGAGACTGACGAGGAGACCGGCCAGACGATCATCCACGGGATGGGCGAGCTGCACCTCGAGGTGATCGTCGACCGGCTCACGCGCGAGTTCAACGTCGACGCGAACGTCGGCCGCCCGCAGGTGGCCTACCGCGAGACCGTGCGCGAGCGCGTGGAGAAGGTCGAGGCCCGCTTCGTGCGCCAGACCGGCGGCCGCGGCCAGTACGGCCACGTCGTCATCAACCTGGAGCCGGCGCCGGGCGAGGGCTTCGACTTCGTCAACGAGATCAAGGGCGGCGTCATCCCGAGCGAGTTCATCCCCGCCGTCGAGCAGGGGATGGAGGAGGCGCTGGGCTCGGGCGTCATGGCCGGCTACCCGCTGGTCGACGTCCGGGTGGAGCTGATCGACGGCTCCTACCACGAGGTCGACTCCTCGGAGATGGCGTTCAAGATCGCCGGCTCGATGGCGATCCAGGAGGCGGCGCGGCGCGCCAAGCCCGTGCTGCTCGAGCCGGTGATGAACGTGGAGGTCGTCACGCCCGAGGAGTTCCTCGGCGACGTGATCGGCGACCTCTCTCGCCGTCGCGGCAAGGTGCAGGGCCAGGAGCAGCGCGGCAACGCGCTCGCGGTCAGGGCATTCGTGCCGCTCGGCGAGATGTTCGGGTACGCCACGGACCTGCGTTCCTCGACGCAGGGCCGCGCCCAGTACACCATGCAGTTCGAGCGCTACGAGGAGGTGCCCAGCAACATCGCTGAGGAGATCGTGGCGTCGAGGAGCGGGGAGCCCGTGGGAGCCGGCGCGTAGCTATATTTCTCGGGTTCGCCCGCACGGGTACGGGTCGCGTGCCGCGCCCGCGGAAAGCCACTAGCGACCGACCGAAACGAACACCGGAACTTAAGAGAGAAGGACAACGAACTGAACGACCGAGCCCTCAAGGCCGGAACGGAGAAGGAGCGAAATGTCGAAGGAGAAGTTCGAGCGCGATAAGCCGCACGTCAACGTCGGCACCATCGGTCACATCGACCACGGCAAGACGACGCTGACTGCAGCCATCACCACCGTTCTGGCGGAGGCCACGGGCGGCGAGGCGAAGAGCTTCGATGAGATCGACAACGCTCCGGAGGAGAAGGAGCGCGGGATCACCATCGCGACCTCGCACGTCGAGTACCAGACCGAGAACCGGCACTACGCTCACGTCGACTGCCCGGGCCACGCCGACTACGTCAAGAACATGATCACGGGCGCGGCCCAGATGGACGGCGCGATCCTGGTCGTGTCGGCCGCCGACGGCCCCATGCCGCAGACGCGCGAGCACATCCTGCTCGCCCGTCAGGTGAACGTGCCGTACGTGGTCGTCTTCCTCAACAAGATCGACATGGTCGACGACGAGGAGCTCATCGAGCTCGTCGAGGAGGAGGTCCGCGAGCTCCTCAACGAGTACGACTTCCCGGGCGACGACACGCCGATCATCCGCGGTTCCGCGCTCAAGGCGCTGGAGGGTGACGAGGAGGCGAAGAAGGCGATCCTCGAGCTCGCCAACACGCTCGACACGTACATCCCCGAGCCGGAGCGCGACCTCGACAAGCCGTTCCTGATGCCGATCGAGGACATCTTCTCGATCACGGGCCGCGGCACCGTCGCCACGGGCCGTATCGAGCAGGGCGTCATCCACACCGGCGACGAGGTCGAGATCGTCGGCATCCGCCCGACGCAGAAGACCGTCGTCACCGGCGTCGAGATGTTCCGCAAGATCCTCGACGAGGGTCAGGCGGGCGACAACGTCGGCTGCCTGCTCCGCGGGACCAAGCGTGAGGAGATCGAGCGTGGCCAGGTGCTCGCCGCGCCGGGCTCGATCACGCCGCACACCAAGTTCAAGGCGGAGGTCTACTGCCTGAAGAAGGAGGAGGGCGGCCGGCACACCCCGTTCTTCTCGGGTTACCGCCCGCAGTTCTACTTCCGCACGACGGACGTGACCGGCGTCGCCAACCTGCCCGAGGGCACGGAGATGGTCATGCCGGGCGACAACGTGGAGATGACGATCGAGCTCATCGCTCCGATCGCCATGGACAAGGGCCTGCGGTTCGCCATCCGCGAGGGTGGCCGCACCGTCGGCTCGGGCGTCGTCACCGAGATCCTCGAGTAACGACACCCATCAAGGACCGGTCCTTCGGGGCCGGTCCTTTTCGCGGCCCGCGGGCCGCAGCAAGGACATAAAGCGACGATCCTGGGGCGCCGGCCCCGCCTGGGCGGCGCCCCAGATCACGCGAGAAGTTCGACAACCGAAGACGAGAGAGAACCGAAGTTGGCAACGCTGGCCACCAACAAAATCCGAATCCGCCTGAAGGCGTACGACCACGAGGCGATCGATCGCGCCGCGCGCGAGATCGTCGATACGGCGACGCGTACCGGCGCGAGCGTGTCCGGGCCAGTCCCGCTGCCGACGGAGAGGAACGTCTACGTCGTCATCCGCTCGCCCTTCAAGGACAAGGACTCGCGCGAGCATTTCGAGATCCGCACGCACAAGCGGCTGATCGACATCCTGCAGCCCACGCCCAAGACGGTCGACTCGCTGCAGCGCCTGGATGCGCTCCCCGCCGGGGTCGACATCGAGATCAAGATCTAGACACGGACGCAGAGGACTTAGAGGAACTCAAAGAGGACTTCCCATGGCGGCGATCATCGGCAAGAAGGTCGGCATGACCCAGATCTTCCAGGAGGACGGCACGCGCGTGCCCGTCACCGTGATCGAGGCCGGCCCCTGCCCGGTGACGGCCGTGCGCGACCCCGAGCGCGACGGCTACGCGGCCGTGCAGCTCGCCTTCGATCCGGTCGACGAGCGCAAGCTGACCAAGGCCGAGCTCGGCCACCTCAAGAAGGCCGGCGTCGAGCCCATGCGCACGCTCGTCGAGTTTCGCGACGAGGACCTCGGTTCCGAGGACGGGCCGAAGGTCGGCGAGGTCGCGACCGTCGAGCAGTTCGAGCCGGGCCAGAAGGTCAAGGTCTCCGGGATCGCGATCGGCAAGGGCTTCCAGGGCACCGTGCGCCGCCACGGCTTCGGCCGCGGGCCCGTGACCCACGGCTCCCACAACGTGCGCGCCCCGGGTTCGATCGGCGCGGCCGCCTTCCCGGCGCGCGTCTTCAAGGGCCTGCGCATGCCCGGCCGCATGGGCGGCAAGCGCGTCACGCAGCGGGGCCTCGAGGTGGTCGAGGTCGACGCCGAGCGCAACCTGCTGCTCGTGCGCGGCGCCGTCCCCGGTCCCAAGAACGGCACGGTGGAGGTGCGCAGCGATGGCTAAGGCGAAGAGCTTGAAGGTCGCCTCGCTCGACAAGCAGGCGAAGACCGAGGTGCCGGCGAGCGTCTTCGGCGAGGAGTTCCACGAGACCCTCGTCCACGAGACGGCCCGCGCCGAGGCCGCCGCGCGCCGCCGCGGGACCGCCTCCACGCTCGGCCGCGGCGAGGTCGCGATGACCGGCGCGAAGGCCTGGCGCCAGAAGGGCACCGGCCGGGCCCGCGTGGGCGCGCTGTCCGTGCCGCATCGCCGCGGCGGTGGCGTCGCCTTCGGCCCGAAGCCGCGCGGCTACACGTTCAAGGTGAACCGCAAGGCCCGGCGCCGCGCCCTGCGCGCCGCGCTCTCGGTGCACGCCGCGCGCGACTCGCTCGCGATCCTCGACGCCGCCAACTACAAGGAGCCGAAGACCAAGCAGGCGGCCGAGGCGCTCGCGAAGTGGGGCGCCCGCCAGCCGACCCTCGTCGTCATCAACCCCGACGAGGAGACGGTGCTGAAGAGCTTCCGCAACATCCCGCGCGTCACCGTGCTGCCGGCGAGCGCCACCGGGGTCGTCGACATCATCGGCCACCGCTCGCTGGTGATCTCGAAGGCCGCGCTCGAAGTGCTCGAGCAGCGCGCCGCCGAGGTCAAGCGCGGCAACGGCGCCGCCCCCGCCTCCGACGAGCCCGAGGCGAAGGAAGCCAAGCCGAAGGCCAAGGCCGAGGAGCCGAAGGCCGAGGAGGAGCCCGCCGAGGAGGCGAAGGCCGAGCAGCCTGCGGAGGAGCCGAAGGCCGAGGCCGAGGAGGCCGAGGCGCAGGGCGAGCCCGAGGCGGACGCCGAGGAGGAGCCGGGCGACGAGCCCGCCGACGAGTCGGAGGAGCAGCCCGAGGCCGAGAAGGACGGTGATGCGTGATGGATCCGCGTAGCGTGATCATCGAGCCGGTCGTGAGCGAGAAGAGCTACGCGCTCATGGCCGACGGCAAGTACACGTTCCGCGTCGACGACCGCGCCAACAAGACGCAGATCAAGCACGCCGTCGAGGAGATCTTCGACGTGCGCGTCGTCGAGGTGCGCACCGCGAAGGTGCGGCCCAAGCCGAAGCGCCGCGGCCTGCACGTCGGCAAGACGCGGCGCTGGAAGAAGGCGATCGTCCAGCTCGCGCCGGGCGATCGGATCGAGCTGTTCGAGGGCGCGGCGGTCGCCGAGTAAGCGACGTCACGGAGAGGACGAGAGGACTTTCACCATGGCAATGCGCAAGACAAAGCCGACGAGCCCCGGGCGTCGCTTCGCGATGTACCAGCTGCGCGAGGAGATCACGTCGGCGACGCCGCACAAGCCGCTCACGAAGGGCAAGAAGTCGAGCGGCGGCCGCAACGCGTACGGCCGGGTCACCGCCCGCCATCGCGGCGGCGGCGCCAAGCGGCGCTACCGCGTGATCGACTTCAAGCGGCGCAAGGACGGCGTGCCGGCGAAGGTCGCGACGATCGAGTACGACCCGAACCGCACCACCTACATCGCGCTCCTGCACTACGCCGACGGCGCCAAGAGCTACATCCTCGCGCCGAACGGGCTGACCGTGGGCTCGACCGTGATGTCCGGCGAGGACGCCGACATCCGCCCGGGCAACGCCCTGCCGCTGCGCGCGATCCCGACGGGCACCGTGGTCCACAACGTGGAGCTCACGCCCGGTCAGGGCGGGCGCCTCGGCCGCGCCGCCGGCACGGCGATCCAGGTGGTCGCGAAGGAGGGCGACATGGTCACCCTGCGCCTGCCCTCGTCGGAGATGCGCATGGTCCGCGCCGAGTGCCGCGCGACGGTCGGTACCCTCTCCAACGCCGAGCACCAGAACGTGAAGATCGGCAAGGCCGGCCGGAACCGCCACAAGGGGCGGCGTCCGCAGACCCGAGGGGTCGCGATGAACCCGGTCGACCATCCGCACGGAGGCGGCGAGGCACACCACACGCCGGGCGGCCATCCGGTCACCCCGTGGGGCAAGCCCACCCTCGGGTACAGGACCCGGAAGAAGGGCAAGCCCTCCGACGCCCTGATCGTCCGCGGTCGCCGGCGCGGCAAGAAGAAGCGTTAACCCCCGTAAACCGAGACCAGAAGAACCGAACCACCCGAGAGACCAAAGATGGGTAGATCAACCAAGAAGGGACCGTTCGTCGAGGAGCGCTTGATGAAGCGCATCCAGGCGATGAACGAGGCGAACCAGAAGCAGATGATCAAGACCTGGTCGCGCGCGTCCACCATCTTCCCGGAGATGGTCGGTCACACCATCGCGGTGCACGACGGCCGCAAGCACGTGCCGGTGTTCATCTCGGAGTCGATGGTCGGTCACAAGCTGGGAGAGTTCGCGCCGACCCGGACCTTCAAGGGTCACGGCGGGAAGGACCGCTAACCGATGGCCGCCGCCGGCGACAACACCCCCACGGTGCGCGCGAGCGCGCGTTACCTGCGCGTCGCCCCGCGCAAGGCGCGGCTCGTCGCCGACCAGGTCCGCGGCCTGCCCGTGACCGAGGCGCGCGAGCTGCTGAACTTCTCGCCGCGCGGCGCCGCCCGTGACATCGCAAAGCTGATCGACTCGGCAGCCGCCAACGCCGAGCACAACCACGAGCTGGTCGCGGAGGACCTGCGGATCGCCGAGATCCGGGTCGACGAGGGCCCGACGCTGCGGCGCTGGCGCCCCCGCGCCCGCGGCCGCGCGACCAGGATCGACAAGCGCACGAGCCACGTGACCGTGGCGCTCAAGCCGACGGAGGACGAGGAGTAGCTATGGGGCAGAAGGTTCATCCCGAAGGGTTCCGCGTCGGCTACATCCACGACTGGAAGTCGACCTGGTTCACCGAGCGCAACTTCGCGGACTACCTCCTCGAGGACATGAAGATCCGCGACCACATCGAGAACCGGCTCTCGCACGCCGGCCTCTCCGACATCACGATCGTCAAGCAGCGCGGCGAGATCACCGTCGACATCCACACCGCGCGGCCCGGCATCGTGATCGGCAAGTCGGGCTCCGAGGTCGACGCGCTGCGCCGCGACCTGCACAAGCTCACCGGCAAGCCGGTCAAGGTCAACATCCGCGAGATCAAGCGGCCGGAGCTTGACGCGAAGCTCGTCGCCCAGTCGATCGCCGAGCAGCTCCAGAACCGCGTCGCCTTCCGCCGCGCGATGAAGCGCGCCCTGACCTCGGCGATGCGCTCCGGCGCTAAGGGCGTGAAGGTGCAGGTCTCGGGCCGCCTGGGCGGCGCCGAGATGGCGCGCACCGAGGGCTACTCCGACGGCCGGGTCCCGCTGCACACCCTGCGCGCGGACATCGACTACGGCTTCGTCGAGGCCAAGACGACGACCGGCCGGATCGGCGTGAAGTGCTGGATCAACAAGGGCGAGGTCATGCCCGAGGGCTACCGCCAGGGCGGCGTGGAGGAAGAGGAGCTCCAGCCGCGCGGCCGCCGCGACGGCGACCGCTCCCGCAACCGGGGCCGCCGCGATCGCGGTCCGCGCCAGCAGCGGCGCAGCGAGCAGCCCGTCGCTGCCGCCGCGGCGAACGGCGAGCGCGACACGGCCGCCACGGCGCCTGATGCCACGCCCGAGACGACCGCGAGCGGAGGTGAGTCCTGATGCTTTCCCCGAAGCGCGTCAAGCACCGCAAGGTGCACCGGGGCCGGATGCGCGGCATCACCAAGGGCGGTGCCGATGTCCACTTCGGCGACTACGGGCTGAAGGCCACGACCAGCGGCTGGGTCACCAACCGCCAGATCGAGGCCGCCCGTATCGCGATGACCCGCAAGATCAAGCGCGGCGGCAAGGTGTGGATCAACGTCTTTCCGGACAAGCCCTACACGAAGAAGCCGGCGGAGACTCGCATGGGTTCCGGCAAGGGCAACCCGGAGGGCTGGGTCGCCGTGGTCAAGCCCGGGCGGGTGATGTTCGAGCTCGCCGGCGTCCCCGAGGAGCTCGCGCGTGAGGCGATGCGCCTCGCCGGCCGCAAGCTGCCCGTGAAGACCAAGTTCGTCAAGCGGGAGGGGCACCACGAATGAAGGGCTCCGAAGTGCACGCCATGTCCGACCAAGACCTGGTCGAGGCGCTGCGCGAGGCGCGCCAGGAGGCGTTCAACCTGCGCTTCCGGCACGCGACGGGCGAGCTGGAGAACACGGCCGCCCTGCGCGAGTCCCGGCGCAACGTCGCGCGGCTGCTGACGGTCGCGCGCGAGCGTGGAATCGACGTCAATAAGGAACTGAGCAGAAAGCGGAAGTGATGGCCGCCGAAGAGGAAAAGGACGAGACCGCCGAGGCCCCGGCCGAGGAGGCCGCGGAGGGGGCTGCTGCCGAGGAGGCCGCCGCGCCGGAGGCCGCGGCGCCCGAGGCCGATGCCGGCGAGCCGGCTGAGCAGCTGAGCCCGAAGCAGCTTCGCAAGCGCCGCCGCGCCCAGCACAAGGGCGAGGCGCGCCCGCCGCGGACCCCCGAGGAGCGCGCCGCCGTGCGCAAGGCCGAGCGTGCCCGGAAGGCCGAGCTGCGCCGCAAGCGCCGCGCCGCCGCGCGCGCGAACAAGGGCGAGCGCCGCGAGGGTACGCCGCCGCGCGAGCGCAAGCCGGGCGTGCGCCGCTATCGCCAGGGCACCGTGGTCTCGGCGAAGCCGGACAAGACCATCACGGTCCGCGTCGACATCGTCCGGCGCCACCGGCGCTACGAGAAGGTCGTGCGCACGTCCACGACGCTGCACGCCCACGACGAGCGCAACGAGGCGCACGAGGGCGATGTCGTGCGAGTCGTTGAGTCGCGGCCGCTCTCGCGCACCAAGCGCTGGCGGCTGGTGGAGATCCTGGAAAGGGCCCGTTAGCGATGATCCAGCAGGAGACAAGGCTTAAGGTCGCCGACAACTCCGGCGCGCGCGAGATCCTCTGCATCCGCGTCAAGGGCGGCTCGCACCGTCGCTACGCGCGCGTCGGCGACGTGATCACGGCGACCGTGAAGCAGGCGACGCCGCGCGGCGGCGTGCGCAAGGGCGAGGTCGTGCAGGCGGTGGTCGTGCGCACCCGCAAGCAGCTCGGCCGCCCGGACGGCACCTACATCTCGTTCGACGAGAACGCCGCGGTGCTCATCGACAACCAGAACAACCCGCGCGGCACCCGCATCTTCGGCCCCGTGGCGCGCGAGCTGCGCGACCGCAACTTCATGAAGATCGTGTCCCTGGCCCCGGAGGTGCTCTGATGGCACGCAAGCGCGGCAAGGAAACCCAGCAGAAGCGCAAGGCGATGCGCATCCGCAAGGACGACACAGTCATCGTGATCAGCGGGAAGGACCGCGGCAAGACCGGGCGCGTGCTGCGCACCGAGCCGCGCCGGCAGCGCGTGTACGTCGAGGGCCTCAATATCGTGAAGCGCCACACGCGGCCGCGCTCCATCCGCGACGCCCAGAAGGGCGAGGCCGGTGGCATCATCGAGAAGGAGGGGCCGATCCACGTCTCGAACGTGATGCTCCTCGACCCCCGCGACAACAAGCCGACCCGCGTCGGCATCCGCATCGCCGAGGACGGCAGCCGCAAGCGCTACGCCAAGCGCACCGGCCAGGACATCGACTAACGCCTAGACCCCCCGAACCCCGAGCCCCCGAACGAGAGTTTCAATGGAAGCGACAGCGACACCGACACAGCAGGCGGCACCGCCGCCCCGGCTGCGCGAGCGCTACGAGAACGAGCTCGTCGAGCGCCTGACCCAGAAGTTCGGCTACCGCAGCCGGATGGAGGTCCCGCGCCTCGAGAAGATCACGCTCAACATGGGGATCGGCGACGCCAAGCAGTCGACCCCCGTGCTCGAGGCGGCGACCGAGCAGCTCGCGATGATCGCCGGGCAGCGGCCGAGCGTGCGCCGCGCCCGCAAGTCGATCGCGTCGTTCAAGGTGCGCGAGGGCATGCCGGTCGGCGTCGCAGTCACCCTGCGCGGCGCCCGCATGTGGGAGTTCCTCGACCGCCTGATCACGATCGCGATCCCGCGGATCCGCGACTTCCGCGGCCTCAATCCGCGCTCGTTCGACGGTCGCGGCAACTACTCGATGGGCGTGCGCGAGCAGCTCATCTTCCCCGAGGTCGACTACGACTCGATCGACCAGGTGCGCGGGCTCGACGTGACGATCACGACGACCGCGAAGACCGACGAGGAGGCGTTCGAGCTGCTCCTCGGCCTCGGGATGCCGTTCCGCGAGGACGGCCGTCCCGGCGCCGCGGACACGGCGGCCGAGGAGGAAGAGGAGCGCCGCAAGGAGGAGGCGCGCCAGCGCGCCGAGGCCGAGGCGGCCGCGCGCGAGCAGCTCAAGGAGGAGAACCCCGAGGCGTACGAGGCCAAGCCCGACGAGGGCGAGGCCGAGGAGGGCGCCGAGGGCGAGACGGAAGAGGCGAGCGAGGAGGGCGCCGGCGAGTAGCGCGGCGCACCTGCTAAATCAAAGGGCCCACGAATGGCGAAGACTTCGAAGATCGTTAAGCAGAGGCGCGAGCCCAAGTACAAGACGCGGAAGCACAACCGCTGCCGGCGCTGCGGGCGCCCGCGCGGCTACTTCCGCAAGTTCGGGCTGTGCCGGATCTGCCTGCGCGAGGCGGCCCACAAGGGCTACATCCCGGGCATGACCAAGTCGAGCTGGTAGGACGATGCTGACCGATCCGATCGCCGACTACCTGACGCGCCTGCGCAACGCGCAGAGGGCCGAGCACCAGGAGGTCGAGGTGCCCGCCTCGCGCCTGAAGAAGGAGATCACCCGCATCCTCAAGGAGCAGGGGTACATCGCCGACTACGAGGTCGAGCCGACCCGCGTGGGCGAGGTCATCCGCATCCAGCTCCGCTACGCGGACGGCCGCCGCCCGGTGATCAGCGGCATCGAGCGCGTCTCGCGCCCGGGTCGTCGGCGCTACGTCAAGGGCGACGACGTGCCGCGCGTGATGGGCGGTATGGGCACCGCGATCCTCTCGACGTCGCAGGGCGTGATGACCGGCCACGAGGCCCGCGCCAAGGGCATCGGCGGGGAGGTCGTGGCGTTCGTCTGGTAAGCGCCACCGAGGATTTGAGATGAGTCGTATCGGAAGAAAGCCAATCCCCGTGCCGGACGGCGTGACCGTCACGATCGAGCCCGGCACGGTGTCCGTGAAGGGCCCCAAGGGCGAGCTCTCGCAGCGGATCAGCCGCGACATGAAGGTCGAGCAGAACGACGGCGTGCTGACCGTCGAGCGGCCCACCGATCGCGGCGAGCACCGCGCGCTGCACGGGCTGACGCGCTCTCTGATCGCGAACATGGTCGAGGGCGTCACCAACGGCTACGAGAAGCGGCTCGAGATCCAGGGCGTGGGCTACCGCGCGCGCCTGCAGGGCAAGACGCTCGAGCTCAGCGTCGGCTTCTCGCACACCGTGCAGATCCACGCGCCCGAGGGCATCGAGTTCGAGGTGCCGCAGCAGACGGAGGTCGTCGTGCGCGGCATCGACAAGCAGCTGGTCGGCGAGATCGCCGCTCGCATCCGCCGGGTGCGACCGCCCGAGCCGTACAAGGGCAAGGGCATCCGCTACGCGGGCGAGCAGGTCCGCCGCAAGGTCGGAAAGAGGGCGTAAGCGATGGCTGCTGTTGCGACCAAGCGCGAGCGTCGCCTGAAGCGCCGCCGGCGCGTCCGGGCGAAGATCCGCGGCACCGCGGAGCGCCCGCGGCTGTCGGTGTTCCGCTCCAACCGGGGCACGAGCGCGCAGCTCATCGACGACGACCGCGGCGTCACGCTGGCGGCCGTGAACTGGACGGAGCCCGAGCTTCGCGAGCTGCCGCGCATGGAGCAGGCGAAGCGCGCCGGCGAGGTGATCGCCCAGCGCGCGAAGGAAGCCGGGATCGAGACCTGTGTGTTCGACCGCGGCGGCTACCGCTACCACGGCCGCGTGCGTGCGCTCGCGGAGGGCGCGCGCGAGGGCGGCCTGCAGTTCTGAGGCAAGTCACTACCCTGGGACGTCGGCAATGGCACGAGAGCGCGAATTCGAGACCGTGAGCCCCCAGGGGCTCGACCTGCAGGAGCGGGTCATCGAGATCAACCGGGTCGCCAAGGTCGTCAAGGGCGGCCGGCGGTTCTCGTTCACCGCGCTCGTGGCGGTCGGCGACGAGCAGTCCGTGGTCGGCATCGGCTACGGCAAGGCCCGCGAGGTTCCCCTCGCGATCCAGAAGGCGGTCGAGAACGCCCGCAAGTCGCTGATCCGCGTGCCGATGTACGGGCAGACCATCCCGCACTTCGTGATCGGCCGCTACGGCTCGGGCCACGTCGTCCTGCGCCCGGCGAGCCCCGGTACCGGCGTGATCGCCGGCGGCGGCGTGCGCGCCGTGCTCGAGCTCGCGGGCATCCGCGACGTGCTCGCCAAGTCGATCGGCTCGCAGAACCCGATCAACCTCGTCAAGGCGACGATGGACGGGCTCATCCAGCTGCGCCGCCCGGAGGAGGTCGCGAAGCTGCGCGGCCTGTCCGTCGCGCAGGTGCTCGGGCTCGACAAGCTCGCCGAGGCGGGCAAGCTCCGCAAGCCCGAGGAGGAGCAGGAGCCGGTGACGGCCGAGGGTGTCGTCGCCGAGCAGGCCGCGGCCTCCGAGGGCGAGGGCGAGCCGGTTGCCGTGGCCGCCGAGAGCGCCGGCGCGGCCGATGGCGAGCCCGACGCCGAGGGCGCCGAGCCGGCCGAGCCCGGGGAGTCCGGCGAGTAACGGGAGTAGCGCTCATGGCCCAGCTCAAGCTCAAGCAGGTCCGCTCCGCGAACGGCGCCAGCGCCAAGCAGCGCGATACGCTGCGCTCGCTGCGGCTCGGCAGGATCGGGCGCGAGAGCACGATGGAGGACACGCCGCAGCTTCGCGGCATGCTCAAGGTCGTCGATCACCTCGTGGTGGTCGAGGACGGGGAGGCTTCGTAGATGGCTCGCCTTGCACCCGAGGAGATCGGGCTCGACACGATCCGGCCGAAGCCCGGCTCGCGCAAGCCGCGCAAGCGCGTGGGGCGCGGGGAGAGCTCCGGCACGGGCAAGACTTCCGGCCGCGGCCACAAGGGCGCCGGCCAGCGCTCGGGCTCAAAGCGCAAGCTGGGCTACGAGGGCGGCCAGAACCCGATCCACATGCGGATGCGCAAGCTGCGCGGGCCGCACATGAAGAAGTCGATGCCGTTCGAGCCGTTCCGGACGCACACGCAGCCGGTCAACCTGGCCGATCTCGAGGAGCGGTTCGAGGACGGTGCCGAGGTGACGCCCGAGACGCTCAAGGCCGTCGGGCTAGCCAAGCGCAAGCACCCCGTGAAGGTGCTCGGGCGCGGCGAGCTCTCCAAGAAGCTCACGGTTCGCGCCCACGGCTTCAGCGCGACGGCGCGCGAGAAGATCGAGGCCGCCGGCGGTACCTGTGAGCTGATCGAGGACTAGCTCACCTTGCTGCAGACGATCGCCAACGCGTTCAGCGTTCCGGAGATCCGGCGCAAGCTCGCCTTCACGGCGGCGATCCTGCTGCTCTACCGCCTCGGCGCTTACATCCCGGCGCCGGGCGTGAACATCGACGCGGTCGAGTCGATCGAGGAGAACTTCACCGGTTCGAACATCCTCGGCTTCCTCAACCTGTTCAGCGGCGGCAGCCTCCAGCGCCTCTCGCTGTTCGCGCTGGGGATCATGCCCTACATCACGGCCTCGATCATCCTGCAGCTTTTGACGGTCGTGGTGCCCTCGCTCGAGCGGCTGCAGAAGGAGGGCGAGGTCGGTCAGCAGAAGATCACACAGTACACGCGCTATCTGACCGTCGGGCTCTCGTTCGCGCAGGCGCTGGGGTACGTCTTCCTCTTCCAGTCGTTCCAGGATCAGGCCGGCCAGAGCGTCGTCGGCGATCTGACGTTCGGCAAGGTGTTCCTGATCGTGATCTCGCTCACCGCGGGCACGACGCTGCTCATGTGGATGGGCGAGCTGATCACGCAGCGCGGCATCGGCAACGGGATCAGCCTCATGATCTTCGCGTCGATCGCGTCGTCGATCCCGGGCGGCATCTCGGCCTGGTGGAACAACCAGGATCAGGTCTTCGTCGTGATGATGCCGTTCATCGCGCTCGCCGTGATCGTCGGCATCGTCTTCGTCCAGGAGGGCCAGCGCCGGATCCCGGTGCAGTACGCGAAGCGCGTGGTGGGCCGACGGATGACGACCGGCGGCTCGACCTACCTGCCGCTGCGCGTGAACATGGCCGGCGTCATCCCGGTCATCTTCGCTGCGTCGATCATGGCGTTCCCGCCGACGATCGGCCAGCTCTTGGGCGGCGCCACCGACAACTTCTGGACCGACTTCGCCAACTTCTTCAACCCGAACGGCTGGGCCTACGTCGTCGGCGAGGTCTTCTTCATCATCATCTTCACGTACTTCTACACCGCGGTCACCTTCAACCCGGTGGACCAGGCGGACAACCTGAAGAAGTACGGCGGCTTCATCCCGGGCGTGCGCCCGGGCAGGCCGACGGCCGAGTACCTCGACCGGATCCTCTCCCGGTTGACGTTCCCGGGCGCGCTGTACCTGGGCGCGGTCGCAGCGCTGCCGACGATCCTGATCTCGCAGACCTCGGCCAACTTCTACTTCGGGGGCACCTCGATCCTGATCGTCGTGGGCGTCGCGCTCGACACCGTGAAGCAGCTCGAGGCGCAGCTCATGATGCGCAACTACGAGGGCTTTTTGAAGTAGGCGGTCGCTCGGCCGGCTCGCGGCGCCGCGGGCCCTCGGGATAGGGCGGCGAAGGCGGGGAGGGCGCGCGCCGGGCGAATCGCGGTCGTCATGGATGCCTGATTCGCGCTCGCCCGTTAGGCTTCGCAGCCCCGTGTCGGAGCTGAACCTCATACTCCTCGGGCCGCCCGGGTCCGGCAAGGGAACCCAGGGCGAGCGCCTTCAGGCGGACTTGGAGCTGCCGTACTACGCGACGGGCAACATCCTGCGCGCCGCGGTGCGGGACGAGACCGAGCTCGGCAAGCAGGCCAAGGAGTACATGGACCGGGGCGACCTCGTCCCCGACGAGATCATCATCGGGGTGATCGCCGAGCGCCTCGGGACGCACGAGGCCGAGGACGGGTTCATCCTGGACGGCTTTCCGCGCACGGTGAGGCAGGCGGAGGCGCTCGCCGAGCGCATGCAGGCGCTTGGCAGGCGGCTCACGGCGGCGCTGCTCATCGACGTCTCGGACGAGGAGGTCATCCGGCGTCTGGGCGGGCGGCGGACGTGCCCGAACGGCCACGTCTTCCACGTCGAGTTCGACCCGCCGGAGCAGGAGGGCGTGTGCGACGTCTGCGGCGAGGAGCTGATCGTCCGCGACGACGACAAGCCCGAGGTGATCCGCCACCGCCTCGAGCAGTACCGCGAGAAGACCGAGCCGCTCGTCGACTACTACGACGAGCGCGGCCTGCTGGAGCGCGTCGACGGCGCCGCGCCGCCCGACGACGTCTACGAGGAGATCCGGGCGCTGCTCGCGACGCTGCGCATGGAGGAGCAGGCCTAGCCAGCGCGGGCGCCGAGCCTGAGTGTCCGGGCGCGCCCACTAGGCTCTGAGGCTCCCCATGTACCGCGGCGGAATCATCCTCAAGACGCCCGAGCAGATCGAGGCGATGGCGCGCGCCGGGCGCATCCACGCCCGCTGCCTGAAGATGATCGCCCAGAAGGCGCGCCCGGGGGTGACCACCGCCGAGCTCGACGAGGCGGCGGAGCGCTTCATCCGCTCGCAGGGCGCCGTCCCCAGCTTCAAGGGCTACAACGGTTTCCCGGGTTCGATCTGCGCGTCGCCCAACTCGATGGTGGTCCACGGGATCCCGGGGCCCTACAAGCTGCAGCGCGGCGACGTGCTCTCGATCGACATCGGCGTCACGAAGGACGGCTGGGTGGCCGACGGCGCTCTGACCCTGGTGGTCGGCGGCGACGGTCCGCCCGAGGCCGACCGCCTGCTGAAGGCGACCGAGCGCTCGCTCCACGCAGGGGTCGCCGCGGCGCAGCCCGGCAATCGCCTGTCGGACATCTCGCACGCCGTGCAGAGCGTCGTGGAGGCTGAGGGCTTCCACGTGATCCGCTCGCTCGTCGGCCACGGGATCGGGCAGCGGATGCACGAGGACCCGCAGGTCCCCAACTACGGCCCGCCGGGCCGCGGGCCGGTGCTCCAGCCGGGCACGGTGCTCGCGATCGAGCCGATGACCGCGGTCGGCACCGACGACGTCTACACGGCGGAAGACGGCTGGTCGGTCTACTCAGCCGACGGCTCGCTCACGGCGCACTTCGAGTTCACCGTGGCGATCACCGAGGACGGCCCGCGGATCCTCAACCCCTGGCACGAGCTCTGA
>DATCLC010000154.1:0-2770 GCA_036564135.1 Solirubrobacterales bacterium
CTCCTCCTCGGTCTCGGCGACGAACTGCTCGCCGTCGGGGCCGTACCAGACCGGGATCCGGTGCCCCCACCAGAGCTGGCGCGAGATGCACCAGGGCCGGATGTTGCGCATCCAGTCGAGGTAGACGCGCTTCCACTGCTCAGGCTGGATGCGGATCTCGTCGCGCTCGACCACGTCGATCGCCGGCGCGGCGAGCTCGTCCATGCGGCAGAACCACTGCAGCGAGATCAGCGGCTCGATGCGCTCGCCGGACCGGTGCGAGAACGGGACGAAGTGCGTGTACTCCTCCTCCCCGCGCAGCGCGCCCTCCCCGCGGAGGGCCTCGACCACTGCCCTCTGGGCCTCGGCCGTCGTCAGCCCGGCGAAGCGCTCACCCGCCGCCTCGTTCATGCGGCCGTCCTCGCCGATGACGACGATCTCGTCGAGCCCGTGCGCGCGGCCGATCTCGAAGTCGTTGGGATCGTGGCCGGGGGTGATCTTGAGCGCGCCCGTGCCGAACTCGGGGTCGACGTGCTCGTCGGCGATGATCGGCAGGCGCCGCCCGACCAGCGGCAAGATGCAGGTCTTCCCGACCAGGTCCTTGTAGCGCTCGTCGTCCGGATTCACAGCCACCGCCGTGTCGGCGAGCATCGTCTCGGGGCGCACGGTCGCGACCACCACCTCGCCCTCGCCGTCCTCCAGCGGATAGGCGATCGAATAGAGCGTGTCGGTCACCTCGCGGTTCTCGACCTCAAGGTCGGAGATCACGGACTGCGAGCCGACGTCCCAGTTGACGATGTAGTTGTCGCGGTAGATGTAGCCCTTCTCGTAGAGGGAAACGAAGACCCGGTAGACGGCCCGCACGTAGTTCGGGTCGAGCGTGAAGTGCTCGGTCGTGTAGTCCACGGACGCGCCCAGGCGCTTGAACTGCTCGACGATCAGCGACCCGTGGTGCTCCTTCCAGTCCCAGGCGCGCTCCAGGAACTTCTCGCGGCCGAGGTCGTGGCGCGAGACGCCCTCCTTGCGAAGCTCGCGCTCGAGCACGGCGTGGACGGCGATGCTCGCGTGATCGGTGCCGAGGATCCACAGCGTGTTGCGGCCGCGCATCCGGTTGGTTCGCGCGAGCACGTCCTGGATCGTGCCGTTGAGCGCGTGCCCCATGTGCAGCGACCCGGTGACGTTGGGCGGCGGGATCGCGATCGAGTAGTTGGAGTCCGGGTCGCCGGTGGGCTCGGGATGGAAGTAGCCGCCCTCGAGCCAGCGCTCGAAGATCCCCCGCTCCGCCGCGGCGGGATCCCAGCGCGTGGTGGCTTCGAGCTTGTCGCGGAGTTCGGGCTTCACGAGCGGCGATCTTAGTGCGGTGGACAGCGGCCGAGGCGCGGGGTATGGCGCAACCTTCCCGGCAGCCAGTACGAGGGCCGCATCTCCGCGCGATCGCCGGCCTTCGCGCGCCCGCGCCTCTCCACAGCGACGGCTCGGCGGGATATTCTGCGCGCGACCCATCCACCTGTCCATTTCCATAGGGAGGGAGCGCGTGAGACGCATCGTCGCGACCGTCGTCGCGATCGCCGCAGCGGGAGCGCTGGCGAGCCCTGCGTCAGCCGGTACGTTTCCCGATCACCAGTTCGAGGGGCGCATCCAGGGCGACCGGTCCACCTACATCGGCTTCGACGTCAAGAGAGCCAACGGCGCCAGCCGTGTGCGCAGGATCTTCGCGGTCATCCCCGCGTGGTGCCACGCGCGGTACGGTGGCCGGGCCCGGGTTCGCGTAGAGGGCTCGATCAAGGTGCGGGACGGCCGCTTCCGCGGCACCCTCAGATCGGACTTCGAGGGCTCGCCCTTCCGCTTCAAGATCAGGGGAAGGCTTCACGGGAAGACCGCCAGCGGCAGGCTCTCCACGCGCGGCGTGTACGAGGACGCCGGCACGACTCGAGGTGGCGAGCCGACCATCTGCTACACGGGCGTGCTGCGCTGGCGCGCCAAGCGCGGCGCCGAGGCGGACCCCGTGATCAAGCCGCGGGAGGCGCTCCGGTGAGCGCTCGCACGAAGCTCGCGACCGCGCTGGCGGCGGCGGCCCTCGCCTGCACGGCGGCGCCGGCGCTCGCCGGGGGCATCCCCGACGCCAAGTACGAGGGGCGGATCGCTGGCGACCCGAACACCTACATCGGGCACGGCATCAAGCGGGCGAAGGGAAAGCGCTTCCTGACGAAGCTCTACGCGGTGGTTCCCTTCACGTGTCGCGGCAGCGCGTATGTCGACTGGATTCCGATGCGCATCAAGGGCCGGATCCCCGTGCGCGAGAACGGCAAGTTCGCCGCGACCCGCAAGGCCGTCGGCGTCGGGGTGCCCGGCCACGTCAAGATGCGGGTCAAGCTGCGCGGCCGCCTCGCGAAGGGCGGCCGGACCCAGGGCAGCATCGAAGCGAACGGCCGCATCCTGAGCAAGGCCAGGGCCGGGACGCTGGCCGAGTGCTACTCGGGCATGCACGGCTGGCGCGCGCGCCGCGGCGCTGACGTCGATCCGTTCCCACCCGACCGGCGCTGAAGGCCGGCGACGCAGCCCGCGGCCGCCGCGCCCGCGGGCTGCGTCGTCTAGCTTTGTGCGCGATGGCTGAGCTCGGCACGATCGCGCTGGGTACCTGGAGCGGGGGCGCCTTCATGCGCTTCGGCGAGGACATCGGCAGCGAGCGCCTCGAGGCGCTCGTGCGCCCCGGCGGCGGGATCGACACGGTGATCACCGCCGACGTCTACGGACAGGGGGCGGCCGACGAGCTGCTCGGCCGCGCGCTCGC
>DATCLC010000155.1:0-35903 GCA_036564135.1 Solirubrobacterales bacterium
CGAGGTCGACGCCAAGGTCAAGGCGCTCACCTCGCTGATCGAGCCGCTCCTGATCGCCTTCGTGGGTGCGGGCGTCGGCTTCATCGTGATCTCGATGTACCTGCCGATCTTCTCGCTCTACGACAACATCCGGTAGGGCGGCGACCTCAGAAAACCGTGCAGTCCACCTCGCCGATGTCCCAGGCGAGCTGACCCACCAACACGGCCAGCGCAGCGCATACGACCGCGGCGGCGAGGGCGCGGATCGGTGTCGGTGGGCGGTCCAGGCGGACGATCGCGGCCCACGCCACCGCGAGCGCGGCGACCAGCCAGACTCCGTGGCGACCAGGATCAGGGCGTACTCACCGACCGGGATGACCTCCTGCCGAGGACAGTCGTTCGCCGCAAACAGCGCCAGGATGCCCACGAGTGCGGTGATCGTAGACGGGCGACGGCGCCCCTCACCCTGTTCGCAGGGCTCGCCGATCGCGCGAAGCAGCCGATTCCGGCCATTGACGCGCCTCCGCCAGCGCAGTTAGCTTCGCCTGTGGGCGCGATCGCCGAGACGCTCGCTGGCTTTGCCGTCGAGATGGAGGCGGCGGCGATTCCCGCTTCGGTTCGTGAGCGCGCCGTGCTGCATCTCGCCGATGCGCTGGGGTGTGGGATTGCGGCGGTCGGGTTGGGCGCCGTGCCGCAGGCCAGCGAACTGGCGTGGAAGCAGGGCGGCAGGGGGGAGGCGTCGCTGATCGGGCCCGGTCCAAAGGTGCCCGCTGCGCAGGCCGCGCTCGCCAACGGCACGCGCTGCCACGCGCTCGACTTCGACGACACGCACGAGGAGGGCATCTGCCACTCGAGCGTCGTGGTCGGGCCCGCTGCACTCGCCGCCGCGGAGGCGACCGCGGCATCGGGCGAGGAGCTGGTGACCGCCTACGTGCTCGGCAGCGAGGTCGCGCTGCGGATCGCGGTCGCGATCGCCGACGAGCTCTACCAACGGGGCTTTCATCCGACCTCGGTGTGCGGCGCCTTCGGTGCGGCTGCGGCGGCGGCGCGCCTGTTCGGGGCGGACTCCGCCGCGGCGGCGAACGCCCTCGGCATCGTCGGCAGCTTCGCCGCGGGCCTCTTCGAGTATCTGAGCGACGGCTCGGCCACCAAGCCGCTGCACGCCGGCTGGGCCGCGCAGGCGGGGATCCAGGCGGCGCGCCTCGCGGCCGCGGGGGCGACGGGCCCGGCCACGGTGATCGAGGGCCGCTTCGGCCTGCTCGCCTCGCACGCTGAGCGGGCGGCCGACGAGGCGCGGAAGATCGTCGCCGGCCTCGGAGAGCGCTGGGAGTTCGAGGGCCTCGCGGTCAAGCTCTACCCAGCCTGCCACTTCGCGCACGCGAGCACCTGGGCCGCTGGCGCGCTCGCCGACGAGCACGGGCTGGCGCCCGCGGACATCGAGCGCATCGTCGTACGGGTCCCCGCCGAGGGCGCGCGCCTCGTGCTCGAGCCGCTCGCCGAAAAGCGGACCCCCAAGACCCCCTACGACGCCAAGTTCAGCCTCCCGTACACGGCGGCCCACCGAATCGTGCGCGGGTCGCTCGGGCTCGCGGCGTTCACCGAGGCGGCGATCGCCGACCCTGACGTCCTCGCGCTCGCCGCGCGCGTCGACGCGGAGCCGCTCGGCGCCGAGGCGGCCGAAGCGTCCCGCTTCTGCGGGGGCGCCCGCCTGCGCACGACGGATGGGCGCGAGCTCGATCGCTTCCTCGCCGCCCCGCCGGGGAGCCCCGCGATGCCAGTAGGGCCCGAGGAGGTGTGGGCGAAGTTCCGCGCCAACGTCGGCCTCGCCCTCCCGGAGGCGAGCGCGGAGCATCTGGCCGCCGCGCTCGCGGGCATCGACGCGGCGCGCCGGCTTGACCCGATCGTCGCCGGCCTCGCCTGGGCCCGCCCTGGGACCCGCGGCGCCCGCTCCGCCGGGCGGCTCGCCTAGCTCCGCCTGAGCTTGCCGACCCCGGGCACGAAGCGCCCCGTGCGCCGCGCGTACTCGCGGTACCTCTCGCCGTGCTGCGCGAGCAGGTAGGGCTCCTCGACGAGGCGGACCTGGAGCTCGAGCGCGATCACCAGGGCCGCGAAGCCGACGATCGCCGGCACGTTCGGGACCATGAGCGCGAGCCCGAGGCCGGTGGGGATCATCGCCGCGAAGATCGGATTGCGGACCCAGGCGAACGGGCCCGAGGTGACGAGCTCGGTGCGCTCGCCCGGGTCGACGCCGATGCGCCAGGACTCGCCCATCGCGACTTGGGCGTAGAGCGTCGCCGCGATGCCGGCGACGGCGAGCGCGACGCCGATCCAGTTGAGCGTGGCCTCGTCGAGCGCCGCGAGCGGCTCGGCGGCGCCGGTCAGCGCGAGCACCGGCGCGGCGACGCCCACCACGAGCGCGACGATGAACAGCGCCCCCGCGATCCATTCCAGCGATCCCGGTTTCCCGCTGATCCCCTTGAAGCCCGTGGCACCGGTCGCCCGCCACATCAGGTACGAGCGCAGCCCGAAGGCGAGCGCCATGTAGACGGCGTAGAGGACCAGCGCGGCCTCAGCCATCGGTCTTCTCCGTGAGCGGGTGCGTCACCATGGCCGGGAGCGTACCAATACCCGGTAGGGGTATGTGCCCACTCCAGCCGGGCCGCCACCCATGCGTTCAGCCCACGTCGCCGGAAAGCGGCAACCAGGGCTGAACGCGCGGAGCCGTCCGAGTTGCTTTCAGCCCACGTTGCCGGAAAGCGGCAACTAGGGCTGAACAGGGGCGGTTTCGGCGACGACCGGGTCGCCCACGGCCACCTCGCCCGAGGTGAGCAGGTCGGCCCGCAGGCCGCCCCGGTGCACGAGCGGACGCATCACTGGCCGGCCGGTCATGCGTTCGAGGTGCGTGCACGGCTCGCACAGCCGCTGGCCGATCGCGCGCGCGGTGCCGATCCAAAACTCGCGGCCGACCAGGGCGTTGAGGTCGATCCCGCGCGTGAGCACGTTGCGGCGCGTCTCGCTCGGATCGAGCTCGATGCCCGCTTCACGCAGGGCGTCGAGCGCCTCCGCTTCGATCAGGGTCAGGTCCTGGCCGTCCTTTCCGGGCTTCCAGAAGGTCCCGGTCCCGGCGAAGTACCGGTCGCCCGGGATCCCCTTGCCCGCATGGAGCTCGACGCGCTCGCGCGAGCTCATCCGCGCCTCGCCCTCCGGCGCCGTGAAGATCGCCTCGACGACGCCGGAGTCGCGCTCCGTCGCCGGCCCGGTGGAGTTGCCGTCACCGCTCACGCCCGATCACTTTGGCACACCGGTCGGCGCCCGCCTCGGGGCCCGGGGAGTAGGCCCGCGCGAAGCACGGCAGCCTGATGCCCCCAACGGCCGCCCTCGCGAACGCCGTAGCGCCCGCGCGCGTCGCCGACACCTGGCAGTACACGACCTTGCCGACGTCGGCCTCGACGAGCCGGTACCGGCGCCCGCGGCCGACGTGCCGGGGGCCCAGCCAGGAGAGCCGGTCGGTCCCGAAACGGCCGTCCGGGCGCGGGGGAGTGAGGCGGTACCCAAGCTCCTTTTGCGTGCGCGCGAAGCGCCCGGCCGGGTTTGCCCGGTACCAGTCGAAGCTGACCCTCGCGCCTGGCAGGTCCCAGCGCCCCTCGCGGCACCTGACCACGCGGCCGACCTCCGCGCGGCCCGCGACGTGCGGCGGCTCGATCGCCTCCGGGATCTCGGCCTCCGCGTACTCGCGCACCTGGACCTCCCGGTAGAGGATGCGGTCGGTGCCGCCGTGGGACTGCAGGCCGACGTAGCCCGCGGGCTGCTGGCGCGCGGCCGTGGGCAGATCGCCGGCGCGCGAGGCGAGCCGCGGCAGTGCGTTGTCGAATTGGTTCACGACCACGCCGTCGATCAGCACCGTGAACTGCTGGCCGATCATGCGGATCTCCAGCTCGTGCCAGACGCCCTTCTCGAGGCGCTCATACGTGCGCGACTGCGCCGCGTTCAGGTCCGCGAACCCGTAGACCGAGCCGGTCTTGCGCGCATCGGTCGAGGGCTCCGGTCCCCCGCCCGTGAGCGTCTCGTTGACCTGGATCTCATGGCCGCAGCGCATCTGCGGCTCACCCGTGTCGGCAGGCCCACCGCGCAGCCCGAGCGGGTCACCGAACAAGGGCGGCGTGACCCGCGCGCAGTTGGGGCCGACATAGAGGCGAGGATCCCCGGGTGCCCTGACCATGACGCCGCCGTTGCGCGTCGCCGAGGGCGTGTCCGCCACCGCGAACTCGAGCCGCAGGGTCGCGTTCCCGAACGGCCTGCGCGCGTACCAGAGCGCTCCGAGCGGAGTGCCGTTCGGGTCGACGGCGCCCGTCGCCGCGTCGATCAGCCAGCGGTCCTGGGCGCTCGACGCGGGGCCCGCGTAGCTCACGTAGACCCACTGGTCGAAAGATGCGGCCGAGCCCGCCTCCGTACCGTCGAGGATGTACTCGAACCCTGGGTCCGGCGGCGGCGCGCGGTATGCGGACGCGGGGCCCGCCACGGCTCCAGCGAGCGCGACCGCGGCCGCGACGAGCGCGCCCGCGGCCCTGGCCGCTCGGGCTCGGGGCGCTGCGGGGGGCATGCGGCACCGAGCGTAGGCGCCGTCGCGCCCCCCGGCAAGGCGACCCCTACCCGACGATGACCGGGACGATCGCGTCGATGCGCTCGGCCACGGTCGGCCCGACCACGCCCCTGCGCGGGCGGCGTTTGAGCTCGATCGCGTTGCCGCCACGGCGCAGGATCAGCTTGCCCGCCTCGCGCTGCCAGCGCGGATCGGAGCCGAGGAAGCGCGCGATCCAGCTCTCCTGGCGCATCAGCTTGCGCTCGCAGCCCATCATCGTCTGGATCACACGGCTGAACCGCAGGCGATCGCCGTCGACGTTCACCCGCGCGCTGAAGTCGTTGCAGCCCGCGTCCCAGCGCGCGCGGTCCGCCTTGCGCCCGTGACGCAGCCGCAGGACGAGCCGGGTGCCCTCGGCGAGCGGCTTGCCCTCGCCGTTCTTCGTCACCGACTTCGCCACCCACGCGCGGCCGAAGAGGGCCTTGCCGTTGCCCTGCGTGGGCTCCGTGCTCGCGCTTTTCGGGAGCGCGATCCCGAGGGCGACCGCGGCTGCCACCACCGACGTTGCAAGCGCCGTGCGCTTGAAGATCCGTGTATTGCTCATGCCCCCACTACGCCTCGGCGCCGGATCCCATCACACCCTGAACGGTTGAGCCGCCAGCCGACCGGGCATGGACCAAGCCAGGGCGGGCGTCGACAATAACCGTAAGGAGAGCCACGGTGGCAACCGCATACCCGGCACACCTCGAGGCGGACGTCATGCTCCGCGACGGCTCGACGGTCCGCGTGCGGCCTGTGCGCCCGGAGGACGCCGAGGGGATCCAGGCGCTGTTCGAGGGACTCTCCGAGGAGGCCCGGATCTTCCGCTTCTTCACCGGGGCGATCGCGCCGAACAAGGCCGAGGCGCTCGCCCGCGACATCGACTACGTCGACCGATTCGCGCTGATCGCGACCCGCGGCGCCGAGGGGCGCATCCTCGCGCACGGCATGTACGCGCGCACCGCGCCCGACCGCGCCGAGGTCGCGTTCGCGGTCGCCGACGAGCTGCAGGGCCAGGGGCTCGGCACGATCCTGCTCGCTCACCTCGCCGAGGCCGCGCGGGGCGTCGGCGTCGAGACGCTCGAGGCCGAGGTCATGCCGCACAACCACCGCATGATCGAGGTCTTCCGCGAGAGCGGCTTTCCCGTCGAGCTCTCCTCGGAGCCGGGGTCGATCCACATCGAGTTGCCGACCGAGTTCAGCGACGACGCGCGCGCCCGCTTCCAGCAGCGCGAGGCAATCGCGGCGGCCGCCGCGGCGCGGCATTTCTTGGCGCCCGAAAGCATCGCCGTGATCGGGGCCTCGCGCCATCGCGGCACCGTCGGCGGCGAGATCATCCACAACGTCGCGGCCTCCGGCTTCCCCGGGCCGATCTACCCGGTCAATCCCAAGGCCCGTGAGGTCGAGGGCCTGCGCGCCTACCCACGGGTCGGTGACGTGCCCGGGCCGGTCGAGCTCGCGGTGATCGCCGTTCCCGGTCCGCGCGTGCTGGACGTCGCCCGCGAGTGCGCGGCGCATGACGTGCGCGGAATCATCGTGATCTCGGCTGGTTTCGGCGAGACCGGGGAGGAGGGGCGCGAGCGCCAGCGCGAGCTGCTCGAGGTCTGCCGCGCCTCCGGCATGCGCATGATCGGCCCGAACTGCCTCGGGGTGATGAGCCTCACCTCCGAGGCGCCGTTCAACGCGACGTTCGCGCCCAGGGTGCCGCCGGCCGGGAACGTCGCCTTCGCGTCCCAGAGCGGCGCGATGGGCCTCGCCCTGATCGAGTTCGCCGCGGAGCGCGGGCTCGGCATCTCCGCCTTCGCCTCGCTCGGCAACCGCGCCGACATCACCGCCAACGACCTGCTCGAGTACTGGCACGAGGACGAACGCACCGACGTCGCGCTCCTCTACATCGAGTCGTTCAGCAACCCGCGCCGCTTCGCGCGCGTCGCCCGCCGCGTGGGACGGCGCAAGCCGATCGTCGCGGTGAAGAGTGGGCGCTCGCGGGCCGGCGCGCGGGCGACCAGCTCGCACACCGGCGCGATGCTCGCCGCCTCGGACGTGACCGTCGACGCGCTCTTCCGGCAGGCCGGCGTGATCCGCACCGACACGCTCGCCGAGCTGCTCGACGTCGCCGCGCTGCTCGCCAACCAGCCGCTGCCGGAAGGCAACCGGGTCGGCATCCTCACCAACGCGGGCGGCCCCGCGATCATGTGCGCCGATGCCTGCGAGGCGGCGGGCCTCTCGGTCCCGCCGCTCGATGAGCAGACGGCAAACCGGCTGCGCGAGCTGCTGCCGGCGGAGGCCTCCGTGGCCAATCCCGTCGACATGATCGCCACGGCGACCGCCGACCAGTACCGCGAGGCGATCAGGATCATGGCTGCCTCCGAGGGCATCGACGCGCTGATCGTGATCTTCGTGCGCCCCCTGCTGACCCGCTCGGAGGACGTCGCCGCTTCCGTCCGCGAGGCAGCCGCCGAGCTGCCCCGCGAGATCCCGCTGCAGGCGGTCTTCATGTCGCCGGAGGACCACGCCTCGGGCGAGGCGACCGAGGGCATCCCCACCTACGCCTTCCCCGAGAGCGCGGCCGTCGCGCTCGCCCGCGTGCACGAGCACGTGCGCTGGCGCGCGCGGCCGGTCGAGCCGCCCGTGCGGTTCGCGGACGCGCGCACGGAGGAGGCGGCGGCGACGCTCGCGCAGGCGCTGGAGGAGGGCCGGGAGTGGCTCGGGTTCGACCGCCTGGAGGCCCTGCTCAGCGCCCACGGGCTGCCGCTCGCGCGCTCGCGCCTGGTTTTGGACGCCGACGCCGCGGTCGAGGCGGCGCGGGAGCTCGGCACCGCGGTCGCGCTCAAGGCCGAGGGCCCGGGCATCGTCCACAAGACCGACCTCGGCGCGCTCGAGCTCGACCTGCGGGACCCCGACGACGTCCGCGCCGCCGCCGCGCGGATCGAGGCGAGCCTCGAGCGCGCGGGCCTGCACGCCGAGCGCTTCCTCGTTCAGGAGATGATCCCCGCGGGGGTCGAGCTGCTCGTCGGCGTCGTGCTCGACGAGACCTTCGGGCCCGTCGTCGCCTGCGGCACGGGCGGCACCGAGGCCGAGCTGCGCAGCGACGTCGCCGTCCGGCTCACGCCTTTGACACGCTACGACGCGCGCGAGATGCTCCGTTCCCTGCAGATGTATCCGCTGCTCACCGGCTACCGAGGCGCGCCGCCGGCCGACGTCGGCGCGGTCGAGGAGTTGCTCTTGCGCACGAGCGCGATGGTGGAGGCCCACGCCGAGATCGCCGAGCTCGACCTCAACCCGGTGATCGCGGGCCCCCACGGCGCCGTGATCGCCGACGCGCGCGTCCGGGTTGAGCCCGCGGGCCCGTCGCGCCCCTGGCCGCGAACCGGGGCGGGGAGCGGCTGACCGTGGCGCGCAAGCTCGTCGTCGGCTACGACGGATCGGACCGCGGCGGCGAGGCCCTCGTGCTGGGCGAGGCGTTCGCCCAGGCGCTCGGGCTCGAGCTGCTCGTCGTCACGGCCGTCTCGGCGGCGAGCTACATGTTCACCGAGGAGGAGTTCGAGCGGGCGCTCGAGGCGCAGCGCGAGGCCCTCGCCCGCTCGGCCGGCGAGCACCTCGCCGGCGAGGGCGCCGAGTTCGCGGTGATCGCCGGCAGCTCGCCCGCCGCCGCCCTGCACGATTACGCAGAGGAGGTCGAACCCGCTGGCATCGTGATCGGCTCCGCGCACCACGGCGCGCTGGGCCGCATCCTGCTGGGCAGCGTCGGCAGCGCCCTGCTCACCGGCGCGCCCTGCCCGATCCTCGTCGCGCCGCACGGCTACTCGAGTTCCGAGCCCGCGCAGTTTCGCCGCCTGGGCGTGGGCGTGGACGGCTCCGAGGAGTCGGACGCGGCGATGGCGGTCGCCGGCGCGCTCGCGAAGCGCCTCGACGCCGAGCTGCTCGCGGTCGCGGTCGTAGAACCGCCGGACTTCGGGCACATGACGCCGCCCGCCCTGTACGAAAGCGCGACCTACCAGGAGGCGGTCGCCGATGCGATGCAGAAGGTGCTGGATCGCTACCTCGCCGAGGTTCCCGAGGGGGTTCGCGCGAGCTCGCGGCTCGCGCACGGCGACGCGGGCCTGGCCCTCGCCGAGGCGGCCGCCGAGCTCGACCTGATGATCGTTGGCTCGCGCCGCCACGGGCCGCTGCGCCGCGCGCTGCTCGGGGGCGTCACGCACCGCCTCATGCACCACTGCCCGAGCCCGTTGCTCGTGCTGCCGCGCGACGCGAGCCCCGCGACCTTCGGGCTCTGACGCCGCTAGCGCGTGTAGCGCGGGCCGCGCTTCGGTCCGCCAGGTTCCGCGTGCCAGGTGTGGGGGAAGGAGACCTCGACGTCGACCAGCAGGGAGGAGGGGTCGATGTCGGGCGAGGGCGGGGCCGTCGCCAGGCCGAGGAACGCGGGCAGGTACCGGCCGGCGACCTTGTGGGGCGGCCACCACAGGTAGTCGTAGGAGGCCTCGCCCTCGCCGGCGCCGCCGGTGAGCTTCTGGCGCAGGTTGATCGACTCCGATCCGGTGAAGAGCTTGCCGCGCAGGACCGGCTCGAACGGCTTGGGCTCGATATCGGCGCCGGCGCTCGCCGCGATGTGCTCGGCCGCCGCGTCGGCCTGCTGCGTCGCGATCCCGCCCTGCTTCACCGGGAAGGTCGTGCCGTCGCCCGCGGCGTAGACATCCGGGGCGTCGGGGACGCGCGCGTGGTCGTCGATGGGGATGAACCCGGACTCGTCGGCGGGGAGGCCCGGAACGGCGGGGCCCTCGAGGTGCGGGAGCGCGATCACGGCGCGCGCCTCGAGACGCGTGCGCTCCGGCACCACGTGGAAGCCGTCGGCTTCCTCGACGACGTGGACGTTGCAGTGCGTCTCGATCCGCCGGGCCACGAGCAGGCGCTCGACCGTGGCGCTCGCCAGCGGCCCGAAGATGCTGAGCGGCGCGTCCTCCGGGGTGAGCACGACGAGCTCGGGATCCACGCCGAGGTCGTCGGCGCGGCGGCGGGCGAGCAGGGCGAGCTCGTACGCGGGCAGCGACCAGGTGACCCCCGGGGGCACGACGAAGGCGATCCGGTCCCGTCCCTGGTCCGGGCCGCCGCGCAGTAGCTCGTCCACCGACGGCGCTTCGATCATGTGCTCGGTCAGCGTGGTGGCGCGCTGGTACGCGGGCCGCGCCCGCGCCCCCACGCAGACCACGAGCGCGTCGTAGGGGAGCGTCTGTCCGGCGGTGGTCTCGACGGTGTGCGCGTCGACGTCGACGCGCGCGAGGCCGTCGCGCGCGTAGCGCCAGCCGAGCTGTCGGAGGATGGGCGCGAGCTCACGGCGCTCGGGCGGGCGCTGCGTGAACGGCTCCTCGACGAGCAGCGGGCGGTAGACGAACTCGGGATCCGGCGCGAGCAGCGCCACGTCGACCAGGTCCCCGGCGAGGTGGTGGAGCGCGAGAGTTGTCTCTAGGCCCGCGAATCCACCGCCGGCGACGAGCACGCGCTTGCGCGGGGGCGGCTCGGCCATCGCCCCTCAGGGTAAACCTCGGATGCCGTTCGTGGCTATCCGCGGGTGCAGGCGACCGCCGCAGGTCATAGGCTCCGACCCATCAGCGTGTCCAGCAAGCTGATCATCGGATACGACGGGACGCCGCAGGGTGACGACGCCGTCGCGCTCGGGCGCCTCCTCGCGAACTCCCTCGGTTACCGCTCCGTGCTGACCACGGTGGTCCCGTTCGGCCCCGGGCTCGCGGGCCGGCCGGACGAGAAGGTGCTCGCCGACGCGCGGGAGCGGCTCGAGCGCGTCGCTGCCGAGCGCATGCGCGGCGCCGAGACCGAGATCGACCTCATCGCCAACCGCTCGCCCGCGCGCGGGCTGTACCTGCTGGCGCTCGAGCACCAGGCCGGGGTGATCGTCGTCGGCTCGACCCACAAGGGGCCGCTCGGCCGGGTCCTGCGCGGGAGCGTCGGCGACAACCTGCTGAACGGGGCGCCATGTGCGGTCGCGGTCGCGCCGCGCGGGTACGGCGCCGAGGAGGAGCACCGTCTGCTCCGGCTGGGCGTCGCCTACGACGGCTCGGACGAGTCGCGGGCCGCGCTCCAGGCGGCGATCGCGCTGGCCGAGCGCTTCCACGCGCGGCTTGCGATCACCACGGTCGCCGAACCCGCGCCGATGGGATACGGCGCCGCGCTCGCCGTGATGAGCGCGGGCGACTGGGAGGCGTACGAGGTCGAGTCCAAGCAGACGCTGTTGAACGAGGCGCTGGAGGCGGTCCCTCCCAACCTGCCCGTCGACGGGCGCATCCGCCGCGGGTCTGCGATCCGCGAGCTCGTCGAGGCGTCCAGCGAGCTCGACCTGCTGTTGCTCGGCTCGCGGGGCTATGGCCCCGTGCGCCGCGTGGTGCTGGGGAGCACGGCGGCCGGCGTCGTCGACGCCGCGCACTGCCCCGTCATGGTGCTGGCGCGCGGCGCCGGCGCCGATCCGCTCGGCCTCGCGCCCGCAACCGAGAGGGAGGAGTAGGCAATGGAGCCCTATCCGGTCACGTTCGCGGTCGACTACCCCGACCGCCAGCTCAGCCGTCTGACCACGTTCTTCCGGATCTTCATGGCGATCCCGATCTGGGTGATCCTCGCCCTGCTCGGCAGCGCCCTGAGCGCGCTGTGGCTGCCGACGATCCTGATGATCCTGTTCCGCAGGAAGTACCCGCGGTGGTGGTTCGACTTCGGGCTCGAGATGCGGCGCTTCCAGAACCGCGTGTTCGCCTACCTGTTGCTGATGGACGACCGCTACCCGTCGACCGACGAGCACCAGTCCGTGCGGCTCGACTACGTCTACCCGGACGCCGAGCGGGACCTGAACCGCTTCCTGCCGCTGATCAAGTGGCTTTTGATCCTGCCGCACCTCGTGGTGCTGCTGATCCTGTTCATCGGCCTGTGGATCGCCGCGATCATCGCCTGGTTCGCGATCCTCTTCACCGGGCGCTACCCGCGCGGCCTCTTCGACTACGCCGAGGGCACGCTGCGCTGGAGCAACCGGGTTCAGGGCTACGCCTTCGCCCTGGTGACCGACCGCTACCCGCCGTTCAGCTTCGACTAGGCCCAAGCGCGCGGTTTTCCGGCTTCGGCGCGGGGGCATCCGCAGGGCGATGGCACCCCCAAGCCGCAGCCGGAGCCGGCCTCCCGCGCGGATCTGGAGCGCGACCTCGCCGCCCTCAGGGGCGCTCGACCGGGGCGGGACGTGACGCCGTGAAGCCCGTGTGGGTCGGCTGCTCGGGGTGGATGTACCGGGATTGGCGGGGCGTTCTCTATCCGGAGGGCGTGCCCCAGCGCGAGTGGCTGCGCCTCTATGCGGAGGAGTTCGAGACGGTCGAGGTCAACAACACCTTCTACCGCCTGCCATCGGTCGAGGCGGTGGCGGGCTGGGTGCAGGCGACGCCCGACGGCTTCACCTTCGCGGTCAAGGCGAGCCGGTATTTGACCCACATCAAGCGGCTACGGGATCTGGAGCGCGGGCTCGAGCGGTTCCTCGAGCGTCTCGAGCCGCTGCGGAGCTCGCCGAAGCTCGGCCCCGTGTTGTGGCAGCTGCCCGCGAACTTCCGCCGCGACGATGCCCGCCTGGAGCACGCGCTCGCGGTGATCACCGAGCGCGCCAGGGGCCGCCACGGCTTCGAGTTCCGCGACGCGAGCTGGTTCTGCGACGACGTGCTCGCGCTGCTCGCGCGCCACGGCGCGGCGCTCGTGATCGGCGACGACCCCGAGCGGCCCTTCCAGCTGCGCGAGCTCACCGCGGACTGGACCTTCGTCCGCCTCCACCGCGGCCGCCGGGGGCGGCGCGGCAACTACTCGCCGGCCGAGATCGAGCGCTGGGCGCAGCGGCTGTCCGAGTGGCGTGAGCGCGCCACGGTGTTCGCCTACTTCAACAACGACTGGGAGGCGTTCGCGGTGCGCAACGCGCGGAAATTGCGGCGCGAATTGGGATTAGAACCGGCGCTGCGGGGGTAGGCGGGCGCACGAATGGAGGGATCCATGGCGAACGGCTCCCCGGATCTCGGCAAGGCATCTCTGCCCGACGTCCCGCAGGAGCGGCTGGCGTGGATCTTCGGGTCCTCCCGCAGCGGCAGCACCTGGCTGTTGCGCATGCTGGCCGACCTGCCTCACGCGGTGGCGGTCGACGACCCGCACCTGGGGCACCACCTCGGCGTCTGGCGGCCGATCCCGCTCGCGTGGGCGGCTGCCGAGGCCGAGCCCGAGCTCACCACGCTCGACCAGGTGAAGCGGTCCAAGCCCGGGTACTTCTTCGCCGACCGCTTCGCCGCGGTCTGGCGGCCGAAGCTTCGCGAGCTGATCGAGGCGCGGTTCGCGGCGCAGGCGGCCGGCGAGGGCGAGCGCGAGCCGCTCGTGTTCGTCAAGGAACCCGGCTCGCAGGCGGCCGAGCTGTTGCTCTCGCTGTTCCCGCGCTCGCGGCTGATCTTCCTCCTGCGCGACGGGCGCGACGTCGTCGACTCGTGGATCGCCGCCTACCAGGACGGGAGCTGGGCTCAGCAGGAGGGCGCCTTCCCGCTCGCCGAGGAGGGCCGTGAGGCGTTCGTGCGCTGGCAGGCCAGCGTGTGGGCCTACCGGACGCGCCTCGTGCACGCCGCCTTCCGCGCGCACGACCCCGACCGGCGCGTGCTCGTGCGCTACGAGGATCTGCTCCGCTACACGCCGCAGGAGCTGCGCCGGATCTGCCGGGCCGTGGGGATCGCCCCCGACGACTCAGAGCTCGAGCGGATCGCCGAGCGGCACGACTTCAACCGCCTGCCGCGCTTCCAGAAGGGCGAGCGTTCCGAGGCGCGCTCCGCGACGCCGGGCGGGTGGCGCCAGTCGCTCACGCCAGCCGAGCGGCGCGCCGTGCACGAGGTGGCGGGCGAGGCGCTCGTGGAGAGCGGCTACATCACACGCTCAGAGCTCGCCGCTGAGCTCGGGACCCGCGCCGCGGCGTAGGTGCCGCGTTTCGCGGGCCGGGGCGGGGGAATCCGCCGGCCGTGAACGACGAGCGCACCAACGACGAGCCCGAGCGCGACGAGCGCGGCACCCAGAGACCCAGCGAGCCGGGGGAGCCGGAGCCCACGCCCGGCGAGGACGGCGGGCCGATGGGCAACCCCGGCCAGGACGAGGAAGCTCTCTCCAAACGCCAGCAAGAGGCGAACGACGACTGAGGTTCCCGCGCTGCGGGGGAGAAGCGGCCGGATGCGAACCAGAAGAAGCGATCCCGACGACCCTGGCATCCGCCGGGTGCGGCGGGGGCGGGGGTTCAGCTACCACGACGCGAGCGGCGAGCTGATCCGCGACGAGGCGGAGCTCGAGCGCATCCGCGCGCTCGCGATCCCGCCCGCGTGGGAGGACGTGTGGATCTGCGACGAGCCCGGCGGGCACATCCAGGCCGTGGGCACCGACGCGGCGGGCAGGCGCCAGTACCTGTACCACCCCGCCTGGCGTGAGCGGCGCGACCGGGAGAAGTTCGAGCGCCTGCTCGAGTTCGGCGCCGCGATGCCGGCCGTGCGCAAGCGGCTGGCCGCGGGGCTCGGGCTCGACGGGCTGGTGCGCGACCGCGTGCTCTCGTGCGCGGTGCGCCTGCTCGACATCGGCCTCTTCCGCGTGGGCGGCGACTCCTACGCCGAGGAGAACGAGAGCTTCGGGCTGACGACGCTCCGCAAGGAGCACGTGCGGATCCGCGGCGGCGCGATCCACTTCGACTTCATCGCCAAGGGCGGCCTGCAGCGCACGCAGCAGGTCGAGGACCAGCTCGTCCTGCCGACGGTCGCCGCGTTGCGGCGCCGGCGCGCCCCCGCGGACGCCCGCCTGCTGGCCTGCAGGCCGCGCCGCGGGGAGTGGAACGACGTCCGCGCGGACGAGCTCAACGAGCACCTGAAGGGGCTCGTCGGCGAGGAGTTCTCCGCCAAGGACTTCCGCACCTGGAACGCGACCGTGCTGGCCGCGGTGAACCTCGCCTCGCGCGCGGGCGACGACGATCCCCAGCAGGCGATCGGCGCCGCGATCGACGATGTCGCCGAGGTCCTCGGTAACACGCCGGCGGTCTGCCGCGACTCCTACGTGGATCCGCGGGTGATCGAGCGCTTCGAGAAGGGCAGGACGATCGCCCGCACGCTCAAGCGGCTGAACGGCGCTCCGGGGTTCGCCCGCCGCGAGCGGATCGAGGCCGCCGTCCTCCGCCTGCTGTCGTGATCGACTTTCCTCGTCCCAGGGACTCGAAAACTCGATCACCGGCGGGCCCCCCGTGACGTGATCGAGATTTCTCGTCTCAGGGACTAGAAAACTCGAGCACGTGCGGCGCGCACGTGACGTGATCGAGATTTCTCGCCTACTGGACGAGGAAACTCGAGCACGTGCGGCGCGCACGTGACGTGATCGAGGTTTCTCGTCTCCTGGACGAGGAAACTCAATCGCCGGGGGTGCGGGGGCGGACGTTGATCGTCGCGAGCGTGCGCTCGGGGTCGTCCAGTGGGACCACCCGGTAGCGGCCGGGGTCATTGAGCAGGACGTCGAAGTGGGCGGGCGAGCTCGGGCCGACGTCCGCGGTCTCGCCGATGCCGGCGATCTCCAGGGTTGCGACCTCATCCCAGATGACCGTGAGCTGGAGCTGATCACCGGCCCGTGCCCGCACGCGCGCGGGCTCGTCGCCGCCCACCACGCGGGCGCGCACGAGCTCGCCGCGCGCGGCCGCCGCCGGCTCAAGCGCCTCCGGGGCGGGCGGGGGAGTGGCGGGCGTGGTCTCCTGCTGCTGGTCGCGGGGCGGCTGGGGCGCGAGCGCCGCCGCGATCGACGAGGCGATCAGGAGGACGATCATGATGATCACGAGGCGTCGCGCGGCCATTGACTCAACCTGACCCGATGTACGTACTAGGGGGCATCACCCAGACTGGACGAATGTTCCCCCTAGGGGCCTAAAGGGTTCCTCGCCCCGCACCGATGTAGGGTGCGATGAGTAAGGCCAACGCTCCGGTGCCAAAGGCAAACCCACCGCGAGGTGGTGACGCAAAGCCACGGGTCTTCCCGACGGAAGACAGCCGGGCTGCCACCGGGGTTCCCCGGACCTCCAGGGTTAGGGCTAACGGAGCGATGGCGAACACTAGGTCCCACAGGAGGGTACCCATGGTCCAGAAGCTCCGTGAGAGGGCGCGCGGCGAGGGCGGTTTCACGCTCGTCGAGCTCCTCGTCGTGATGCTGATTCTCGGCCTGCTGGCCGCGATCGCGATTCCGTCGTTCTTCAACCAGCGCGACAAGGCGCGTGACGCCGACGCCAAGTCGGCCGCTCGTACGGCGCAGACCGCGATCGAGACGTACGCCACCGACAACGGCGGCAGCTACGACGGCGCGACCGTCAACGCCCTGGTCAACATCGAGCAGACGCTCACCGATCGCGTGATCAACGTGTCGGCGACCGATGACTCGTACACGGTGACCGCTGAGTCGGAGACGGGCAACACGTTCTCGATCACTCGCAACTCCGACGGCACAACCCTGCTGGAGTGCGAGACGGCGGGCGAGGCCGGCTGTCCGTCAAGCGGCACGTGGGGCGACTAGTCGCCTGACGCAACCTGCGCAAGCGAGGGGCGGCCCCGGGGGGCCGCCCCTTTTTCGTTCTGGGGGCGTCCCCGGAATGTGCGTCTCGAACCACACGAGGGTTCAAACCAACACGCTTCCGTGCCGATAGGGGGGATGGTGTTTGAAGCGATCACACACAGGGTCCGCAGGGTCAGGTGCGAGGAGGGGTTCGCCATCCCGACCGTGCTCGCCGTGCTCGTCGCGGCGTTCGCGGTGGGCTCCGCCGCGGTCGTCGCCTCGATGGGCGCCCAGTCCGGCGCCACGCGCGACCTGAACACGAAGGCGGCGCTGGCCGCCGCCGAGGACGGGGTGGAGAACGCGCTGCTGCGCTACAACCGGATCGGCACCAACAACGGAGCCGAGCTATGCCGCCCGGTCACCCCGCACGGCCAGCGCACCGACGGCTGGTGCGCGGCGCCGGTCGCCGACCCCGAGGGCCGCTACCTCTACTGGGTCCGCCCGACCCCGACCGAGCTCGAGATCGTCTCGGCCGGCACCGTCGACGGCGTCACGCGCCGCGTCCTCGCGCATGCGACCTCGGCCCAGAGCACGCTCGGCGGCAAGAAGCCGTTCACGGAGCACAGCGTGATCGGCCTGGACTACGTCACGCAGGGGGCGAACACGCAGATCACGGCCAGCGTGGCCACGAACGGCGACGTGACGCAGGCCGGCACCCCGAACTCCGTGATCAACTGCACCGGCGGAAACGTGCAGGTCGGGCCCAGCGGCACCGTCAAGCCCCCCGAGCCGAACATCGATTGCCCGATCACCCACGGCTGGTCCGAGCTCACCCCGGTGAACCAGGGCGACGTCGCGCAGGTCAACGACAACGACCGGATCACGAAGGCCGTGAACGGCCAGACGGGCGGCGACACGGTCAGCGGCAACCGCAGCCGCGTCGACTGGGACCCGGTCGCGCGCACGCTGACGCTCAACCAGAACGTGTCGATCACGCTCGGCGGCGCCAACTACAGCCTCTGCCGCCTGGAGACCAAGCAGAACACGAACATCTTCGTCGTCTCCGGCGCCCAGGTGCGCATCTACTTCGACGCGCCTGAGAACTGCGGGTTCACGAGCGCGACCACGCAGCTCAAGATGAACCAGAACTCGAGCATCCAGGCGAGCGGGGGCTCGCAGGTCAATCTGGCGCTGCTGTTCGTCGGCTCCGACGCGATCCCGACCTCGATCGAGCTCGCGCAGAACACACAGGCGCCCGGCCCGTGCAGCCAGCAGTTCGTGCTGTATGCGCCGCGCAGCGCGGTCTCCCTCGCGCAGAACGCATACGTATGCGGCGCGATCGCCGGCAAGTCGATCTCGGTGGCGCAGAACTCGAGGATCACGGCGAGCAACCTTGCCTCCGAGTTCGAGCTGCCGGGGACGGAGAGCCAGTACTTCACCGGCTACAAGCCCGGGACGTTCATCGAGTGCACCGCCACCGATCCGCCGAGCGGCGCACCGGACCAGGGGTGCTGATGGATGTCGCCCGTGAACGGATGTGGGCGCGGCTGCGACGTGAGGACGGGTACACGCTCACCGAGCTCCTCGTCGCGCTCATGATCGGCCTGGTGGTCGCGGCCGGCGGGATGACGCTCCTGCAGATCGTCGTGCGCGCCCAGCCCGAGTCGGCCGAGCGTTCCTCCCAGATCCAGCAGGGGCGCGCGATGCTGGAGATGCTCACCCGCGAGCTCCGCCAGGGCGAGTCCGTGGAGGTCGCCACCGCGACCGAGCTCACGCTCACCACCTACGCCCGGAGCGCCGACTGCGACTGGCCGGCCGGCGAGCCGACGCCGTGCGCCGTCACCTACACCTGCGAGGGGGGCTCGTGCAGCCGGATTCCCGCGGGCGGCACGGCCGAGATCATCGTCACCGGGCTGCGCACCGACGAGGTCTTCAGCTACTGCGAGGTGGGCCAGCTCGGCGGCTGCGAGGCGCAGCCCACCGCTGTGAACCCCGGCTACGTGGAGGTCGAGCTCTCCTACCCGCAGGTCGACGGCGCCGAGGCGGTCACCTTCCGCGACGGCGTGCACCTGCGCAACCTGATCGAGAACGACCCGGAGGCGCCGCAGGCATGAGGGCGGAGCGCCTCGTCCGCGACCGCTGCGCGCGCGCGGCTCGGCGCCTGCGCGCCGAGGACGGCATCACGCTGGTCGAGGGCGTGGTGGCGGCGCTGCTGCTCGCGCTGAGCTCGCTCGCGCTGCTGCAGCTCGTCGACACCTCGGCGCGGTCGAACTTCCGGGCCGAGCAGAGTCAGGCGCTCAACAACCGGTTGCAGGCCGAGCTCGAGGAGGTCCGCGCGCTTCCCTACCAGCAGATCGCGCTGACCACCGCGCCCGAGTCCTCCGGCGACCCGAACCACCCGGGCCAGCGCATCCAGCACTCGACCTTCGACGGCGAGCCGCTCGTCGTGAACGGCAGCACGGTCCCGGGCAGCGGCGACCCGGTGTCGCTGGGCAAGGTCGATCCGGGGCCCGAGCCGTTCGCCATCGGCGACATCAAGGGGGAGATCTACCGCTACGTCACCTGGACGGACGCGGACTGCTCCACCACCGGGGGCAGCGAGTCGTGCGGTGAGGGGCTCGCGAAGCGGGTGACGATCGCCGCCAAGCTCGACGACAACGCGGTGGCGACCGGGCGCAGCTACCAGGAGGTGCAGGGCGAGGTCGTCGACACGGAGGTCACCCCCGAGGACAACCCGCCGCCGCCCGGCGACCCCGTCGAGGGACAGGTGGCTGAGCTCTGGCTCACCGACACCCCGTGCAGCTACTCCGAGCGCCAGCCGATCACCGGCGACCACCTCGGTCACAACACCCGCGGCCGCTGCCGCGACGGCCACAAGACGGGCAACAGCGCGGGCGCGCCGGACCTGCTCTTCCCCGAGGCGCCGGCGTGGGGCGGGGTCGACGAGCCGACCTACGACTACGCCACCGAGCTCGAGCCCGCGGATGCGGGGGCAGAGCCGGACATCGGGCTGCAGATGCCCTGGGCCACGACCGACAGCTGCCTTTTGCAGCCGGTGCTCAACCTGGTCAACGGCATCGTCCAGCCGGTGCTGGGCACGCCCGACCCGCTGGACGGCTTGCTGACGCTGGTCGGCGGCGATCCCAACAAGTACGCGCGCGTCCACACCTGGCTCTCGCCGCCGATCCGCAACCAGGGCGGCGTGCTGCTCGGGCAGGGGACGCTCGATCTGTGGACGAAGACGATCAACGGCGCCGTGCACCCCGGCGAGATCTGCGTCTCGGTCTTCATCCGCCAGAAGGTCCAGGTCTCGGTGCTGCCCAAGCAGCTCTGCCTGCCGCTGCTGGGCTGCATCCAGCTCGACCTCGGGATCATCGACCTGACCAAGACGCCACCGCAGGTCTGCCTGCCGCTGGTCGGGTGCATCGGGCTTGAGCTGAGCCTGATCGAGCTCGAGCTCGACGTCCCGCTGATCAACACCCTCGGCCTCACCGGGCGCACCAACCCGCCGACCGAGGGCGGCCTTGAGTGCGACCGGGGCGTGAACCCCCTGGGCGAGCTCTTGCGGCTCACGTACTTCCGCTGCAAGAAGAACCCGTGGCCGCAGGAGTGGACCAAGCTCTCGATCCCGCTCGACTTCCTTGGGGTCAACACCTCCGGGCAGCTCATCCCCGAGGTGCTCCCCCGCGACAGCCAGATCGGGGTCTCGCTGATGGTCCGCAAGGCCGGCACCCAGCCGGGGAGCGGCTTGGAGTTCATGTACGACCATCCGAGCTTCCAGAGCCGCCTCCAGCTCCGCACGGACAAGCTTCTCGAGTTCGGATCGCTCACGGGCTGATAAGAAGGGGCCGCTCGTGATCGCCGTCGTCCTGTTCGTGGTCGGTGCTGTCCTGGGCAGCTTCGTCACGGTGCTCGCCCACCGGATCCCCCGCGGCGAGAGGTGGGTGAGCGGCCGCTCGCGCTGCCCGAACTGCGGCGGGCGGATCGCGGCGCGCGACAACGTGCCGCTGATCTCGTGGCTGCTTTTGCGCGGGCGCTGCCGCAACTGCGGCGAGCGGATCTCCGCGCGCTACCCGCTCGCCGAGCTCGGCCTGGGGGCGCTGTTCGCCGCCACCTACCTGATCCTGGGCGCCGATCCCTGGTGGGAGCTCGCCCTCGGTCTCGTGCTCTGCGTGGTGCTCGTCGCGATCACGCTCACCGACCTCGACCTGCGGCTCATCCCCAACGTGCTCGTGGGGGCGGGCGCGGTCGCGGCGCTCGCGCTGCTTGCGGTCGGCGACCCCGACGAGCTGCCCGGGCACCTCCTCGCCGCGGCGATTGCGGGCGGCGTGCTGCTCTTGGTCGTGCTCGCCTACCCGCGCGGGATGGGGATGGGCGACGTGAAGCTCGTGGCCATGATGGGCCTCTTCCTCGGGCGCGCGGTCGCGCCGGCGGTGCTGATCGGGTTCGCGGCGGGCGCCCTGGTCGGGGTCGCGATCATGGCGCGCCACGGCGCCGCCGGGCGCAAGCAGGCGATCCCGTTCGGCCCGTTTCTCGCGCTCGGCGGGATCGTCGGCCTGTGGTTCGGGGACGAGACCGTCGAGTGGTACCTCGACGAGTTCTTCCCGGACTCCTGACGCGCCGTTCAGGACTCAAGGAATCGCGCCCCGAAGCCGATTGAGGGGTAGCGCGCCGGGCGCGCGAGGTACGCAAATGGGACTTCTCTCCTCCTCCAACTCCAAGTCGATCGTCGGCCTCGACGTGGGCACCGACAGCATCGCGGCGACCGAGGTCCGCGCCAACGGCTCCGTCGAGGTCGTCGGCCAGGGCATCGCCCCGCTCGAGCCCGGGGTCTTCCGCGAGGGCGAGGTGGCCGACGTCGAGGGCCTCTCGGCGGCCCTCAAGGAGCTCTTCTCCGCGAACAAGCTTTCCCAGAACGTGCGCCTCGGGATCGCGAACCAGCGCCTCGCGGTGAGGGTGCTGCGGCTCCCGGCGATCGCCGACGAGGAGCAGCTCGAGACCGCGATCCGCTTCCAGGCCCAGGACAGCATCCCGATGCCGCTCGAGCAGGCCGTGCTCGACTGGCAGGTGATCGGTACCAGCCAGGGCGCCTCCGGCGAGGCGCAGATCGACGTCGTCGCCGCGGCCGCGCGGCGCGACATGATCGACCAGATGCTCGCCGCGATGCGCGGCGCGGGCCTGCGGCCCGTGGGCATCGACGTCGCCGCCTTCGGCCTCGTGCGCGCGCTCGCCCACGACCCCCAGCTCACCGCCGCCGTGCCCTCCTACGAGGAGCGCCTCGCCGGGGAGGGCGAGGGTGAGCCGCAGGCGCCCGCGTGGCTGCTCTGCCACCTCGGCGACGTCACCAACCTCGCGGTGGCGCAGGCGGGCAACTGCCTGTTCACCCGCATGGCGTCCTTCGGGCTCGAGGGCATGGCCCAGCGGCTCGCCGAGCGCCGCCAGCTCACGCTCGAGCACGCGCGGCAGTGGCTGGCCCACGTCGGCCTCGCCGCGCCGGTCGAGGAGATCGAGGGCGACCCCGAGCACGTCGCCGGAGCGCGCGCGGTGCTCGAGGAGGGCGTGGCGCGGCTCGCCGACGAGATCCGCGTCTCGGTCGAGTACTACAACGCCCAAGAGGGCGCGGTCGCGCTCCAGGGCGCCGTCGCCACGGGCCCGGGGACCACGCTGCCCGGCCTCGTCGAGCGCCTGCAGGAGAGCCTCGGCTACCCGTTCACCACGTCGCGCCCCGCGGCGCTCGGCCACCTCGACGACGTCACCGCCGCCCGCCTGACCCTGTCCTTCGGCCTCGCCCTGGAGCGCTAGCGCGATGCGCCCCGTCAACCTGATCCCGCCCGAGGAGCGCCGCGGCGACCGCGCGCCCCTGCGCCGGGGCCCGGTGGCGTACGCGCTCGTCGGCGCGCTCGCCGTCGCGCTCGTGGCCGTTCTCGCGCTGGTCCTGTTCAGCAACAGCGTCACCGAGAAGGAGTCGCGGCTCGCCGCGCTCGAGGCGGAACGCGACGCGGTTGCGGCGGAGGCGCAGGCGCTGGCTCCCTACGCGCAGTTCGCCGCGATGCAGCAGAACCGCGAGCTCACCGTCATCAGCCTCGCCGACAGCCGCTTCGACTGGGAGCGCGTGCTGCGCGAGCTCGCCCTCGTGATCCCGGACGACGTGTGGCTGCTCGAGCTCACCGGCGAGGCCGTCGGCAACGGCGAGGACGGCGGGACCCTCGGCCCGAGCCTGCAGATCTCCGGCTGCGGCCGCGACCACGAGGCGGTGGCGCGTTTCATTGCAGCGCTCGAGGACATCGACGGCGTGACCCGCGTCGGCCTCAGCGACACCGTCCGCGAGGAGGGCGGGAGCAGCGGCTCCAACGCCGAGGGGGGCGCGACGTGCTACGGCCGCGACCTGCCGGCGACCTTCAACGCGCAGGCGGTGTTCGACAACGTCGCCGCCGCGCCCCCGGCCTCCGCGCCGGCGCCCGAGGCCGCGGAGCCTCAGACTGAGCCCGGGTCGACGCCCGCGACCGCGAGCACCCAGGCGGGCGGCAAGGGCAAGAAGGACGCGAACGTCGTCGCGGGGGTGGCGAAGCCATGAGGATGAAGTCGAGCGATCGCGCGATCCTGATGGGGCTCGTCATCCTCGGGCTGGCGGCGGCGTTCTGGTTCCTCGTGCTCGCGCCGAAGCGCGAACAGGCGGGCGAGCTCGACGCTCAAATCAGCGAGGTCCAGCGGGAGCTCGACGCCCAGCGCGCCACCGTCGCGCAGGCGGTCGCCGCGCGCGACTCCTACGAGAGCCGCTACCGCAGCCTCGTCGAGCTCGGCAAGGCGGTGCCGGACGACTCGGATACGGCTTCGATGATCGTGCAGATCCAGGGCCTCGCCGACAAGGCGAAGATCCGCTTTGACGGGCTCACGCTGAGCAGCGGCGACGGCGCCGCGCAGGCGCCCGCGGCCGCGGAGACGACCACCGATCAGAACCAGAAGAACGGCGCCGAGCAGGGCGGCGACGAGGGCGGCGCGGCCGAGGCGGAGGAGAGCGCCGAGGCAACGCCCACGATGGCGACCGCCACCGAGGCGACCGCCGCGAACCTCCCCCTGGGGGCGACGGTTGGCCCGGCGGGGCTGCCGGTCATGCGCCACGAGCTCTCGCTCACCGGCGACTTCTTCGGCGTGGCCGACCTGATGGCCTCGCTCGACCGCCTCGTCCGCCACGACGGCGCCAAGCTCGAGGTCAACGGCCGCCTCTACACCGTTGACGGCTTCACGATGAAGCCCAGCTCGGAGAGCAGAAGCGACCCGCCCGAGCTCGAGGTCACGCTGACGCTCACCTCGTACATCGTCCCCAGCTCCGAGGGCCTGACGGGCGGCGCAACGCCCACCGCGCCGGCCCCGGCGACCGCGACCACGACTACCTCCACCACGCCATGAAGCTCCCGCGTATCAACAAGGGCCCCGAGATCAAGCTGCCGAAGCTGTCTGCGCTGAAGCCGCGCAAGCGCTCCGGCGACGACGCGCACGCCGAGCCCGAGGCGGCGACCGAGGCGCGGCCCGCCGACGCGCAGCCGGCCGCGCGGCGCCGGGCGTCGCTGCCGCAGCCGCCCGCGTTCGTCCAGGACGTCTACCGCGACCTGCGCGACCGCCACCTGCTCCTGCCCGCGGTGGCGCTCCTGGCCGGGATCGTCGCGATCCCGGTGCTGATGAAGGCGAGCCCCGAGCCCGCGCCCGCCATCCCACCCAGGGCGGTGCCCGAGGACGCGGCGGCGGTGGCGCCGGCCGTCCTGGCCGAGCAGGAGCTCGGCGTCCGCGACTACCGCAAGCGCCTTGCCGAGCTCAAGCGCAAGAACCCGTTCGACGCGAAGCAGCAGTATTCGGACCGCGAGATCGCCGAGCAGACGGCGATCTCGGAGCCCGCCGACCCGGGCGCGGGCCGCAGCGGCAACGGCGGGGACGACGGTGCGAGCGGCCCGCCGACCGATGTCCAGGTGGAGCCCAGCGGGCCCGTGCAGCCGAGCCCCGGCGGCGATGAGCGGCCCGGCCTCGAGGTGATCGAGCCGCTGGTCGATGTCCGCTTCGGCCCGGTGGGCGAGCAGAGGGACTACGACGGGCTCAAGGCCATGAAGGCCCTGCCGCGCAGAAAGCGCGCGATCGTGATCTTCGCCGGCTTCGCCGAGACCTCCGACCGCGTCGTGTTCATGGTCAACGAGGCGGTGGTCGGGACGAGGGGCGACGGGCGCTGCGTGCCGAGCGCGCGGGACTGCCAGTTCCTCTCGCTCAAGGAGGGCGATGCCCGCGTCCTCGACTTCCGCCATCCCGACGGCTCGGTCACGAAGTACCGCCTCAAGCTCCGGAAGATCCGGATCGAGGTCACCCGGGATCCCAAGCTCGAGCGCTCGCTCGAACGCTGATTCCCACGCCTCGGCGCGCGGCCGACTAGCCTTCTCGCGCGCATGGCGTTCCGATTCACAACCGCGGGCGAGTCGCACGGGCCCGGCCTCGTCGCGATCGTCGAGGGCCTGCCCGCCGGGCTCGAGCTGAACAGGGAGCGGCTCAACCGCGACATGGCGCGCCGTCAGCTCGGCCACGGCCGGGGCGGGCGCATGAAGATCGAGCGCGACGAGGTCGAGATCCGCTCCGGCGTGCGCCACGGGCGCACGCTCGGCAGCCCGATCGCCGTGCTCGTCGCGAACCGCGACTACCCGAACTGGGAGGAGCGGATGAACCCCTGGCCCGTCGACGCCGAGATCGAGGAGTCTCACCTGCCGCGCCCGGGGCACGCCGACCTTGCCGGACTGTGGAAGTACGGGTTCACCGACGTGCGCAACGTGCTCGAGCGGGCGAGCGCCCGCGAGACGGCGGCGCGCGTCGCGGCCGGCGCGATCGCCAAGGAGTTCCTCCGCGCGCTCGGCGTCGAGATCTACAGCCACGTGCTGCGCATAGCGTCGGTCGCCGCTCCCGAGCCGGGCGATTTGCGCCCAGAGGACTTTGAGGGCGTCGACGACTCGCCGGTGCGCGTGCTCGACAAGGCGACCGAGGAGGCGATGGTCGAGGAGATCAACCGCCTGCGCAAGGCGAACGAGAGCCTGGGCGGCGTCTTCGAGGTGCGCGCCTTCGGGCTCACGCCGGGGCTGGGCTCCCACGTGAGCTGGGAGGAGCGCCTGGACTCCCGGCTCGCGCAGGCGATCGTCTCGATCCAGGCGGTGAAGGGTGTGTCGATCGGCGAGGCCTGGGAGGTGGCGTCGGTGCCGGGCTCGCAGGCCCACGACGAGATCTTCTACTCCGAGGAGCGCGGCTGGTACCGCGAGACCAACCGCGCCGGCGGGGTCGAGGGCGGCATGACGAACGGCGAGCCGCTGATCGTGCGCGGGGCGATCAAGCCGATCTCCACCCTCACCAAGCCGCTGCGCTCGGTGGACACCGAGACCAAGCGGCCCGCCCAGGCCATGCGCGAGCGCACCGACTCGACCGTGGTGCCCGCCGCGGGCGTGGTCGCCGAGGCGATGGTCGCCTTGGTCCTCGCCCGCTGCTACCGCGAGAAGTTCGGCGGCGACCACATCGACGACGTCATCGCCGCCGTCCGCTCCTACGAGGAGCGCATCGGGTGGCGGCGCTGAGCCGCGAGGAGCGCGGGCCCCAGCCGGCGATTGCCCTGGTCGGGTTCATGGGCGCGGGCAAGACCCGCGCCGCCCAGGGGATCGGAGCGGTGTTGGGCGAGCCCGTCACCGATGTCGACCGGGAGATCGAGCGCGAGCTCGGCGAGCCGATCGCGTCCTTCTTCGAGCGCGAGGGCGAGGCCGCCTTCCGCAGCCTCGAGGAGCGCCACACCCTGGCGGCGCTGGAGCGCGGCGGGGTGGTCTCGCTGGGCGGTGGCGCCGTGGAGAACGAGCGCATCAGGGACGCCCTGCGCGCGCACTTCACGGCCTGGTGCCGGGTGCGCGAGGAGGTTGCCTGGGAGCGCTGCCGGATGGCCGGCGACACCCGCCCGCTGGCGCGGGACCGCGGCGAGTTCGGCGCGCGCCTGCGGCGCCGCGAGCCGCTCTATGAGTCGGTGGCGCGCGCGGTGCTCACGGACGGCGGCGAGCGCATGGGCCGCCGGGCGGCCCCCTGGCTGCGCGCCACCGCTTCGCTGCCCGGTGCGCGCCTCGCCTGGGCCGCGTCGCGCTCGGGGGAGTACCCGGCGATCGTGGGCGCGGGCGCCGTGGGCTTACTCGGCCGCGTGCGCGGGCTCGGCGAGCGCGCCCGCCGCAGGCTGCCCGGGCGCTGGTTCCCGGTCGCGGACGCCGCGGCCCTGCGCGCTCACGGGGGCCTGCTCGACGGGCTCGAGGAGCCGATCGTCGTCGAGGGCGGCGAGCGGTCGAAGACGCTCGCCGAGTACGAGCGCGTGCTGCGTGAGCTCGCCGGGCGCGGGGTGCGCCGCGACGACGGCGTGGTCGCGTTCGGCGGCGGCGTGGTCGGGGACCTCGCGGGGTTCTGCGCCGCGACCTACCAGCGCGGCGTGCCCGTGGTCCAGGTGCCGACGACGGTCGTCGCGCAGGTCGATTCCGCCTACGGCGGCAAGACCGGGGTGGACCTGCCCGAGGGCAAGAACTACGTGGGCGCCTACCACATGCCGCTCGCCGTGCTGGCCGACCCGGCGACCCTGGCGACTCTGCCGCCCGAGGAGGTCGCCGCCGGGTTCGCCGAGGTGGTCAAGACCGCGCTGCTCGCGGGCGGCGAGCTCTGGGAGCGGGTGCGCGCGCTCGACGAGTTCCGGCCCGCGGAGCTTGCCGACGTGATCTTCGCCTGCGCGCGCACCAAGCTCGACGTGGTCGCGAGCGACGAGCGCGACTCGGGGGCCCGTGCGGCGCTCAACCTCGGTCACACGGTGGGCCACGCGATCGAGGCGGTGACGGGTTATGAGCGCTACCGGCATGGCGAGGCCGTCGGGCTTGGCATGCTCGCCGCGCTGCGCCTGTCCGGCGCCGGCGAGCTGCGAGCCGAGGTCGCCGAGCTGCTCGAGCGCCACGGCCTGCCCGTGCGGCTTGACCCCGCGATCGATCCCGACGAGGTCGTGGCGGCGACCGCCCGCGACAAGAAGGCCGGGGCGCGCGGGGTCGGCTGGGTCCTGCTCGAACGCCCCGGCGAGGTCGTGACCGGGGCCAGCGTGGACGCCGCTAATGTGCGGGAGGCCGTGAAGGAGCTTCAGTGAGCCATCGCCCCACTGCCGAGTGAGTCCGACCACGCACAACCGCGTCGGGGTTCTGCACGGCGCGAACCTCGACCAGCTCGGGCGCCGCGATCCTGAGCACTACGGGTCGTTCACGCTGTCTGAGCTCGAGGTCGCCGTGCGCCGGTTCGCTCGCGAGCTCGACCTCGAGGTGATCTTCTTCCAGACCAATCACGAGGGCGAGTTCATCGAGTACCTGCACCGCCTGCCGGAGATCGCCGACGCGGCGGTGATCAACGCGGGCGCCTGGACGCACTACTCGTGGGCGATCCGTGATGCGCTCGAGTTCGCCGACGTGCCGGCCGTCGAGGTCCACATCTCCGACGTCGAGTCGCGGGAGGAGTGGCGGCGGCACTCGGTGTTCGACGGCCTGGTGCTCGCGAAGATCTCCGGGAAGAAGCTGGACGGCTACCGCGAGGCGCTCGAGCTGATCGCGAAGGAGCTGGGCGTTGGCGACTGAGGAGCGCGCCGAGCGGCTCGCCGCGCTCGCGGCCGAGGAGGGCCTCGACGCGCTGATCGTCGGCGACTTGGTGACGCCCGGTGACTCGGGCCCCGACGCGATCGCCAACGTGCGCTGGCTGACCGGGTTCTCGGGCACCAGCGGCCTCGCGATCGTCGGTCCCGGGCGGCGCGAGTTCCTCACCGATTTCCGCTACGCCGAGCGGGCCGAGCGCCAGGTCGGCGACGCCTTCGAGCGGGTCATCTTCGACGGGCCGGTCTTCGAGGAGCTCGGCAAGCGCCTGTCGGGGCGGGTCGGCTTCGACCCAGCGGCGACCAGCGTGCGCAACCACCGCAAGCTCGCCGCCGCCGTCGGCGACGACGTCGAGCTCGTGGCGGTCGACGGGCTGGTCGAGCGCCTGCGCCGGGTGAAGGACGAGGGCGAGGTCGCCGCGATCGCCGCCGCCGCGCGGCTCGCGGACGAGGCGCTCGAGTGGCTGCTCGAGCGGGGGATCGTCGGCAAGACGGAGCGGCGCATCGCGTTCGAGCTCGAGACCCGCATGCGCGAGCTGGGCGCGGAGCCCTCGTTCCCGACGATCGTCGCCTCCGGCCCCAACGGCGCGCTGCCGCACGCGTTCCCCACCGAGCGCGAGGTCCAGGCGAAGGAGCTCGTCACGATCGACTGGGGCGCGAAGCTCGATGGCTACTGTTCGGACGGGACGCGCACGTTCGCTACGGGCGAGCTCGACGACGAGCTGCGCTCGGCCTACGAGCTCGTGCTCCGCGCGCAGCTCGCGGGGATCGAGGCGGTCGCCGCGGGCGCGCACGGGCGCGTGGTGGACGCCGCCGCCCGCCGGATCATCGAGGAGGCGGGGATGGGCGAGCACTTCGGGCACGGCCTCGGGCATGGCGTGGGCATGCAGGTGCACGAGCCGCCGCGGCTGAGCAAGCGCTCGGAGGACACCCTGGAGTCGGGCAACGTGGTCACGGTCGAGCCGGGCGTGTACGTCCCGGGCCGCTTCGGCCTGCGGATTGAGGATCTCGTTGTGGTTACCGACCGCGAGCCGAAGAATCTGAGCGGCCTGCCGAAAGAGCTGCAGGTGGTCAGCTGACTTACTGCCAGCTCCCAGCTCCCAGGCGCCAGCTCGGGGGTTCAAGCGGCGGCTGCGCCAAGTGTGCGATTCCGGTTGCAACCCGCAACGCTTTCGCACTCGGCGTGGAGATGTCGTGTCCGTCGGCAGCCACGCGGCCGAGGCCACGGAGCTGGTAGTTGGCAGCTGGTAGCGGGCCGCTGATTGCTGTACGGTCGCTTCCGTGGCGGCCACCGCGACCCGCTTTCGCACCTGCCCACTGTGCGAGGCCACGTGTGGGCTTGCGATCGAGGTCGCGGGCGATGAGGTCGTCTCGATCCGCGGCGATGAGCAGGACGTCCTGAGCCGCGGCTTCATCTGCCCGAAGGCGTACGGGCTCAAGGGCCTGCGCGAGGACCCGGACCGGCTGCGCGCCCCGCTCGTGCGCAGGGACGGGGAGCTGCGGCCGGCGAGCTGGGAGGAGGCGTTCGCTGAGATCGACCGCCGCCTGCCGGCGATCGCCGACGAGCACGGGCGGGACGCGGTCGCCGCCTACGTCGGCAACCCCAACGCCCACAACCTCTCGTCGATGGTCTACCTGCAGGCGCTGCTGCGGGCGCTCGGCTCGAAGAACGTCTACTCGGCCTCGAGCGTCGACCAGATGCCCAAGCACTTCTCCGCGGGCCACATGTTCGGCCACTGGCTGACGGTGCCGGTGCCCGACGTCGACCGCACCCAGCACCTGCTGATCCTGGGCGCGAACCCGCTGGTGTCGAACGGCAGCCTCCTGACCGCGCCCGACATGCGCGGGCGGCTGCGGCGCCTGCGCGAGCGGGGCGGCAAGCTCGTTGTGGTCGACCCGCGCCGCACGCGCACCGCGCGGGCGGCCGACGAGCACCACTTCATCCGGCCGGGCACCGACGCCCTGCTTTTGTTCGCGATGGTCCACACGCTGTTCGACGAGGACCTGGCTGACCTCGGCCGCCTCGCGGAGCACACGGCGGGCGTCGGCGAGGTGCGCGAGCTCGCCGCGAGCTTTGCGCCCGAGGCCGTGGCCCCGGCGTGTGGGATCGCGGCACCGGAGATCCGCCGGCTGGCGCGCGAGCTGGCCGCGGCCGAGCGCGCCGCCGTCTACGGGCGGATCGGCACGACGCTCCAGGAGTTCGGCACGCTCGCGAGCTGGCTCGTCGACGTGCTCAACGCGCTCACCGGGAACCTCGACCGAATCGGCGGCGCGCTGCTCCCGACCGCGGCCGCGGGCCAGCGCAATCCCACCGGCGATCCGGGCCGCGGGCGCGGCGTGCGGACCGGCCGCTGGCGCAGCCGCGTGCGCGGGTTGCCGGAGGTGATGGGCGAGCTGCCCGTCTCCTGCCTGGCGGAGGAGATCGAGACTCCGGGGGAGGGGCAGATCCGCGCGCTGATCACGATCGCGGGCAACCCGGTGGTCTCGCTGCCCGACGCGGCCCGCCTCGAGCGCGCGCTGGCCGGGCTCGAGTTCATGGTGAGCGTGGACATCTACGTGAACGAGACGACGCGCCACGCGGACGTCATCCTGCCTGCGCCCGACCCGCTCGCGCGCTCGCACTACGACATCGCGCTCTACCAGTTCGCGGTTCGCAACGTGGCCAACTACTCGCCGGCGCCGCTGCCGCGCGAGGAGGGCCTGCTCGACGAGTCCGAGGTGCTGCTGCGGCTCACCGGGATCGTCGCCGGGCAGGGGCCGGACGTCGACACGCAGGCGCTCGACGACATGGTGATCGCCACGCTCGTCGGGCGCGAGACGGCGCAGCCGGGATCGCCGATCGAGGGTCGCGACGCGGGCGAGATCCTCGCCGCGCTCGCGCCCAGGCGGGGGCCCGAGCGCGTGCTCGACTTCCTGTTGCGCGTGGGCGCCCACGGCGACGGTTTCGGCGCCCGCCCCGACGGGCTCACGCTCGCGCGCCTGGAGGAGAGCCCGCACGGGGTCGACCTGGGCCCGCTCGAGGAGGGCCGGCTGCCGGACGCCCTGCGCACGCCGAGCGGCAAGATCGAGCTCGCGCCCAAGCCGATCACGGGCGACGTGCCGCGCCTGCGCGAGCGGCTCGAGGCGCTGCGCGCCGCCGCGGGCAACGGCGGGGCCGGGCTGGTGCTGATCGGCCGTCGACAGCTGCGCTCGAACAACTCCTGGATGCACAACGTGCACGCGCTGGTCAAGGGGCCGAACCGCTGCACGGCGCTCGTCAACCCCGCCGACGCCGAGCGACTCGGCATCGCCGACGGCGAGCGCGCGCGCCTGCGCACGGCGGCGGGCGAGATCGAGCTCCCGGTCGAGGTGAGCGACGAGGTCATGCCCGGCGTGGTGAGCGTCCCGCACGGATGGGGGCACGATGCCGACGGCGTGCGGCTCAGCGTCGCGGCGGCCCACGCCGGCGCCAACGTCAACCTGCTCGCCGACGGGCGGCGCGTGGATGCGCCGAGCGGCAACGCGGCGCTGAACGGCGTGCCGGTCGAGCTCACCCCGGCGTAAGCGGCGCTCGGCCCCGGGACGCGGCTTAGACTCGCCGCGTGGCGCTCGGGACGGCCACGGGGTTGCGGGAGCGCCCAGGTTTTGGGCGCGGCGTCGCGCTGCTCGCGGCCTCGGCGCTCGGGATCGCGCTCGGCGCGCTCGCACCCGGCTCGGCCAACGCCGCGGTTGGCCCCTGCGGCGGCGCGGCGATGCCCGAACCCGATCTCGTGATCTCGGGCTCCTTCGGCAGGCAGATCGAGGGCGACTACGTGATGCTTCCGTTCCGCGTGCCCGAGGGCACGACTGCGGTACGCGTCAAGTACTGCCACGACCAGCCGCTGCTCGCGAGCTTCCCCGGCGTCGATTCGCTCAACAAGCACACGCTCGACATGGGCGTGTACGGGCCGCGCGAGGACGGCGACGAGCTCTGGGACGAGGACGAGATCCGCGGCTGGGGTGGCTCAAGCCGAAAGGACGTGACGATCTCGCCCGAGGGCTCGATCGACCCGGACCCCGTGCCCGTCGCCACGGAGGAGACCACCGTCGGCTACCGGCCGGGCCCGATCGAGCCGGGCCTGTGGGCGGTCGAGCTCGGCGTCGCCGCGATCGGCGCGGAGCTGCCCGGGGTGGAGGACGACCGGGTGGCCTGGCGGGTCGAGATCGACCTGATCGATGACCCCGGCTTCGCCGACGAGCCGTACGAGCCGGTGCCCTACGACGAGCGGCCTGCGAACCCGAATCCCGGCTGGTACGAGGGCGACTTCCACGTGCACGCGCGCAACTCGGGCCCGGGGGGCGCGACGATGCGGGAGACCTTCGACTACGCGTTCGGCCCGCCGGGACGCGGTGCCGACCTCGACTTCATCACGCTCTCCGACTACGTGAACGACCGCACCTGGGGCGAGATCGGCGCGTTCCAGGCCGGCTACCCGGGCAAGCTGATCATCCGCTCGAGCGAGGTGATCACCTATCGCGGCCACATGAACAACCACGGTGGCGGCGGGTTCGTGGACTACCGCACCGGGGCGGTGATCGAGGCGACCCTCGAGGGGAGGGGGGTGGAGCGGCGCGTCGCCGACCTGCGGATGGTGCGCCCGCCGCGCCCGGCGGCTGAGGTGCTGCGCGACATCCACGCCAGGGGCGGCTGGACGCAGCTCAACCACGTCGAGACCTTCCCCGCGGAGATCCCCACGTTCGGCAACCTCTGCCGGGGCTGCTCGTGGGAGTACTCGCCGATCGAGACCGACTTCCGCGAGGTCGACGCGATCGAGGTCGCGACCGGCCCGGCCGGGCTCGACATCGGCGCGCTCGACCCGGGGCCGAACCCCTTTGGCCCGCTCGCGTTGCTCTTCTACGAGCGGGCGCTGGACGCGAACGGCTTCAACCGCAACCGGATCGCGGTGGTGGGTTCCTCCGACAGCCACAACGCGGGGCGCACGAACGACCCGATCACGCAAGCGCCGATCGGCACTGCCCGGACCGTGGTTTACGCGGAGGAGCTCTCGGAGCGCGGCATCCGCGAGGGGATCGAGCGCGGCCACACGTACGTCAAGACCTGGGGCGGCGACGGGCCCGACCTGCGGTTCGAGGGAATCGCGTCGGGGATGCGCGAGCCCGCGATCATGGGCGAGGAGATCGCCGCGCGCGCGGCGACGCTCACCGCGCGCGTGACCGGGCTGAACAGGGCGCGCTCGGCGCGCGGCGGCATCTACGCGCTCGTCGTCATGCGCAACGGCTTGCCGCACCTCGCCTACCCGATGCTGATCGGCGATCGCTTCCAGGCGAGCTTCCCGGCGTTCGCGCCGGCCCGCTACTCGCTGTGGGTCGTGCGCGTGGGCGCCGGAGTCTCGGTCGAGGCGGTGACGACGCCGATCTGGGTCGACCCGGCCGGCGACCCGCGCGGCTAGCGCGCGAGGTCGACGTCGGGCTCAAGCGACTCGGCGAAGGCGACCAGCAGCTCGACCGCGGCCTCGACGTCGCGCAGGTCGACCATCTCGACCGGCGAGTGCATGTAGCGCAGCGGGATCGAGACGAGCCCGGTTGGGATCCCCGAGCGCGAGATCTGGGTCGCGTCGGCGTCGGTGGCCGTGCGGTTCCCCGACGCCTCGATCGTGTACGGGATCCCCTCGCGCTCGGCGGTCTCGACCAGCAGCTCGAAGACCTTGGGGGAGAGGGTCGAGCCGCGCCCGATCACGGCGCCGGAGCCGAGCGCGTGGTCACCCTCCTGGCTCTTGTCGATGCCGGGCGCGTCGGTCGCGTGCGTGACGTCCACGGCCACGGCCAGGTCGGGCTGCAGCGCGAACGACGAGGTGCGGGCGCCGTTCAAGCCGATCTCCTCCTGGGCGTTCGCGACCGCCGCGACTCGCCCCTTGAGCTTGCCGCGCTCGTGCACGCGACGGGCGACCTCGAGCGCGACGTAGGAACCGAGCCGGTTGTCCATCGAGCGCGAGACGAGCCGGTCGCCCCGCACCCGCATGGGCTCGGCGGCGATCACCACCGGATCGCCGATGCGCACGAGCTCGCGCGCCTCGTCGCCGTCGGCGGCGCCGATGTCGATGTGCAGCTTCTTGAGCTCGACGGCCTTCTTGCGCTGCTCGCTCTCGAGCAGGTGGATCGGCTTGCGCCCGGCGACCCCGTACACCGGGCCGTTCTTGGTGACGATCTCGACGCGCTGGCCGACCAGGATCTGCGGGTCCCAGCCACCGATCGGCGCGAACCAGATGAAGCCCTGGTCGTCGATGTGGGTGACCACCAACCCGATTTCGTCGATATGTCCGGCGATCGCGAGGACCGGCTTCGCTTCCTCGGCGCCGACGAGCGCCATCGACGATCCCAGGCCGTCCGTGCGCAGCTCGGCGAACGACGCCGCCTCGCGCCAGACCTGCGCGGCGGGCATCTCGTAGCCGGACGGCGCGGGGACACGGAGCAGCGAATCGAGGAGTTCCGGGGTGTCAGCCATGCGGGGAAGTTAAGCGGTCGGGCCGCGCCGGGCGACACGCCCCCACCCGCCGAGTGTGCGAAAGCGTTGCGCATGAGGACGAATCGCGCGCTCGGCGGTGGAGGGGATCGGCGTGCCCGTTGGTGTTTCTTCCCGCCCGTCCCGGTAAAGCGCAGGCACCTCCCAAACCCACTCGAAAGGAGTCGCCGTGCAGCGCCAGGACGAGGAGATCCAGGAGCCGACCGAGGAGCACGACGTCGTCGACACCGGCGCCGACCGGGACTCGGGCGCCCGCACCGATGACGTCGTAGAGCGCGAGGAGCGCGCCGCCGCCGCGGAGGCCGCCGCGATCGGCGGCGACCCGGGCGAGGATTACGGCGTCGACGAGGCCGAGCGCGCGGTGGCCGAGGGCGGGGGAGGGGTGGCCGAGGGCTTCGAGGAGGCCGAGCACGAGCTGATCGAGAACGCCTCGCACGAGGCCGTCGCGCCCGATCCCGTCGAGCTCGCCGGCCAGCCGGAGGAAGAGCGCGGGGACGCCGAGTACGGCGAGGCCGACCACGAGCGCGCCCAGGGCGACGAGGACGAACCCGGCCCCGGCGCCGAGGAAGCCGCCTGAGCGTTACCCGCTAGCGCAGCGTCTTCAACCAGTTGCGGCGCACCTCGCCGATGCGCATGCGCTGCGGGTGGTAGCCCACGTCGAAACGCGCCACCTCCTTGCGCTTCGCGTACGAGATCACCGACACGGCGTTGCTGCCGCTCCACGAGACGAAGCAGCGGTTGCCGCCGAGGTCATTGGTGACCCAGTAGGGCTTCAGTCCGCCGTGGATCAGCTTGTAGCCGAAGGTCTTGCGCGAGACGATCGCCACGTAGTCGGACATCGTGCCCGCGACGCAGAGTCGCGTGCCCTTGCGGTTCATCGCGATCCCGTGATGTGCCGAGTCGAGCAGGTAGTTCTCGCGCGGCATCGTGCGCACGTGCGGCGCGAGCGGCAGGTTCGCGACGCGCAGCACCTTGTCCTTCTTGAGGTCGTACTCCACGAACCCGTGGAAGAACGAGACCTGGAAGTAGACGTAGCGCTCGTTCGGCGAGAACGTCATCGGCCGGACCGCCGAGCTCATGTCGGGATAGCCGGCCTCGGCCAGCTTGAGCCCCATGTCGAGCCGCTTGAGGATCTCGCCGGTCCGCGCGTCGACGATCTGGAAGTAGCGCTCGCCCTTGCTGGTGTCGAACAGCGGGCTGTCGAGCGGCGTGTAGACGAGCCCGATGCTCGCGTGGTAGATCCGCTTGCCGTCCTTGGAGTAGACGTTCTCGTGCGGGGAGTCGCCCGAGGGGAAGCGGAACACCTCCTCGCCGGTGCGGGCCTTCAGCACGTGGACCACGTTGCCCGTCGAGGCCGAGACCGCGACGTGCTTGCCGTCCGGCGACATCGCCATGTGGTCGGCCCGGTAGCCGGCCACCCGGAAGCGCCAGGCGATCTCGCCGGTCGCGATCCGGATCCCCACGACGTCGCCGAAGCTCGGGCGCGAGACGATCAGCAGGCGGCCGTCCGGGGTCGAGTAGAGGTCGTCGACGTACTGGTCGTGCCCTTCGCCGATCAGGGTGCGGATCGCGAGGTAGAAGACGAGCCGCACCGGGTC
>DATCLC010000156.1:0-10393 GCA_036564135.1 Solirubrobacterales bacterium
CAGCTCCCCGGTCACGGTGCGCCCGGGCCCGGCCGGGCCGTGCCCCGTGGCCGCGCGCTGCTAGTCGGCGCTCGCCGCTCCCCTCGTTCGACCGGATCGCTCGCGGGCGCCGACGCGGCGCCCGCGAGCCCGGCGAACACCAGCCCGCAGAACCACGGGATGTAGAGGTAGAACCAGTGGTCGACCGCGAGCTGGAGAGCGATCAGCACCGCCGCGGCGAGCGACGCCGCCTGGGCGAGGGTCCGCCGCGCGGGCACGAACGCGAGCGCGAGCGCGAGCAGGGCGCCCGCGGCCAGCACCAGGCGCTGCGGCCAGTCCGGCCAGTCGAGCTGGCCCCACACGCTGAACGGGCTCTCCCGGTCCAGCTGGTTCTCGACCGTGCGCTCCCAGAACGTCGCCAGCCCGGGCTCGCTCGCCGGGACCAGCAGCAGCGCGAGCGTGACCGCCGCGAACGCGAGCGCCGCGAGCGCGGGGCCGGCGTACACGCGCACGCCCTCCGGTGAGCGCAGCCGCTCGCGCAGCCCCCGCCCGCCCGTGACGAAGAGTGGCGCGAGGGCGAGCGGCGCGAACTTGACCATGCCCGCGCAGGCGAGCAGCGCGCCGCGCGCGGCCGGCCAGCTCCAGGCCACGAGGCCCCAGATGACGAGCGCGCCGACCAGCGCGTCGTTCGAGTTCGACTGCAGCGCGAACGCCGTGTAGGGGTAGGCGAGCCAGGCGAAGGCGAGCACGATTCCCGTGCGCATCCCGGCGCGCCGATCCCCGCGGCGCAGGCGCAGCCCGAGCGCGAACAGGCCGACCACGGCCGCCAGGTCGAAGAAGATCGCGGCAGCGTGGGCCGCGGGCAGCGCGTCCCAGCCCCCGCCCCACGGCCAGATCTGCTCGAAGGGCACGTAGGCGAGGTAGTTCGCCGGGCCGTAGGTGTCGCCGCGGTGGTTCTCCCGCGGGAAGGCCCCCTCGCCCCAGACCGGCTCTCCCTCCACCAGCCGGTCGGCGCCGATCACGCCCGCGTAGCCGACGTCGATCACGCCGGAATCGACGACGTTGAGGGTGATGCGGAAGGCCACCAGCAGCAGGCAGAGCACGGCGAGCGCGACGGTGGGCACCCGGGGACGCATGCCCTCGCCGCCGCGGAACCCGACCCACAGCCCGCGCGCCAGCAGGTAGAGCAGCGGCGGGTAGGCGAGCGGCACGCTTACGCCGATCTGCGCGTCGTTGAAGAAGGCGTGGCTCGCGCCGAAGCCGAGCAGGGCGAGCAGGTCGAGGTGCGCCCAGCGCGCCGGCCGGCGCCAGTCGAAGAGCACGAAGAAGAACAGCGCCGCCAGCGGGATCCACACGTACGGCGCGTTCAGCGTGTGGCCGAACTGCCCCTCGTACCCGCGCGCCATCCCCCACGCCGCCTGCTCGCCCGTCCAGGTCTCGAGCACCTCGCCGGTGACCCCGTCGACGTGAACCTGGACGACCGCCGTCCCGTCCTCGAAGTAGGTCAGCTGCCAGCGCGCGGGCGACTTGGCCTCGACGCCGAGCGTGAGGCGCCCTTCGCCCACCGCCGCCCGCAGCACCTCCGGCAGGCCGTTCGCGATCCGGGCGGCGGCCCTGGCGGAGAGCTCGTAGCCCTCGGGCGTCTCGATCGCCTCCGGCTCGGGGAGGGCGACCTGCCCGCGCGCGCCGGGCGCCGCTGCGAGCGCGATCGCCAAGGCGAGGCCGAGAACCGCCAGGCATCTCGCCGCCGCGCGCATCGCCGGCCCATGATCGCAAGCGCATCGGCTCGAGACGGGGGCGGCCGGGCGGTCGGGCGGCCGGCGTCCGGGCCAACCCACGCGGGTTACTCAACCCTGGTACGTTGCCGCGCGCGGGCACCGGCGCGCCCGCAACGGGCAACAAGTGGGGTTAACGGGATGAAAGGGGTCTCCCTATGGCTGAACAGGGCTGCCTCTCGGCACGCCACGCCTGGCTTCTCCTTCTCTTCGGAGCGTTCGCGCTCTTCGCGGCGCTGATCCAGGCGGCACCCGCGTTCGCGGTGCCGGCCCTCGACAAGGAGTTCACGGCGACGCAGGCCTTCGTCGGCCAGCCCGTGGAGCTCAGGTTCACGATCACCAACGACGATGCGCCCGCCGACCTCGGCTGGTCGTTCACCGACGAGCTCGCCGACGGCCTCACCGTCGCGGATCACCCGGCCGAAAACGACTGCGCCAACGGCGGCGTCGTGATCAGCGGCGACCGCGAGTCCGTCACCGTGTCGGGCGATCTGCAGGACGACCAGGCGAGCTGCACCGCCAGCGTCTGGGTCGTCGCCGACGCGGAAGGACAGTTCACGAACGGGCCCGGCAACATCACCGCCAACGGAGTCAGCCCGGCCGGGTGGACCGAGTTCACCGCCGTGGCACCCGCCGCCGCCGCTCAGACGTGCACCGACGGCCAGCTGCGCGTCACCCAGCGGTGGTGGTTCTTCGGCGACCGCGCCGGCCTCGACTTCGGCGTGAACGGGCAGGCTCCCAGCGCGCTGCTCAACCCCAGCCCCATCAACACGCCGGAGGGCTCGACGGTCGTCACCACCACGACCGGCGAGCTGCTCTTCTGGTCGAACGCCGACAGCGTCTTCAACCGCAACCACGAGCCGATGCCCAACGGCACCGGGCTTCTGGGCCACTTCTCCGCCTCCCAGACCGTCGCGGCCTTCCCGGCGATCGACGACCCGGGCAGGTACTTCGTGGTCACCACCAACGGGATCGGCCTGGGCGGAGGCGACCTCTACTACTCCGTGGTCGACATGTCGCTGGACGGCGGCCTCGGGGACGTGACCACCAAGAACGTGCCGCTCGGGGATCCGAACCTCAACCTGGCCTCCGAGGCGCTCACCGCGGTCCCGAACGCCGACGGCACCGGCTTCTGGGTGCTCACGTACACCAAGGGGACCGCCGAGCTGCTGGCCTTCCTGTTCGACAGCGACGGGCCCGCCGATCCCGACGGCGGCGGTCCGGCCGGGGAGGGCGACCCGGTCGTGAGCGTGCTGCCGTCCCCGAACGGGGACAACGGCTTCGGCACGTTCGCGCTGAGCCCCGACAACACGGAGCTCCTCGTCACCACGAACGCGCCCGTTTTCGATTCCGGCAAGGTGCGCCTGCTCGGCTTCGACGCCGCGAGCGGCACGGTCTGGCAGAAGGCGGAGTGGGCGATCCCGTTCGGGCGCGGCTACGCCGTCGACTTCTCGCCCGCGGGCAACTACGCCTACGCGACCTCGATCGAGGAGATGCCCCCGGAGCTGTCGCAGCGGGGGCGGCTCTACCGCTACGACATCGCAAGCAACGACACCGGCGCCGCGATCAAGGCGAGCGAGCAGATCCTGGGCCAGTTCACCAACGCGGGCTACGTGCGCCGCGGCCCGGACGGGCGCATGTACATGGCGGACCGCCTGTCCACCTCGATCGTCGTCGTGAACGATCCCGACGACCCGGCCAATCCCGGGCTCGGCACCGTCGCGCTCGCGCCCGGCTCGCAGAGCATCTGGGGCCTGCCGCAGACGATCACCGGCTGCCCGCCGGAGTCCGACCTCGCGATCCGCAAGGCCAGCCGGGGCCCGGTGCGCGCGGGCGCGGAGTTCACCTACGTCCTCGAGGTGACCAACAACGGGCCCGACGAGGCGCCGCTCGCGGTCGTGAGGGACAAGCTGCCCGGCAAGGTCACCTACCTCTCGAACGACGCCGGGTGCGATGCGTCCAGCCTCCCGCAGCTCACCTGCGAGCTCGGCCCGCTAGCGGTCGCCGCGAGCGAGCGGATCCGCGTCCGGGTACGGGTCGAGAAGGGCGCGCGCGGGAAGGTCCGCAACCGCGCGACCGTCACCGGGCCCAACGGCGACCCGAGCCCCGCCAACAACGAGGCGCGGCACGCGAAGCGCGTGCGGCAGCCCAAGCCCCGCCTCGCGCTCACCAAGCGCGCGGGTGCGAAGGTCACGCATCCCGGCGACGTGGTGCCGTACACGATCGCCGTGCGCAACAAGGGCACCGGCGCGGCCACGGGCGTGCGCGTCTGCGACGTGCTGCCGGAGGGGCTCGCCGTCGCGAGGGCGCCCGGCGCGGCCAAGCGCAGCGCCCGGCGCGTGTGCTGGCGGCTGGGCAGGCTCGCCGCGGGCGCCAAGCGCACCTTGCGGATCACGGCGCGCGTCGCGATGAGCGCACGCCCCGGCGTGCTCCGCAACACCGCCGTCGCGCAGGCCAGGAACGCGCGCCGGGCGAGCGATGCCTCGCCGGTCGCGGTGCGCCCCGGCCCGGCCGGGCCGTGCCCCGGGGCCGCTCGCTGCTAGCGGGCGGGCCCCGGGCGGGGCGCGCGGGTCGGGCCCGCCCGCGTGCCACTCGGCGCCGGCGGATTGGTAGAAACCCCGCGTGACGACGTCCCCATCAGGCGACGAGGCGCTTCGCGAGCTCGCCGCACGGAACCTTCGGAAGAAGCGCGACTTCAAGACGCACGCGTTCATCTACGTGCTCGTGAACGCCATGCTGATCGCGATCTGGGCGTTCTCGGGCGGCGGGCAGTTCTGGCCGATCTTCCCGATCCTGGGCTGGGGAATCGGCCTCGCGGCGAACGCGTGGGACGTCTACTTCCGCAGGGACATCACCGACGCCGACATCGAGCGCGAGGTCGAGCGGCTGCGCTCGGGGCGCTGAGGCTCAGGCCGCGCGCAGGTGCCGGCCGCGCACGACGCGCGAGCCGATCAGCTCGGTCCACTCCTCCTCGCTGAGGCGGTAGGGCTCGGTCTCGGCGAGCCAGCGACCAAGCACGTCCGCGAGCCCCTCGGGGTCCTCGAGGTTGGGGAAGTGGGCCGCGCGCGGCAGCGTCTCGAAGCGGGAGTTCGGGATCAGGCCGTGCGCGCGGCGGCCGTGCTCGAGCGGGATCGTGCGGTCGCGCTCGCCCCAGACGATCAGCGTCGGCACCGGCCCGAGCAGGTACAGGCGGTCGAGCGCCGAGACCTTCTGCCCGTGGCGGTCGATCACCGAGCGCAGGGTCTGCAGGAACGCCTCGCGGGCGCCGGCCGGCTGCAGGGGCCGCAGGGCGCGGGTCACGGCCCGCAGGTACACCGCCTTGCGCAGCCCCAGGCTCTGCAGCGTCGTCGCGAGCCCGTCGAGCGCGCCGAGCACGCCGGGGTGCGAGGCGAGGCGCACCGCGGCCGAGGCGCCCGGGAGCGCGGCGGCGCGCAGCATCGGGCTCACCTCCGGGCCGAGGCCGCCGCTCGAGACGAGCGCGAGGCGCTCGACCTTGTTCGGGAACTGCCAGAAGAACACCATCGCGATCCCGCCGCCGAGCGAGTGCCCGACGAAGGTCGCGGACTCGACCTCAAGGGCCGAGAGCAGGTCGCGGATCACGGCCGCGTGCGCGCCGAGCGCGTAGTCGCCGCGCGGCGTCGCCGAGTCGCCGTGGCCGATCAGGTCGGGGACGATGACCGTGTGCGTCTCGGCCAGGCGCAGTGCCACCTCGCGCCAGTGGCGGGAGGAGTTCACCATCCCGTGCACGATCACGAGCGGCGGGCCCGACCCGGCCGTGCGGTAGATCACCTCGTGGCCGTGCAGGTTGACGCTCCAGGCTTCGAACTCGTCGCTCCCCTTCGCCACGGCCGCCAACCTTAACTGCTGAGTAGCAATCGGCCACGAGACCTGCCTCTCTCGTCCCCGGCAAGCAGAAACCTCGATCACGGGCCGAGGGGCTGGCCCGTGATCGAGGTTTCGCGTCTCCCCTGAACGAGGGAAGCCGATCGCGCGGTCAGCGGGTGTGCTGGCGGCGCAGGCGCGTGGCGGCGTCGACCGTGACCGCGATCAGCAGCACGGCGCCGGTGATCATGAACTTGACGTCCGAGGCCAGGCCGAGCAGGTCCATGCCGTTGGAGATCGAGCCGATCACGATCGCGCCGAGCAGCGCCGACCACACGAAGCCGCGGCCGCCGAAGAGGCTCGTGCCGGCGATCACGGGGCCCGCGATCGCGAGCAGGAGCACGTCGCCCGAGCCGGACTGCTGGTTCACCGAGAGCAGCCGGGACGCGGCGAGGATCCCGCCCGCCGCGGCCAGCGTGGAGGCGAGCGCGAACACGCTCAGCTTGATGCGGTTCACGCGGATGCCCGCGCGGCGCGCCGCCTCCTCGTTGCCGCCCACGGCGAAGATGTGGCGCCCGTAGCGGGTGCGCTCCGTGATGTAGGTGAACACCAGCATGAGCGTGATCACGATCACGGCCGCGAGCGGCACGCCGCGGTCGGCGTTGAGGATCGCGACCGCCGCGATGATCGCCGCCGCGACCACCGCGATGCGCACGACGACCACGACCAGCGGCACCGCCTCGAGCCCCGCCCGGATGCGCTTCGTACGCGCCCGGATCGCGCTCGCCGCGTAGGCGGCGATCGCGGCCGCGCCGAGGACCCAGCCGACTGCCGGGTCGAAGAACGTCCCGGTGAGGTCGGTGATCGTGCTCGGCGGCAGGTTGATCGAGCCGGTGTCGCCGAGCACGGCGAGCTGGGCGCCCTGCCAGCCGAGCAGGCCGGCGAGGGTCACCACGAACGACGGGATCCCGAACGTCGTGACCATGAACCCGTTGAACAGGCCGATCGCCGTGCCCACCAGCAGGCCGATCACGATCGCGAGCTCCGGAGCGACCCCCTTCTGCACGCTCAGGACGGCCATCACCGACGCCGCGAGGCCGCTCACCGCGCCCACCGAGAGGTCGATCTCGCCGAGCAGCAGCACGAGCACGACCCCGATCGAGATGGTCGCGACCGCGGCGATCTGCAGCGTCAGGTTTGAGAGGTTGACCGCCGATAGGAAGCGGTCGTTGGCGATCTGGAAGATCGTCCAGATGACCGCGATACCGAGCAGCACGCGGACCGAGGCGAGCTCGCCCCGCGCAACGCGGCGCAGCGATGTGCCGATCGAGAAGCGCTCGCGGACGTCCTCGACCGTCGCGTCCTGTGTGGTCACAGTGCCTGTTCCTCCGTGGGTCGTTCCGCCGCCCCGAACTCGGCGCCGGTGATCGCCGCGACAACCTGCTCGCGGGTCGCGTCGCGCACGTCGAAGTTGCCGGCCACCCGCCCCAGCCGCAGGACGGTGATGCGGTCGGCCACCCGGAACACGTCGGCCAGGTTGTGCGAGACCACGATCACTCCGTGGCCGCGGTCGCGCAGCCGCTCGATCAGCTCCAGGATCTGCTGCGTCTGCACGACGCCGAGCGCGGCGGTCGGCTCGTCCAGGATCACGAGGTTGGGCTCACCGAGCAGCGAGCGCGCGATCGCCACCGCCTGGCGCTGCCCGCCGGAGAGGTTCTCGACGAGCGTGCGCACGCTGCGGAGCGTGGTCACGCCGAGCGAGCTGAGCAGCTCGCGCGCCTTGCGCTCCATCTCGGTCTCCTCGAGCACCGGCAGGGCACCTGCGGTGACCTCCTGCCCGAGGAAGAGGTTGGCGACTACGTCCAGGTTCTCGCAGAGCGCCAGGTCCTGGTAGACGGTCGCGATCCCCAGGCTGGTCGCCGCCTGAGGGGTCGTCAGGCTCACCGGCTGGCCCTTGTAATAGGCCTCGCCGGAGTCGGCGGGCTGCACCCCCGCGATCGCCTTGATCAGCGTGGACTTGCCCGCGCCGTTGTCGCCGACGAGCCCGACCACCTCGCCCTCGTGGACCTCGAAGTCCACGTCCTTGAGGGCCTGGACCGGACCGAAGCTCTTCGAGAACCCCTTGAGCGCGAGGAGGGGCTCGCGCTCAGCGACGACGTCGGCGCTCCTGTCCACCGTCGCCTCGCTCATCCGTTCACCCTCCTCGCGCCTTCCGGGGCCTGCATCGGGGGAGCTACTCGATCCCGGCGTCCTGGCACGCCTTCTGGTACCGCTGCGTGCAGATGTCCTCGGCGGTCCAGAAGCCGTCAGCGACGACCGTGTCGGCGACGTTGTCCTTGGTCACGGCGATCGTCTCGAGGAAGACGGTCGGGACCTTCTCCTGCCCGTTGTCCTCCTCGCCGTTGACGAGCCCCTCGGGCGGCTCCTCGCCGTTGGCGACCGCGACGGCGAGCTCGGCGGCCGCCTCGGCGAGCGCCTTGATCGGCTTGTAGACCGTCATGTACTGCTCGCCCGCGATGATCCGCTGGATCGCCGCCAGCTCGGCGTCCTGGCCGGTCACCGGGACCTGGGCCGGGTTCATGCCGGCGCCCTTCATCGCGGCGATCGCGCCGCCCGCCGTGCCGTCGTTCGCGGCGTAGACGCCCTTGATCCGGTCCTTGCCGACCGCGGTGATCGCCTGCTCCATCTGCCGCTGGGCGTTCTCCGGCAGCCAGTCCGGCGTGTCGTATTCCTTGGCGACCTCGACGCCTGCATCGCCCAGGGCCTCGTCAGAGCCCTGATCGAAGAGCTTGGCGTTGTTGTCCTTCGGGTCGCCGTTGATCTTGATGATCGGGCCCTCCGGGTTGCCGTCGTCGGCGAGCTTCTGGGCGAGCGCCTCGCCCTGCTGGCGACCCACCTCGACCGAGTCGAACGAGACGTAGTAGTCGAGGTCGCCGTTCAGGATCAGGCGGTCGTACGAGATCACCGGGATGTCGGCCTGCTTGGCGCGGTTCGCGAGCGCACCCGCCGAGGTCGAATCGACCGGGTCGAGGACGAGGACGTCAACGCCCTCGGTGATCGCGGCCTCGACCTGCTGCTGCTGGTTGGCGGGATCCTGATCCGCGTTCTGGTAGAGGATCTCGCAGTCCGGGCAGAGCTCCTCGACCTTCGCCTCGAACAGCGGCCGATCCTGAGACTCGTACCGGGTGGTCTGCGACTCAGGGAGCAAGAAGGCGATCTTGCCGCCGCCGCCTCCCTCTTCGCCGCCGCCCCCGTCGTCGCCGTCGTCATCGCCACACGCCGCGATGAACAGCGCGACGATGAGCGTCAGGGCCATCACCAGGGAGGCGCGGCCAAACCGTGGGTTACGCATCGGTGACTCCTCTCTCCTTTTGTCTGCGTCGTTCCCTTCCGGCCCTGTTGTCAAAGCCGGCTCTCCCCCGTTGCGGATGCAGTTGCGGTGGTTCTCGGTGAAGCTCGTTCATCAGGCCGCCCCCTCCGCGATCAGCGCCGGCGCCTGGAACCGCTCGGCCTCGTGCATGACGAGGGCGAGGGCGCCGAGCATCTCCGCGCGCTCGCCGAGGACCCCGGTGGCGATCGCCAGGTCCTTGACCGCGCTCGGGATGCCGTTGCGCAGCACGGCCTCGCGCATCGGCGCCAGCAGCAGATCGCCCGCCCCGCTCAGGTCCCCTCCGACGATCACGGCTTCGGGGTTGAGCAGGTTGCACAGGTTCGCGATCGCGAGCCCCAGCGCCTGCCCCGAGTCGGCGATCAGCCGCTGCGCGGCCGAGTCCCCGGCCTTCGCGAGGTCGAGCACGTCCCGCGCCGAGACCTCTTCGCGGCGGCTCTCGCTGAGCAGGTTCGCGATCGCCCGCGAGGACGCGATCGTCTCCAGGCAGCCGCGGTTGCCGCAGCGGCAGACCGGCCCGTCCGGGAGCAGGCGGGTGTGGCCGATCTCCCCGGCCGTGCCGCCCACGCCGTGCTGCAGGCGTCCGCCGGCGATGATCCCGCCGCCGATGCCCGTCGAGACCTTGATGTAGAAGACGTCGCTGCGGCCCTTGGCCGCGCCCCAGACGAGCTCGGCGAGGGCGCCCAGGTTCGCGTCGTTCTCGACCTCGACCGGCAGGCCGAGGCGCGCGCTCGCCTCAGCCGCGGCGTCCACGCCGACCCAACCCGGCAGGATCGAGGAGTCCTGCACCGTCCCGGTCGCCCGGTCGATCGGCGCCGGCAGGCCCATGACCACCCCGATCACCCGGTTGCGGTCGGCGCCGGCCTCGGCGAGCACCTGCTCGACGAACTCCGCCGCCAGGTCCAGGCCCTCCGTCGCCGAGTGGTCGACGTCGAGCTCGCTCCACTTCTCGGCCAGCACCGTGTGGGCGAGGTCGGAAACGGCGACCCGCAGGTGGCGGTGGCCGAAGTCGACGCCCAGCGCGAGGCCCGCGGAGGTGTCCAGCGAGACCATGACCGGAGGGCGGCCAGCGTGCGACTCGCCGTCCAGGTCCGCTGCGTCGCGCTCGACCGCGAGCCCGGCCTCGATCAAATCTCCGACGATCGTCGAAATCGTCGACCGCGAGAGCCCCGTCGCGCGCGCGAGCTCCGCCCGGCTCGCCATGCCCCGGGCCCGCAGCGCGTCGACCACGAGCTTGCGGTTCGCAGCGCGCAGCGAAGCGAGTGCACCGCTCCTCCTCTCCATGGCAGCAAACCAATCTCACACTCGCGGTGGTTTGTCAAGGCTTTGGCCTAATTCGGTGCCGAAGCTGACGGAATATGGGCGAAGTGTGGTGAAAAAGGTGCCGGGTCGACAGGTTCGTCGCCGGTCGCCGGTCGCCCGTTCCGCG
>DATCLC010000157.1:0-32326 GCA_036564135.1 Solirubrobacterales bacterium
CCGCACATATCCGCCTCACATCGGGAGGCCGCGCGATCCGAGGCGGATTCGGGTTGACGGGCGGGTCCGGGCCGCCTCAGACCACGAACCGGCCGTTCTCCTGGATGAGCTCGCCGTCGGCCTCGATGCGGCCGCCGCGGCGCAGGTCGCAGACGAGGTCGGTGTGGACGGCGGACTCGTTGCGGCCGCCGCTCTCCGGATAGCTCGCGCCCACGGCCATGTGGACGGTGCCGCCGATCTTCTCGTCGAGCAGGACGTCGCGGGTGCCGCGGTCGATCCGGTAGTTGGTGCCGATGCCGAGCTCGCCGAGGCGGCGCGCGCCCTCGTCGGTGTCGAGCAGCTCGAGCAGGTACCGCTCGCCGCGCTCGGCGGTCGCGTCGACGACCTTGCCGCCCTCGAACTTCATGCGCACGCCGGCCACCTCGCGCCCGCCGACCATCGCGGGCAGATGGAAGGTGACCTCACCCTCCACGGAGTCCTCGATCGGGCCGGTGAAGAACTCGCCGTCGGGCATGTTGCGGTCGCCGAAGCAGGGGATGAACGTGCGGCCCTCGACGCCCAGGCGGATGTCGGTGCCGGGGCCGGTGATCCGGATCTCGCTCGCGCCCTGGACGCGCTCGGCGAGCCTGCGCGTCTCGGCGGACGCCCGCTCCCAGGCCGCGAGCGGGTCGGCCTCGTCCGCGAGGCAGGCGCCGAAGTAGAAGTCCTCGAACTCCCGCAGGCTCATCTCGGCGTCGGAGGCATACGCGTTGGTCGGGAAGATCGTGTACACCCAGCGGTGGGTGCCCTCGGCGGAGCGCTCCATCGTGCGCTGCATGAGGCGCCGGGTCGCCGCCTGGCGCTTCGTCTGGCGCTCCGGCGGAACCCCCGAGAGTTCCCGGGTGTTGGTATCGGCACCGATCGCGATCCGGCAGTCGGCCTGCTCCGCGCCCCACTCAGCCAGGGGCGAGATCCACTCGAGCTGCGCGTCGTTCGCGCGCGCATAGAAGGACGCCGCCTGCCCCTCGAACGACATCGCGACCACCGGGTGGCCGCCAGCCTCGAGCACCTCGTCGTAGACCGCCGCGATCAGCGGTTCGGCCGCCGCCGACCCCTCGATCAGGCAGGTGTCGCCCTCGCTCACGCGCGTCGAGTAGCGCACGAGGATCTTCGCCAGGTTGGCTACCCGGGGGTCCCTCACTCGCTCGCTCCTTTCGCCTCGCCGCTCGCCCCGGGCGACTCCGCCTCGCGCCCGCTAGCCATCGCCATCAAGAGCGCGTGCAGGCGCGGGTCGTCGGTGAGCTCGGGGTGGAACGCGGCCGCCAGCACCGGCCCCTCGCGGACGACGACCGGATGGCCGTCAACCCTCGCCAGCACCTCCACCCCGGGGCCATGCTCCTCGATCCACGGCGCCCGGATGAAGACCCCCCGCATCGGCTCGGGGCCGACGCCCTCGACCTCGAGATCGACCTCGAAGCTCGCGATCTGCCGCCCGAAGGCGTTGCGCCGGCAGGTCGCATCGAGCAGCCCCATGTGCAGGCGGTCGAGCACGATCATCCCGGCGCACGTCCCGAGGATGGGCTTGCCCGCCGCGTGATGCGCCTCGATCGCGGGACCGAGGCCGTCGCGCTCGATCGCCTTGGTGATCGTCGTCGACTCCCCGCCGGGGATGACGAGCGCGTCGAGCCCCTCGATCTGCTCCGGCGTGCGCACCTCCATGCTCTCGGCCCCGAGCTGGGCGAGCATGCGCAGGTGCGCCGCGAAGTCGCCCTGGCTTGCCAGGACCCCGATACGCAGGCGCTCTGCGCCCGCCTCGGGCGGGACCGCGGGACCTGCGCCAGCCAAGTGCCTACGCTCCGCGATGCTGGAGGAGCTCGCCCTCGGCGGCGAGCTGCGCGATGTCGTCGCCGCGCATCGCCTCGCCCAGCTCGCGCGACGCGGCGGCGATGCGCTCCGGGTCCTTGTAGTGCGTCGTCGCCTCGACGATCGCGCGGGCGCGCCGCTCCGGATCGCTCGACTTGAAGATCCCCGAGCCGACGAAGTTGCCCTCGGCGCCGAGCTGCATCGTGAGCGCCGCGTCGGCGGGCGTCGCGATCCCGCCGGCGCAGAAGAGCGGCACCGGCAGCCAGCCGGTCTCCGCGACCTCAGCGACGATCTCGAGTGGGGCCTGAAGCTCCTTGGCGATCGACGGGAGCTCCTCGCGGCTCGCGCTCTGCAGCTTGCGGATGCCGCCGACGATCCCGCGCAGGTGCCTCACGGCCTCGACGATGTTGCCCGTGCCGGCCTCGCCCTTCGAGCGGATCATCGCCGCGCCCTCGGCGATGCGGCGAAGCGCCTCGCCGAGGTTGGTCGCGCCGCAGACGAACGGGACGTCGAACGCGTGCTTGTCGATGTGGTTGGCCTCGTCGGCCGGCGTCAAAACCTCGGACTCGTCGATGTAGTCCACCTCGATGGCCTGCAGGACCTGAGCCTCGACGAAGTGCCCGATCCGCGCCTTGGCCATCACCGGAATGGTGACCGCGTTCTGGATCTCCTCGATCACCTTGAGGTTCGCCATCCGGGCGACGCCGCCCTCGGCGCGGATGTCCGCTGGCACGCGCTCGAGAGCCATCACCGCGACCGCGCCGCTCGCCTCCGCGATCCGCGCTTGCTCGGCGTTCGTGACGTCCATGATCACGCCGCCCTTCAACATCTCCGCCAGGCCGCGCTTGACGCGGAATGTGCCCCGTTCGCTCATCTCAAGGCAAGGATACGAGACACCCGCCCCTCCGCGGGAGCGCGCCGCCAGGGCGCCCGTGCGGCGCTCCGGGGCGCGATTCGGACGCCGCGCGCGTGGGTAGCCGGCGCCCGATGAGAATGCCGCAACCCCGGGGCCCGCTTTCCGCCGCGCTCAGCGAGGCGCTGCACGGCGGCACCCCTCCCCCACCCCCGACCCACGCCACCGACCCGCTCGGCGACGACGACTTCCAGCTCGCCCTCTTCGTCTGCCACGAGCTGATGTACGGCGGGATCGACGACGTTCCGGCCGAGGCCGAGTGGGACCTGGGCATCGTCGCCTTCCGGCTCGCGCTCGAACGGCTCATGCTCACCCAGCTCCTCGAGGAGGTCGAGTCCCCGGGCGACATCAACCCCGACGAGGTCGGCGACGCGATCTTCGAGCTCGTCGAGCGCGACGACGCGCCCCCGCTCTCGCGCTACGTGGCGCTCCGGGCCTCGCTTGAGCAGTTCCGCGAGTTCGTCATCCACCGCTCCGCCTACCAGCTCAAGGAGGCCGACCCTCACACCTTCGCGATGCCGCGCGTGCGCGGGCCCGCGAAAGCCGCCATGGTCGAGATCCAGGCCGACGAGTACGGCGGCGGCGAGTTCGAGCGCATGCACTCCCAGCTCTTCGCCAAGACGATGGCCGCGCTCGGGCTCGACACCACCTACGGCGCCTACGTGCACCTGCTGCCGGGCACGACGCTCGCCACGGTCAACCTGATCTCCGTCTTCAGCCTGCATCGGCGCTGGCGCGGCGCGCTCGTCGGCCACCTCGCCGGCTTCGAGATCACCTCGCCCGAGCCCAACCGCCGCTATGGCAACGGCCTTCGTCGGCTCGGCTTCGGGCCCGAGGCGACCGAGTTCTACGACGAGCACGTCGAGGCCGACTCGGTCCATGAGCAGATCGCCGCCCACGATCTGGCCGGCGGCCTCGCCCGCCAGGAGCCCGCGCTGGCGGCGGACGTCATCTTCGGAGTCCAGGCGCTCCTCCACACCGAGAAGCGCTTCGTCACCCACATCCTCGACTCGTGGGAGGCCGGGCGCACGTCCCTCCTCGCCCCCGCGCCGGCGGCGACGAAGGCGGCCTACGCCTGATCGCCGTTCGGCTTGGGCCGAAGGGGCTGGTCGGACGCGTCGCTGGGGGCCCTGAACCCGATCGCCTTATGGGTGCCGTCGCAGAAGGGCTTGGTGCGCGACGCGCCGCACCGGCACAGGGCAATCGTCCCGCGCCGGGTCTCAATCACGTTCCCGTCTTGATCGACGAGCTCGAACTCACCGCGCACGAGGTATGGCCCGTCGCGGTACGGGACCACGCGCGCCGGGCTCATCGCCGCCCCGCCGAGATCAAGACGAGCTCCTCCTCGCGCTGGCCGGGCGCGAGCAGCCCCCGGCGCTCAAGCGCGTCGGCGCGCGCTGAGAGGATCGGTCCGAGGGGGCCCCGGTGCGTGGCCACCGTGCCCACCTCAAGTCCCTCGCGCTCGAGCAGCGCCCGGCTGCGGTCCGGATCGGCGATGGAGGAGTGGATCAACAGCAGCTCGCCGCCGGGCGCGAGGTGCGCGGGCGCCTCTCGGCAGAAGCGGTCGAGCAGGGCGCGCCCGTCGGGTCCGGCGTCCCAGGCCCGCGCGGCGCCGCGCGGCGGCTCGCCCGAGACCGCCGGGACGTACGGCGGGTTCGCGACGATCGCGTCGAAGCGCAGGTCCGCCACCGGCTCGAACATGTCGCCGCGCAGCACTCGGATGCGCACGCCGTTCAGGCGGGCGTTGAGCCGAGCGCAGGCGACGGCGCGCCGCGAGATGTCCACCGCCACCACCGATCCCGCCCGCGCGCGAGCGGCGGCGATCGCGAGGATCCCGCTGCCCGTGAACGGGTCGAGCACGCTTGCCCCCGGGCGCACGCGGCCGGCCAACTCCCGCGCGAGCATACGGCTGTCGCTGACGGGCGCGAACACCCCGGGTACGGTGAACAGCCTCATCTGCCGCCCCTTCTTCCCGATGGGACGAACCTGAACCATGGCAAGCGTCCCGACCGCCGACCAGCTGCGCGCCGCCTTCGACGCAACGGAGGCCTACACCCTCGGCCTCGAGGAGGAGCTCATGCTCCTCGACCCCGACACGGCCGAGCTCGTCCCCGCGGCCGACGAAGCGCTCGCGCTCACCCGCGGCGACCCGCGCTTCAAGCGCGAGCTGCCCGCCGCGCAGCTCGAGATCATGGTCGGCCCCTGCGCGTGCGTCAGCGAGGCGGCCGCTCAGCTGCGCGAGGCACGCCGCGACCTCGCCGCGACGCTCGACGGCCGGTTCGCGCTCGCCGCCGCCGGCGTGCATCCCACGGCGCCCGCGCGGGGCGAGCTCAACCGCGGCGGCCGCTACGACCGCACCGCGGCCGAGTTCGGCGGGATCGCCCGCAGCCAGCTCGTCTTCGCCCTCCAGGTCCACGTGGCGCCCGGCGACGCCGACCGCGCCCTCGCCGTCTACAACGGCCTGCGCTCGTACCTGCCCGAGATCGCGGCGCTCGCCGCCAACGCGCCGTTCCACGCGGGCGAGGACACAGGGCTCGCCTCGATCAGGCCGAAGATCGCCGAGCAGCTCCCCCGCCAGGGCGTGCCGCCGGCGCTCACCTCGTGGGAGGAGTACTCGCGCGCGCTCGCCTGGGGCGCGAACGCCGGCTCGATCTCCGACCCGGGCGCGTGGTGGTGGGAGCTACGCCCCCACCCCGGCTTCGGCACGCTCGAGCTGCGCGTGCCCGACGCGCAGACCACGGTGCGCGAGGCCGCTGCGGTCGCCGCCTTCGCCCACGCCCTCGTCGCGTGGCTCGGGGCGCGCCACGACGCCGGCGAGGAGCTCGCCGTCCACCCGGACTGGGTCATCGCTGAGAACCGCTGGTGGGCCGCCCGCGACGGCGTCGAGGGCGCCCTCGCCGACCTCGACACAGGACTGCGCACGCCCACCCGCGAGCGCATCGGCGAGCTGATCGGCGAGCTGCGCTCGGCCGCCCGCGAGCTCGGCTGCGAGGCCGAGCTCGATCTGGCCGCGGAGCTCGCCGAGCGCAACGGCGCCATGCGCCAGCGCGCCGTGGCGCGCAGCGAGGGCGTCGCCGCCGTGCCCGAGTGGCTTGCGAGCCGCTGGCTCGCGTGACCCCCGAGCTGGCTGCGACGCCCTACTTGAGCTTGAAGGCGCGGATGCGGTCCTTGAACGCGGCCTTGTCGCGCGCGTACACCCCGTAGGCCAGAGCCTGGACGATGGCGAGGAGCGAGGTATGGGACTGGAGGAAGGAGGGGCTGTTCGACGAGTAGTAGAGCATCAGCTCCGCGTGCTCGGCCACCTCCGAGAGCGTCGCGTCCGTGACCGCGAGCGTCTTCGCACCGCGGTGACGGGCAAGCTTCATCGCGCGGACGACCATCGGGTGCGCGCTGCCCGCCGAAAACGCGATCACCAGCGTGTCCTCGTCGACGCGGGAGAGGCGCGCTACCGACTCCTGCCGCGGGCTCGCCACGACCTCCGCGCGGATGTCGAGCAGCGCGAGCAGGTGCCGCAGGTAGCTCGCGAAGAACGCGAGCTGGTCCATGCCGACGATCAGCACGCGCTGCGCGCCCGCGAGCGCCGCCACGCAGGCCTCGACCTGCTCGGGCGTAAGCCGCCGCGCGGTGTCTTCGAGATCGTCGTAGTCCGCAGCGATCGAGGCCTCGAACTCCGAGTGGTCGAAATCGAAGAGCGCCGCGCCGCCGGAACGCCCGCCGTTGGGCGCCTTCGTGCGGTACTCCTCGATCGCCGCCTGCTGAAGCTCCGGATAGCCCTCGAACCCGAGCGCCTGCGAGAAGCGCACAACGGTCGAGGAGGAGGTGTTGGCGCGCCGGGCGAGCTCCTCGGCGGTCTGGAACGCCGCCTCGTCGAGGTGGTCGACGATGTAGCGGGCCACGTCCTTCTGGGAGCGCGAGAACTCGTCGAAGCGCTCAGTGATGAACGCCGAAAGGCTCTTCGGGTCGCGCTTGCGCGGCCGCCGGTGGGTCGTGCCGTTACGACGGCCGCTCGATCGGGTCGAGTTCGAAGTGGGTCGTGTCTTAGTCGCCGTCTTGCTCACGGCGGGTTGTTTCGCCCCCACCCCCGGATTCCCTTCCGGGCGCCTCGCGGCCGAAGCGGCTCACGGGTCCGCGCCGTCTGGTTGGATCGCCACCGTGACCGCGGAGCAGGCGATCCGTCTCACCAACCGCGTGATGGTCGGTTTCGACGTCGCGCTCGCGAGCGGCGCGCTGTTTGCGCCGCGGGCCACGCTCGCCGCGCTGGGCCACGCGGAGCCCTCGCCCGACGCCGAGCATCTCTTCCGCCGCTGCGCCCCGATCTGGTACACGTTCGCGGCGGCACACGCCCTGGCCGCGGCCCGCGGCCGCCCCGAGGACTGGTGGGCGCTTGCCTGGCTGCGCGGCACCGAGCTCGCCACCGACATCGTCTGGTCGCGCTCGCCCGCCTTCGAGCGGCGCGGCTCGCGCGCGGCCCTCTGGTTCGCGGGCGCGGCGAACGCCGTCATGGCGGCCGGGTTCGCGTGGCTGGCGCGGAGCGCCTGAGTCGCCGGTCGCCGGTTCTTGGGCTCGGGCGTCACCGCCTAGCCTTAGCGCTTCCAGAGACCCCGATGAGCGCTTACGACGGACTACCCGATACCCGGACCAGCCTCCGCGGCCTGACCGAGGAGGGTGACGAGGCGTGGCTCATCCGCGGCATCTCGCAGAAGCTGTACCGCTGTCCAGCGTGCGGGGGTGCCGTCGAGATCGGCGCCGACCACGTGATCGTCCAGTACGTGCGGCGCATCGGGGGCACCGAGCACCAGCACTGGCACCGCCGATGCGTGGACGAGATCCTCATCTACCAGCTGCGCAACCTGCAGCGGGTGAGCGCGCTCGAATCGACGCGCGAGCGCCTCGAGCGCCGGGCGCAGGTGAAGCCCGGCCGGCGCCGCCGGCACCTGCGCAGGCGCTAGCTACCAGCCACCAGCGGCCAGCGGCCAGTCCCTTCGACGCCGACGGAGGCGCCTCGGCGGACTGGACGCTGGAAGCTGGTAGCTCGCAGCCTGCAGCCGGTGGCTAGAAGACCGCTTCCGCGAGCAACCCCACCTGCTCGGGATCGTTCGAGCACGGGAAGAAGATGAGCTCGTCGCAGCCCGCCTCCTCGAAGGCCGCGATGTAGGCCCGGACGGTGTCGGCGTCGCGCGCCGCCCCGCTCGTGATCGCGCGGGCGGTCTCCTCGCCGAGGAACGCGTAGTAGTCGCCCAGGTACGCCTGGGCGTCGCGCTCGCCGTCGGGACCCAGCGCGAAGTACGAGAGCGCGGCAGTCTGCGGCTTGCCGTCGCGGCCCTCCCGCTCCCAGGCGGCGAGCAGCCCCTCCAGGCTCTGGCGGAACTGGTCGGGCGAGCCGCCGCCCATGATCCACCCGTCGCCGTACTGCGCGGCGCGCCGGTAAGCCGCGTCCACCCAGCCGCCGACCAAGAGCGTCGGTCCCGCGCCATCGGCCGGCCGGGGGCCGATCCGCTCGCCGTCCCCCGTGCCGTCCCACACCTCGCGGATCTGCGCGACGGCGTGGTCCATCCAGCGCCCGCGCTCGCTCATCTCCATGCCGGTGACCTCGTAGTCGTCGGGCCGTCCACCCGGTGCGATCCCGAGCACGGCTCGGCCGCCGCCGGCGAGGGCGTCGAGGCTCAAAAACTGCTTCGCGATCCGCGCGGCGGGCGCGAAGACGGGCCCGAGCGCCACGGTCGAGGCGAGCCGGATCCGCTCGGTTACCGCGGCCGCACCCGCGAGTGCGACCAGCGGGTCGTAGTTGCCGTAGACGATCCGGTCGATCGTGCCCAGGGTCGAGAACCCCGCGGCCTCGGACTCACGCGCCCAGTCGCGCAGCTGCCCCCCTGTAGTCCCGGCCACGGCGTTCGGCAGGCCGATCCCAATTCGCATCCAGTAGGCCTCCTTATCGGTCGCACGCTGTCCCACTCAATGTTTGCAGGAGGCCGATCTCGGCCGTTTGGCGGCCCTGTATATTCGCCCGTCGTGCGAACGATTCTCAGTATGGTTTTCGCCGCGCTCGTGATCGCGGGGGTATCAGCCTGCGGCGGCGAAGATTCGGCGAGCGCGGGGCTCCGCGTCGTCGCCAGCACCACCCACGTCGCGGACCTGGCTCGCAACGTCGCCGGCGAACGCGCCGACGTTGAAGGCGTGCTGCCCCCCAACGCCGACCCCCACGGCTACGAGCCGCGGCCTGCGGATGCCGAGGCCCTGCTCGACGCCGACCTGGTGATCACCTCGGGCGGCGACCTCGATCTCTGGATGGACGAGCTGTACGAGGCGTCGGGCAGCGACGGCGCACGCCTGGCGCTGATCGAGGCCGTAGACACGCTGTCGGCCCCCCACGACCACGAGCACGGACACGAGCACGCCGGCGAGGACGAGGAAGGGGCGGACGAGGGGATCGACCCGCACTGGTGGCACGACCCGGGCGCGGCGCGCGACGCGGTGGCGGCGATCCGCGACGAGCTGATCGCGATCGACCCCGAGGGTGCGCCGATCTACCGCGCCAACGCGAAGCGCTACAGCGAGCGCATCGCCGCCCTCGACCGGCGCATCGCCGGGTGCTTTGAGCGCATCCCGCCGAGTCAGCGCAAGCTCGTGACCACGCACGACTCGCTCGCCTACTTCGCCGAGCACTACGGTCTCCAGGTCGTCGGCGCCGCGCTCCCCGCGCTCACCACCCAGGCCCAGCCCTCCGCGGGGCAGGTCGCGGATCTCGTCGACCTGATCCGCGCGGAGGGCGTGCGGGCGGTGTTCGCCGAAGCCGGGCTCAGCGCCGACCTCGAGCGCGCGATCGCCGACGAGGCGGGCGCGCGCGTGGGCGGCGAGCTGTGGACCGACACCCTGGGGCCTTCGGGCAGCGGCGCTGAGACCTACCTGGACGCGCTCGCCGCGAACGCCCGGACGATCGCCGCCGGCCTCAGCGGCAGCGCAGGCGCGTGCGCGCTCTAGCCGCGCGGGCCGCGGGCCTTGCGCGACGGCCCCTCGGCGCAGTCGGGGCAGCTCCCGCGCAGGATGACGTCGTGGTCGCCCACGCGGTAATCGACGCGCTCGGCGGCCCGGTGGATGGCGCGCTCGAGGCTCGGGTCCTGGAAGGGCGTCACGCGTCCGCAGGCGTCGCAGACCAAGTGGTGGTGATGGTGCTCGCCGCCGGGCATCGCGGGCTCGTAGCGGGCGGAGTCGCCCCCGACGTCGAGGCGCTGCACAAGGCGCAAATCCTCGAGCAGCTCGAGCGTGCGATAGACGGTCGCGACGCCGACGGGCTTGCCGGCGGCGCGCAGCTCGTCGGCGATCTCTCGGGCGGTGAGGACGCACTCCTGGGCGCCGATCATCCGGAGGATGGTCGACCGCGGCACGCTCGCGCGGTGCCCCGCGCGGCGCAGCTCGCGCTCGGCGAGCTCAACCCACTCGTCGGCGGGCGGCGTCGGCACCTGGCTTGCTTCAGCGGGGGTCAAAGGCGTTCGGCGGCTAATGTGAATCGGGAATCGATATCAGTTTAGCCCTATCCTCCCAGGCGCAGTGCTCGATTTCGTCCAGCTCCCCTTCATGCAGCGCGCCGCGCTCGAGCTCGCGCTGCTCGCGCCGCTGGCCGGCATCCTCGGCGCGCAGATCGTGCTCCGCGGGCTCGCCTTCTACGCCCACGGCGTGGGCACCGCCGCGTTCCCGGGGCTGGTCGTAGCGAGCGCCACCGGGGTCCCCGCCCCGGCGGCGGCACTCGGCACCGGCCTGCTGTTCGCGGGCCTCACCGACGGCCTGCGCGGCCCGCGCCTCGCCGCCGACGCGGCCACCGCCCTCGCGCTGGTCGGGGCGCTGGCGATCGGCGTCGTGCTCGCGAGCGACGTCTTCGCGGTCGGAGCCGAGGTCGATCAGATGCTGTTCGGCAGCCTGCTCGCGATCGGCGCCGACGAGCTCGTCGGGACGCTCGCCGCGCTCGCCGTGGTTGCCTGCCTGGCCGCGGTCTTCCGCCGCGATTGGGCGGTCACGGCATTCGACCCCGCCCACGCCGGATCGCTCGGCATCCGCCGTGCCGGCGACTGGACGCTGCTGCTCGCGATCGCGGTCGCGGTGGTCGCCGCGCTCGATGCCGCCGGCGCGCTGCTCGTGAGCGCCGTGCTCGTGCTCCCCGCGGCGACGGTCAGGCCCTTCGCCCGGAGCATGCGCGGCCTGGAACTGGCCGCCGGTGCGCTCGCGCTCGTGCAGGGCCTACTGGGCCTCTGGCTCGCGTACGAGCTCAACCTGCCTCCCGGCGCCGCCATCGCGCTCGTGGGCGGCGCTGCATTCACCGCGTCCCTCGCGCTCGTCGAGGTCTCGCGCCTGCGGGGCGGGGCCGGCCCGGAGGGAGCCTGATGGACGCGGCGCTCAGGGTCCGCGGCCTCACCGCCGGGTACGTCCCGGGCGTCCCGGCGATCGAGGACGTCGAGCTCGACATCGCGGGCGGCCACTCGCTCGCCGTGCTCGGGCCCAACGGCGGCGGCAAGACGACCCTCTTCCGGGCGCTGCTCGGGCAGGCGCCATGGCGCCGCGGCGAGATCGAGGTGCGGGGCGCGCTGGCCTACGTGCCGCAGACCGAGCGCTCGCGCCTCGACTTCCCCATCGACGCGCTCGGCGTCGCGCTCATGGGGCGTTACGGAACCACCCCGTGGTACCGGCGGCTCTCCCGGGCCGACCGGCGCGCGGCGCACGCGGCGCTCGAGCGGGTCGGCCTCGGCGACCACGCGCGCACCCCGTACGGCGAGCTCTCGGGAGGCCAGCGGCAGCGGGTCCTCATCGCCCGCGCCCTCGCCCAGGAGGCCGGGGTCCTCCTGCTCGACGAGCCCATGAGCGGCGTCGACCGGCCCTCCGCCGACCGCGTGCTCGCCCTGCTCGCCGAGCTTCGTGACGAGGGGCGCATCGTGCTCATCTCGACGCACGACATCGACCACGCGCGCCGCTTCGACGGCGTGCTGTGTATCAATCGCACCCAGATCGCGTGCGGCTCGCCGCAGGACGTGCTGAACGCCGAGGTCCTAGCGAGGACGTACGGCGCGGAGCTCGTTCGCCTCGGCGACGGCGCGCGCGCGATCGTGGTCCAGCACCACACCCACTGATGGTCGACGCGCTCACGGACCCGTTCGCCCAGAGCATCGGCCAGCGTGCGCTGGTGGAGGTCGCGCTGATCGGCGCGGTCGCCGGCCCGCTCGGGGTCTGGGTCGTGCTGCACCGCCAGAGCTACGCCGCCGAGTCGCTCGCGCACGCCATGCTCCCCGGCCTCGTCGGCGCCGCCTTGCTCGGCGTCCCCCTGGCGCTGGGCGCTGCGGCCGGGCTGCTGCTGGCCGCGCTCGCGATCGCAGCCGCCCAGCGGCAGCGCGCGATCGAGCCGGACGTCGGCGTCGCCGTCGCCGTCACCGTGCTGCTCGGGCTGGGCGCGGTGCTCGCCCTCGCGCCGGACGCGCCCCAGCGCTTGGGCGAGCTGCTCTTCGGCGACCCGCTGAGCGTCTCGCACGACGACCTGGTCCTCTCCGGGACCGGCGCGGCCGTCGTGCTGGCGCTGATGGCCGCGCTGCACAGGCCGCTCGCGGCCTGTGCCTTCGACCCGGAGCTCTCCGCCACCCTCGGGGCCTCGGCGCGGGCGACGGGCCTTGCGCTGCTCTTGCTGCTCGCCGCCACGACGCTGCTCGCGGTCCAGGCGCTGGGCAACCTGCTCGTCATCGCACTGATCGTGGCGCCCGCGGCCGCCGCGCTCCGGCTGACCCGCCAGCTGGGCACCGCGCTCGCCGCGGCCGGGGCGCTCGGCGTGCTCTCCGGGGCCGCCGGGCTGTACGCGAGCTACTACCTGGAGATCGCGGCCGGCGCGGCGATCGCGCTCGCCGCGCTCGCCACGTTCCTGCTCGCGCTGCTCAGCCCTCGACGCGCTTGACGCGTCCAGCCCCGGCGGCGTCCGCGTTCGTCGTCGTCGCGCTCAGCGCGCTCGAGATCGCGGTGTAGTAGATGGTCTGCGCCTTGATCAGCCCGTCCTCGACGAGGTAGGAGTCCACGCCGTCGCGGATCTCGACGTCCTCGCCGCTCGCCGTCCATTCCGCGAAGCCCATCCGGTCGCCGATGACCAGCGTGCGGAAGCGGTAGGACTCGGGGTCGACCGCCTTCGCGAGCAGCGCCGCCGACTCGCGCACGCCGTCGTGGCCCTTGAAGACACGCCGCCCGGTGAGAACGAGCACCTCGGGGTGGTAGTTCCGCCGCAGATCCTCCTCGAGCTCGCCGAGCTCGCGTAGCTCGACGTGGTCCTGGAGCACCTCCGCGGAGGTGCGCTCGCTGAGCCTCTCATGGCGGGCCATCAACCCTGAGCCTTCCCGCCTCCCCGGCCACGAAACCCACCGGTGGCGCTAAGGGCCGCCCGCGCTGGGTAAGGGTCGTCGGCCATGGAGCACGAGGCAGGCGCGGAACTAGATCTCACTCTGCCGAGCGAGCCGGCAAGCGTCGCGGTGGCTCGCCGCGCCGTCGAGCGCGTCGCCGCTGCGCACGGGTTCGAGGCGGGCGACGTTGGCCTCGCGGTGACCGAGGCTGTAACCAATGCGGTCCTGCACGCGTATCCAAAGGGACGTTCCGGCACGATCCGCGTGCTGGCGCACGCGACGCCGGACGGCCTCGAAGTGGAAGTACTTGACAGCGGGAGCGGAATGCGGCTCAACTCGACCAGCCGCGGGCTCGGCGTGGGAATCGCGCTGATCACGCGGCTCGCCACCGACGCCAGCTTCAGCTCCTCCGAACGCGGGACGCGGGTCCGGATGACGTTCGCAGGCGCCGCCCAAGGGGCGCCCGTCTCGTGACCGGGCGCCGTCCGCAGCAGCTCTCGATCGAAGTCGAGCACGTGGGCACCGTCGCGATCGTCGCCGCCAACGGCGAGGTGGACCTGGCCACCGCCGACGAGTTCGCGAACGCGCTCGACCCCGACCGCCACGACGGCCGCGGCCTCGTGCTCGATTTGCGGAGCGTGCCGTTCATGGACTCGAGCGGGCTCGCCGTGGTGGTGCGCGTCGCCGACCGTCTCCGCGACCGATTCGCGGTCGTGGTGGCCGAGGGCTCCCCCGTGGAGCGCCTCTTCGAACTGACCGAGGTGCTCGGCTCGCTGAGCGCCTTCCGAGACACGGGCGCGGCCGCAGAAGCCGTGGCCGCGGGCGGCGCGGGCGCATGAGTACGTCGCTGTTCCACTGGCCGGCGGGACCGGCGAGCGACCACTTGGCGGCGATCGTCGAGAGCTCCGACGACGCGATCCTCAGCAAGGATCCGACGGGCCGGATCATGAGCTGGAACCCGGCCGCGACGCGGATGTACGGGTACGCGCCCGACGAGGCGGTCGGGCGCCCGATCTCGATGCTGATCCCGCCGCACCGCGCCGGCGAGGAGATGCAGATCCTCCGCCGGATCCTCGCGGGCGAGCGAGTCTCGCACTACGAAACCGAGCGCCTCACCAAGGACGGCCGAGTGATCATGGTCTCGCTCACCGTCTCGCCTGTGCGGAACGCCGAGGGCACGGTCCTCGGCGCCTCCGTGATCGCCCGCGACGTCACCAGCAGGCACCGCCGCGCGCGCCTCTCGGCGCTGCTCCATGACGTCACCGCGAAGCTCTCGCGTGCGGTCACCCCCAGCGACGTGGTCGACGTGACCGTCGAGCACGCCGTCGAGGCATTCGGCGCCGACGCCGTGGCGTTCGGCGTGCGCCAGAACGGCGAGGTGCGGATCGCGGCCAGCGGCGGACGTCACCCCGAGCGGATCGCCCGCCCCGAGAGCTTCCCGCTGGAGGCGGACGAGCCGATGGCCGAGGCGATGCGCACCCGAGCGCCGGTCTGGGCCAGCGAGTCCGGCAATCCCACGAACGGTCGCTCGCGCGGCGGCGAGGATTGGGGCGGAAGTCCCGCGGTAATCGTGCTGCCCCTGGTCGCTGGCGACGCGGCGCTCGGCGCGCTCTCGGTGAGCTTCGAGCGACCGCACGAATTCGACGCCGAGGAGCGTGCGCTGCTTTTCGCCGCGTCCCAGCAGGCCGCCTACGCCCTCGGCCGCGCACAGATCTACGAGCTCGAGCGCCTCGACGCCGAGCGACAGGCATTCCTCGGCGAGGCGGGCGGCCTGCTGGCGGGCTCGCGCGACCCGCGAGGCACGCTCGTCGAGCTCAGCGAGCTCAGCGTCCGCCACCTGGCCGACTTCGCCTGCGCGTATCTGATGGACGACGCCGGGGAGCTCCATGTCGCCGCCGTCGCCCACTCACACCCCGACCTCCGCGCGCGCACGAGCGACCTCGCCGAGCAGCTGAAAGCTGCGCCCGGCGACGGGATCGTCGGACGCGTCCTGGACGGCGCCGGCGAGCTGCACGGCGACTCGCCTGGCAAGCCCTGGCTGGACGACGACCCGGCCGCCCACGCGATCGCCCGCTCGCTCGACGCCCACTCCCTGCTCGTGGCGCCGCTGCGCGCCCGGGACCGCGCGCTGGGCGCGCTCGTCCTCGGCGCCGCCGCCGTGACGCGCCGCTACGACTCACCCGACCTGGCGCTCGCGGAGGATTTGGGGCAGCGCGCGGGGCTCGCGGTCGCCAACGCCCAGCTCTTCCGCCGCGAGCACGAGGCCGCCGTCACGCTACAGCGCGCCCTCCTCCCCCAGGGCCTGCCCGAGATCGAGGGGCTCGAGTTCGCCGCCCGGTACGAGCCGGCCGCCCCCGGCCTTCAAGTGGGCGGCGACTGGTACGAGGTGGTGAGCGTCGACGACGGCACGGTCGGCCTCACGATCGGCGACGTCGCCGGCCGCGGCCTGCGCGCCGCCGCCGTGATGGGGCGCATCCGCCCCGCACTCGCCGCGTACGTGCTCGACGGGCACCGGCCTCAGGAGGCCGTCGGCCGCCTCGATCGCCTGATGCGCGAGCTCGCTGACCCGGTGATGACGACGATCTTCCACATGCAGTTCGACCGCTCCCGCGCCTGCGCCCGCTTCGTGCGCGCCGGTCACCCGCCGGCCCTGCTGCGCACGCCGGATGGCGCGGTGACGGAGCTGGAGGGCACCGGGAACCCGCCGGTCGGCGTCCTCTCGGACGTCACCTACGCCGAGGACGAGGTGGCGATGCCGGCTGGGAGCCTGCTGCTGCTCTACACCGATGGCCTGATCGAGCGCCGCGACCTCGACCTGCGCGAGGGGCTGGCGCGCCTGAAGCGCTCGCTCGCCGAGGCGCCGCCCGAGCCGCACGCGTGCCTCGATTGGCTCAGCGACCAACTGGGCTGCGACGACGTCCCCGACGACGTCGCGATGCTCGCCGTCGCGACCTGAGCTACAGGCCCAGGCGCCGCACGCCCGCCTCGCCCCAGCCGAGGTGGTGGGCGACCTCGTGGCGCACCGTGCGCTCGACCTGCGCGCGCAACAGCTCGGGGTCGTGCCCGAAGTCCCGCTCGAGCGTGTCCTGGTAGATGACGATCCGGTTGTGGTAGTTGCGGCGCGCGAAGGTGTCGCCGAAGTAGTGCCCGTACGCGAAGTGCTCGCGGCCGCGGTTGGAGATCACCACGGGCGTGTCCTCCAGAAGCTTTTGGATCTCGGGCGGCAGCGCGTCGAGGGCGTCGATCACGAGCTGGTCGAACTCCGTCAGGGGCCGCTCGGGAGGCGGCTGGGCGGCGAGCTTCTCGCTGCGCGCGGTGAGCCTGCGGTACTCCCGCTCCGACATCTCCTCGCCCGTGAGCGCCACCACACCCCAAGCCGTGAGCAGGACGATCGCGAGCACGGCGACCAGGAGCGTGATCAGCTCGTTCACCCCGTCGAGCGACGGGGGGTTCAAGAGCAGGAGAGCCACCCCTGCGATGAACGCGGCGATCGCGGCCGCGCGAAGCGGGGGCCCGAAGGTTTCCCTCATGGGTTGAGATTAGACAGCCGGTGAGCCCCCGAGCTCGGAGCGGAGCGTGCGGCTTCCCCTGGCGGCCGCGGGTTTGACTGCGCCGCCCGCAGGGGTATGGTCTTCGTGAACGCGCCGAGTCGCCGTACCCGGCCGAGGCAAAGGAGGACGAGGAGTGACCGAGCCCGACCCCACACGCAAGCGCGCGTTGTTCCTACTCGCTTTCGCGTCCGCCCTTATGTTCGCGGTCGGTGGCCTGGCCGCGTGCGGCGACGATGACGATCCCGACAGCGGCGGCGATACGCAGACCGCGACCGAGGAGCCGGCGACCGAGGAGCCGAGCACCGAGGACGAGGGCACCGGCGGCGGTGGCGGCGGTGGCGGCGACGCGCAGGCCGGCGCGCAGGTCTTCGCCGACAACTGCGCGACCTGCCACGGGGACGATGGCTCCGGTGGCGCCGGTCCCCCGCTCGACACCTTCGATGATCCGACGGCCGTCGAGCAGCAGGTCCGAAACGGCGGTGGCGGCATGCCGGCCTTCGAGGGTCAGCTCAGCGATCAGGAGATCGCAGACGTCGTCGCCTACGTGACCCAGGACATCGCCGGCGGCGGCAACTGACCCAAAGCCCCGCCGCCAGCTCGGCTAGGGTGGGCGCATCGGTGAGGCGCTCCTCTTCGCGGTAGTCGCATCGTCCGCCCTGCCGCTCGGCGGGTGGATCGGCGCTTGGCGGCCGCCGAGCCGCGAGGTCACGGCGGCGCTCTTGGCGTTCGCCTCCGGCGCGCTGATCACGGCGGTCGCGTTCGAGCTCTTCGAGGACGCGTTCGAGCACGGCGGGGTCTGGCGCGCGGGCGTCGCGTTCCTCGCGGGCGCGACGATCTTCATCGTCGCCGACACATGGCTCGAACGGCGCAAGCACCGCCGCCACGCCGCGGGCGGCAGCATCGGGTTCGCGCTGCTCGCCGCGGTGACGCTCGACGGTGTCCCCGAGAACCTGGCGATGGGCGTCGGGCTGGTCGAGGACGCGGGCGCGACGCTGCTGGTCGCGATCTTCGTCTCGAACCTGCCGGAGGCGATCGTCGGCGCCCAGAAGATGCGCGAGGTCGGGATGTCGCAGCGCGCGATCCTCACGATCTGGACCGGTGCCGCGGTCCTGCTGGCGATCCCGGTGCTCCTCGGCTACGGCGCACTCGAGGGCGTCTCCGACTCCGCCCTCGCCTGGCCGCTGGGCTTCGCGGCCGGCGCGGTGCTCGCCTCGCTCGCCGACACGCTCATGCCCGAGGCCTATGAGGAAGCGCGCGGCAAGCCGCGCATCGCGTACTTCACCGCGCTCGGGTTCCTGCTCTCGTTCATGGTGTCCGCCGCGTAGCCGGGCGCGAGCGCCTACTCGCAGCGCACGAACAGGCCGGTCTCGTAACTGCGCCCGTCCTCGAGGCAAGCCTCGCGCTTCTGGTCGTTGTAGACGAGCACGAAGGCGATCGCGAGCGCCGCCGCGAGCACGACGCCGGCCGCGCGCAGCCGCAGGTTGCGCAGCTCCTTTGCCGCCTCCTCGCCCGAGGCGCGTTCCTGGCGGTGCTCCTGCAGCTCCCGCCAGACCCGCAGCCCGGCGGCGACCAGGAGCCCCATGAATACGAACCATGCGACGGCGATCACGCCGGTATCCCATCAAACGCACCGCTTGCGCGTCCGGCATCTCGGTCTATGGTGCGAGGCGACTATGCCGGGCGAGCAGGTCGTCTACAGCTCCCACCGGGCGCGATGACGCGCCCGATCCGTCCGCCGGATATCGCCGAGCTCCGCGCCTTCTGCGTGGCGGCCGATCTCGGCAGCATCGGCCGCGCGGCGGTGGCGCTCGGGATCAGCCAGCCGGCTGTCTCCAAGCGGCTGCGCACGCTGGAGGCGGTGGCCGGCGTGGAGCTCCTCGAGCGCTCGCGCGGTGGCGTCAAGCTCACTGACGCGGGGCGGCGCCTCTACCCGGAGGCGCGCAAGCTCCTCGACCAGGCCGACCAGATCACCGAGATGCTCGGCCTGTTCGAGGCCGGCGAGCGCGCGCTGCGTATCGCGCTCAGTCACACGATCGCGGAGTTCGTGTTCGCGCCGGAGCTCGTCGCCTTCCAGACGCGCGAGGGCGCGAAGCCCTTCCCGATCGAGACGATCGTCGGGAACTCCCGCACCGTCCGCCAGGCGGTCGCCGAGGGGCGGGCCGACGTGGGCATCGCGGCGGCGCGCCTGCCCGACGACCCCGAGGACCGCCTCGAGGAGCTCGAGCTGCTTGACGACGAGATCGTGCTCGCGGTGCCCCAGTCCCACGCCTGGTACCAGCGCACCGAGGTGCCGCGCGACCGGTTCCTAAAGACGCCCCTGATCGTTCGCGACCCGAGCGCGCACAGCCGCCGCCTGGTGGACGCGGTCCTCGCCTCGAAGCGGCTGCGGCTCGCGCCGCCACTGCTCGAGGTGGGCAGCACGGTGGCGGCCAAGAGCGAGGCGCTCGAGCTGGGGGCACCGCTCCTCATCTCGGCGCTCGCCCTCGACGAGCATCGCGACCACCTCTACCGTCGTCCCGTCGAGGGGCTGCGCTTCCCGCGGCGCTTTTTGGTCGTCTGCCGCTCGCAGGCCGACCTGCCACCGCGCGCCAAGGAGCTGATCGCGTTCTTGCGCCGCCGACACCTCACGGTCCTGCCTACGCCGCCCGCAAGCTCATAACCAACGGTTTTCACGGGCCCTCCGTTAACGCGCCCACAAACCGGCTCCGCGAGCCCAAATCGGGCTTCAGCGCGCCGATAGTGGGGGTGAGAAAGAAAGCGCGAGGGAGGACCCGAGATGAGCACCTCAACACACCGCACAACCACAGCAAGGCGCCGGCCCCGGCGCCCCGCTGAGCAGCCCGCGGGCAAGGGCCCGCGCGAGCCGGGCGCGGGGGTGAAGATCACGCTCGGCGACGTTGACGATCGGATCGACGAGCGGATCGACGCCGAGGTCACGAAGAGCAACATCGCGATCTTGATGGCCGGCTTTTCGATCCTGATGGCGGCCGTCGCGGCGGTCACGATCCTTCTGATCGGCGCCGAGTCGTCGGACAGCGACGCAACCGCCGACGCGGGCGCGGCCCACGAGACCGCAGCGGCGACCGCCGACATCAGCGCCGAGGCCGGCGAGGGAATCGACTACGAGCCGTACAAGCGGCCCGACCCCACCCTGCCCGCCGTGCCCGCCGGCGAGGTGAAGAAGTTCCGCGTCGACGTGTACGAGCACGTCACCAAGGTCTCCGACGACCTCGCCCCCACCCGGGTCTGGTCTTTCGGGGTCAACGGGAAGTTGAACCGCGGCGCGGGCGTTTCTGAGCCGATGGTTGTCAACGAGGGCGACCGCGTCGTGATCAAGCTGGTGAACGGCGCCAACGAGAAGATGGACGTGCGCATGCCGCACTCGATCGACTTCCACTCCTCGGAGGTCGCACCGAACAAGGCGTTCGTGACGATCCCGCCGGGCGAGAGCCACACCTTCCGCTTCACCGCGAAGCACCCGGGCGTCTACATGTACCACTGCGCCACGGCGCCGGTCCTGCACCACGCTGGCGCGGGGATGGTCGGGATGATGGTCGTGAAGCCGAAGGATTTGGCGCCCGTCGACCGCGAGCTCTGGATCACCCAGCAGGAGTACTACCTGGGCAAGCCCGGCGAGGACGCCGACATGGCCAAGATGGAGGCCAAGGAGCCCGACGTGATCGCCTTCAACGGCTACGCCGCCCAGTACGACAAGCACCCGATCAAGGTCAACCGCGGCGAGCGGATCCGGATGTACGTCCTGAACGCGGGGCCCAGCCTGTGGTCGGCGTTCCACGTGATCGGGACGGTGTTCGACAAGGCCGTCACCGACAACGGCGTCGCGCACGACGTGCAGACGATCAATCTGGCCCCCTCGCAGGGCGGCTACGTGGAGTTCACGCTCGACCGGGAAGGCTCCTACCCGTTCGTCACCCACGCCTTCGCGGACACCCCCAAGGGCGCGTCCGGGACGCTGGTGACGAAGGGCGCTGACGCCGGAGGCATGGAGCATTGACGGCTGAGCAGCCCACGCGCGTGCTCATCGCCGGCGGCGGCGTGGCGGGAGTGGAGGCACTGCTCGCGCTGCGCCGCCTCGCCGGCTCTCGCGTTCAGGTGTCGATGCTCGCGCCCGAGGACCGCTTCCGCTTCCGCCCGCTTTCGGTGACCGAGCCGTTCGGGCTCGGCGCCGAGCGCGAGCTCGACCTGCTCGAGCTCGCGCTCGAGCAGGGCGCGACCTTCCTTCGCGACGGGCTCGCCGTCGTCGACCCGGAGGCGCGGCGCGTCACCACCTTCGAGGAGCGGACGCTGGACTACGACGCGCTGCTCCTAGCCCTGGGCACGCGGCAGGTCGACGCTGTACCCGGTGCCGTGACGTTCCGCGACAGCGCCGACGGGGGCGCCGTCGCGGACGTGATCGACCGCCTCAAGCGAGGCGAGATCCGCCGCGTCGCATTCGCGGTGCCCGTCGGGGTGACCTGGCCCCTCGGGATCTACGAGCTCGCGCTGCTCGCCGCCCACGAGGGGCGCGACCTCGGCCTGGAAGACCTCGAATTCACCCTGGTCACCCCCGAGTCGCGCCCCCTGGAGGTGTTCGGCGCCAAGGCAAGCGCCGCGGTGGCCGACATCCTGGCCGCCGCCGGCATCGGCGTCCGCCTCGCGACCCCGCCCGTCGAGTACGCCGACGGCAGGCTCGCGGTCGCCCAGGGCGAGCCGCTCGCCTGCGACGCCGTCGTCGCGCTCCCCGTCCAGCGCGGTTACACGATCCCGGGGATTCCGCAGGACCAGAACGGCTTCGTCGCCGTGGACCGCTTCGGCGCGGTCTTCGGGCTCGAGCGCGTGTACGCGGCCGGCGACATGACCTGGTTCCCCGTCAAGCAGGGCGGGATCGCCGCGCAGATGGCGGACGTGGCGGCGCGCTCCATCGCGGCGCTCGCCGGGGCGCCGGTCGACCCCGAGCCGTTCCGCCCGGTGCTCCGCGGGGCGCTGCTCACCGGCGGCGGCCCGCGGTACCTGCGGACCCCGCTCACTGAGGGGGAACACCCCGCGGTCGCGCGCAACGCGCTGTGGTGGCCGCCGGCGAAGATCGCCGGCCGCTACCTCGCGCCCTACCTCCACGAGCGCGCGGGTTACCCGCGCCGCGGGCCGAAGTCGCTCGAGGACCTCGAGCCGCGCTTCGACCCGGGCGCGAGCGCCGACGACGAGCGCGACGACGTGATCGGCCTCGCGCTTGCGACCGCGGAGGCCGAAGCGAAGGTCGGGGACTACGGCGCCGCGCTGCGCTGGCTCGAGGTCGTCGAGGACCTCGACCTCTACCTCCCGCGCGAGTACGAGCTCAAGCGGGAGGCCTGGCGAGCCGACGCTGCGCGCTGACCGCCCGGGCGCCTGCGGTCAGGATCCCAGCAAGAACCTCACGTGCTGGTGGCCCTTGCGCGGGCTCTTCCGCGTGCACGAGTGGAACGTCTGCTCGTAACCGGTGCGCCGCCAACGGCATTTCCAGTCAGGCATGTTGGATCCCCGCGCGGGCACGCGATAGCGGTGCCGCTTGCCCACCTTGCCGACGTGGCGGACGACCCACCGCGCAACCCGCTTCGCCTCCCGGCAGGGGACCTTGTAGGCACGCGCGTCGTACCAGCCGGCGCCGGGCCGCGCCTGATCGCCGCACTTCTTGAAACCGTGGTCAGCCATGGCGGCCGACGGGGCGAACAACATCAGCGCCGCGCCGAGGCCGGCGACTAGCAAGAGACTCCTCATTGGGCTCCTTTCGCTCAGGGGCGCCCTCATTGGCACCACCTCGCCGCTACCCGCGCGGCCCTCCTGGCAGACGTCGGTATTCCGTTGAGGCGGGCGAGCGCGCCACCCGACCGCGACGTTTCGTGGGATCAACCGTCGATACGTCGAAGTCGCGAGTGCGACCGCCGCGAGTGCGACATAGCGTGGGATTACTCGTCGAAATGTCGCGGTCGCGGGCGGCCGATGGGCCGGGTTGGATTCGAACCAACGACCTACGGATTATGAGTCCGCTGCTCTGACCGCTGAGCTACCGGCCCGCTCGGGCGATGTTAAGGATCACCCCCGTCGCGTCCCTTCGCGAGGAGTAGGCTCGCGGCATGGAGGACCCGCGGCTTGTGCGCGTGCGCGAGATGGCGGACGCGTGGAACGCGGCCGACTTCGAGCGGTTCTTCGGGTTCCTCGCCGACGACATCGGCGTCGACCCGGATCCGCTGTGGCCGGAACCCGGGCCCTACTACGGCGAGGAGGCCCGGGACTTCCTGCGTGGGTGGATCGACGCCTGGGACTCGGTGCGGATCCAGACCGACAAGATCCAGCTGGTTGGGCGCTGCGTGGTCATCTGGGGCGCGTGGCTCGGCGAGGGAGCGGCCAGCCACGCCGACGTCGAGCTTGGCGTCGCGATGGCGATCGAGTTCGATGAGCGGCTGCGCGCGACCGCGATGCACGTGCGCTTCGAGCACGACCAAGCGCTCGAGATCGCGCGCGCGACCGCGGGCTAGCGGACTGGGCGCGGGGCCCCTTCGACAAGCGCGGTCCTCAGGGCGGCGGCGGGACGGTGACGGCCTCGCAGTCGTCCGCCGTCTGATCGAGCCCGTCCGCGAGGACCTCGTCCGCGCCGCCCCCGCAGATGACCACGTCGCGGAAGCCGTCGATGCTGATGATCTCGTCGGAACCGGCGCCGCCGATGAGACGGTCCCGGCCCCTCCCGCCAATCAGGAAGTCCTCGCCGGGGCCGCCGTCCAGGCGATCTCTGCCGCCCGAGCCGTCGAGCTCGTCGCGCCCCTTGCCGCCGAAGAGCCTGTCGCGGCCGGGCAACTGCACCCCCTCCGCGATGCCGCGCCGCAGGGCGCCGAGACCGAAGCCCCGGACGGCGGGGGTGGTCGGGTCGAACTCGACGAGGTCGTCGTCGCCCGCTCCGCCCCGTGACTCATCGTTGCCCCGCATCCCCGCCAGCGTGTCGTTGCCGGGGCCGCCGATCAGGCGGTCGTTGCCCTTGTTGCCTGCGAGCAGGTCGTTCCCGCCCTTGCCGCGGATCACGTCGCCCTTCTTGGTGCCGGCGAGGACCTCGTTGCCATTGGTCCCGTTGATCACGGCCGCGACCGACGTCCCCCCGAGCAGCAGGACGAAGGCGGTAGCCGCCGATCCAACTCGCCTGTAAGCCCGCACGGGAGCTCCCCTCGGTCGCCTACAGGCGACCCTAACCGACGCGGGCCGGGCAGATCAAGGAGCCCTCGCTCAGCCCTTGGGCGCGCCCAGCTCGCAGTCCTCGCCGACGTCGTCGAGGCCCACGTCGACGACCACCTCGTCGATGCCGGGGCCACAGCGAACCACGTCCGGTGCACCGTCGACGGTGAAGAAGTAGTCGTTGCCGCCGCCGCCGAAGTGGCGGTCGCGCCCGGGCCCGCCGTACAGATAGTCGTTTCCGCTGCCGCCCCTAAGCACGTCCTTGCCGCCCGACCCGAACAGGTCATCGTGTCCTGGGCCGCCGAACAGGCGGTCGTTTCCGGGGAGGTCCCGGAATCCCCGGCGCGGCGCGCCGTCGCCGATCGCGCGCGGCTTGATGCCCCCGATATCGGTGATGTCGTACTCGGCCAGCGAGTCGTTCCCGGGCCCGCCCTTGCTGACGTCGCGGCCCTCCATGCCGGCCAGCGAGTCGTTCCCGGGCCCACCGAGGATGCGATCGTTGCCCCGGTTCCCACCGATGTGATCGTTGCCGCCCTTGCCGCGGATCACGTCCGCCTTATGGGTTCCGCCGAGGATCTCGCCGTCCTTGGTGCCGCTGATGACCGCGGCGATTGCCGTCCCGGCCAAGAGCAGCGCGAACCCGCCCGTCGCCAGCCCCGTGCGCCAAATCCTCATTCGGGCGCCCCTCCTCATGCGCCCTCCCCAGCCACGAGCTCGATCGTCTCGCAGTCCTTCGCGTATCTGTCCAGCGAGTCGGCGCGCACGAGATCATCGCCCGGCCCACACGCGATGACGTCGCGCTTGCCATCGTCCGCGACGATGTAGTCATTGCCCGCTCCCCCGCTCGCCTTGTCCTCACCGGGTCCCAGGTCCAGGTGATCGCTGCCGGAGCCGCCGTTCACCACGTCCCTCCCGCCCGACGCGTAGACCAGGTCAGGGCCACCGCCGCCGAACACCCGGTCGTTTCCCGGCAGGTCCGGGAACCCGGACATACCCCGCGCGGCCAAAAGCGCCGAGACGTCGTACTCGTAGATCCGGTCGGAGCCCGGGCCGCCCTTGAGGACGTCCGCGCCGCGCATCCCCGCCATCTGGTCGTTCCCCGCGCCGCCGAACAGCCGGTCGTCACCCCTGTTGCCGCCGAGCACGTCGTTGCCGCCCTTGCCGCGGATCACGTCGTCCTTCGGCGTTCCGCCCAGCAGCTCGTTGTGCCGGGTCCCGTTGATCACGGCCGCGAACGCGGTCCCAGCGGCCAGCACCGCGAGGGCGCAGGCCGCAAGCCCAAGAAGCGAGATCTTTTTCACGGGGCCCTCCCGGCGTCGGGTGATCGCGGCAGGGTACTCGACCCGGGCCTGCGGATCAACCGGCCGGCGCGTCGGCGAGGACCCGCTCGACGGCCTTTTCGAGCTCGCTCACGCTGAACGCCCCCTCGATGCGCTCCCGGACGATCCCCTGCGCGTCGATCACGAACAGCCACGGTTCGGTGAAGAGGCCGTACGCCTTCACCTGCGGGCGCAGGTTCTCGGGGTCCATCACGTTGTCCTCGTAGATCTCCATGTGGATGAAGGCGACGCCCTCGTCCGCGTAGTCGTCCTTGACCTGCTCGGCGACGTCGACCACGGGCCCGCAGACTCGGCTCACGCAGAGCGCGGGCGTCGCGAACAGCAGCACCACAGGCTGCTCGCCAAGCACGTCCGCAAGGTCGTGCTCGTGCATCGTGCTCGGCGGCTGCCGGGTGTCGATCTCCGCGAGGCTGCCAACGTCGTCGGCGGTCGGCGTATGCACCACGGGGGCCGGCTCGCCGACGCCCGGGATGCCCTTCTGCTCCTTCACCACGACGCTCGGGACCCGGGCCGCAACCACCCCGTCGTCGGTACGCACCATCGCGATCAGGCGCCATTCCCCCGCTGTCTTGAACGGCACCTTGGAGACGTAGACGACCTTGGCGGCGTCGGGGTCGTCCGCGGTCGTCTTTGCGACGTACGCGGGCTCGGTCTCGAGTGACTCCACGCGAGCGGGGAACGGGCCCCGGGCCTCCGAGTCGTGCCTGGACTGGGCGTAGATCGCGACCTCGGCGTCGGTCACCTGCGAGCGATCCAGGTGAAACAGGCCGAACGCGAAGCGCTTGTCGCCGGGCTCGAACACGGCGCCGGCCGGCGAGGCGACGATGTCGTCGCCGGGCTTGGCCTCGGCGAGCAGCTCGTCGATGGTCCTGCCTGCGGGGTCCGGGAAGGACGAGCTGGCGGGCGCGGGGGTCGGGCCGGACCCTTCCTCCCCGTCGCCGCCGCACGCCGCGAGCGCGAGGGCGAGCACGCCCACCCCGACGATCGCTCGGGCGCGCACGCGGCTCTCAAATAGTTGACTCACGAAACGTCATCGTAGAAACCACCCGTAAAGATCACTAAAACGGGCCGGGTATCGCGGCGGCGCGGCCGTTCGCCGGGTAGGGTGCGCCGCGCCACGCAATGACGTGCGAGCTGAGAGAGGAGCTTTGGGTTGGCTGAACGTGCAGCGCTGGTGACCGGCGGATCGAGCGGGATCGGCTTTGCGATCGCCCGGCTGCTGGGCGAGGAGGGCTACGCGGTGACGATCGTGGCGCGGCGCCCCGACAAGCTCGAGCGGGCCGCGGGGGAGCTCCGCGCGGCCGGGATCGAGACGCACGCCGTCGCGGCCCAGCTCGCCGAGGAGGATGAGATCGTGCGCGCGGTCGCCGAGCACCGCGAGCGCTACGGCCGCCTCGACGCGCTCGTCAACAACGCCGGATTCGGCTACGGGGCTGCGCTCGACTCGATCCCGACAAAGCGCCTCGACCTGCAGATCGCGGTCAACCTGCGCGCGACGGTGATCGCCACGCGCGAGGGCATCCCGATGCTGCGCGAGGCCGGGGCCGAGCACCGCAAGGCCCTGATCGTGAACATGGCCTCGATCGCCGGCAAGGCCGGCCAGCCGTGGCTCTCGGTGTACGGGGCGACCAAGGCGGCGATCATCAACTTCACGCAGGCGACCCAGCGCGAGGTGAACGGCCAGGGCATCCAGGCGACCGCGATCTGCCCCGGCTTCGTCGACACCGCCATGACCGAGTTCATCAAGGAACAGGTCAGCGCCGACGAGATGATGCGCCCCGAGGACGTCGCCGAGGCGGTGCGGTTCTTGCTGCGCACGTCGCCCAACTGCATCGTGCCGGAGCTCGTCCTCATGCGCCCCGCGGAGACGGGCGCGGGCATCGCGCTCTAGTTGGCCGCAGGGCCGGCGAACTCAGCGCGCGCCCGCGCGCTCGGGCGCGTCCAGGAGCTCGGCGGCGCGCCGTTCGGCGAGCTGCTCCTCGGCGGCGGCGAGCAGGTCCTTGAACTCGTCGAGGCGGCGCGCGGGGCGCAGCCACGCCCAGCCCTCGCGCGAGCGCAGCTCGCGGACGCGGGAGCGCTCGCCGGTGTCCGCGCGCGTCCGCCGCGCCGGTTCTGCGTCGCGCGCGCAGGCGAAGCGCGCGCGCTCGGCGCGGATCTCCGCGGCGAGCTCGGCGATCGAGCGCGTCGGCAGATCGTCGTCGGCGGCCAGCGACGCCTCGAGCATCGCCTTCAGCGTCGCAACCTCACGCCGCGTGGCGCGCCTTGGGCGTTTGGCGTTCGTGTAGGCGTCCCAGGCGCGGGCGAAACTGGCCACGCTCGTGCGCCCGCCGTTGCGGTGGGCCGCGAGCATCGGGCAGACGCCGCCGGAGCGCGGGTCCACGTAGGCGCCGACGATGATGCGGTTCGTCTGGATCCCGCGCAGCATCGCCTCCTTGGTGCGCCGCGGGAGCGCGTCGACCGCGCGCCGCAGGCGCTCGGCGGATCGCCTCTGCCTTCGCATGGGCCCACCCATAGCTGGCCGCGCGCCGCCGCGTCAGCGCAAGCGCGCGGCGGGCATGGGAACTTGCATTCACGATGCCCGAGCTGAGGATCCTCGTCGCCGCCTTCGGCGACCCGGGACACGCGTACCCGGCGCTCGCCCTCGCCCGAGCGCTGCGGGCGCGCGGGCACCACGTCGAGTTCGAGAGCTGGAAGCGCTGGCGCGAGGCCGCGGAGGATGAGGACCTGCGCTTCCACCCCGCCGAGGGCTACCGCGTCTTCGACACCGGCGCCGCCGACGGCCCCTCGGCGGGCGATGCCGCCGTCGCCCTGCGCCCGCTGATCGCCGAGCTGCGGCCCCACGCCGTCGTCAACGACATCCTCACGCTCGCCCCCGCGCTCGCCGCTGAGGCGGAGGGCGTGCCGTGGGCGACGCTCATCCCCCACGTCTTTCCCGAGCACGCCCCCGGCCTGCCGTTCTTCGCGTTCGGCGGCGCACGGCTACCCCGCACGCCGCTGGGCCGGGCGCTGTGGACGGCGCTCACGCCCGTGCTCCACGCGGGCCTCCGGCAGGGACGCCGGGAGCTGAACGGGGAGCGCGCGAAGGTCGGCCTACCGCCGATCCGCCGCCTCCACGGGGGCACGAGCCAAAAGCTCGCGCTCGTCGCTACCTACCCGCAGCTCGAGTACCCGAGGAGCTGGCCCAGCCACGTCCATATCACCGGCCCGATGGACTACGAGCGCCCGTACCACGACGTCGAGCTTCCCCCGGGCGACGCGCCGCTCGTGCTCGTCGCGCCGTCGACCGCCCAGGATCCCGAGTCTCGCCTCGTCCGGGTGGCCTTGCGCGCGCTCGCGGACGAACCGGTGCGCGTCGTCGCGACGACCAACGGGCACGTGCCCGACGAGCCCATCGAGGTGCCGCCGAACGCGGTGCTCTACGGGTGGGTGCGCTACTCGCAGGTCATGGCCGCGGCCGACCTGGTCATCTGCCACGGCGGACACGGCACGGTCGCGCGCGCCCTCGGGCTGGGCGCCCCGGTCCTCTGCGTACCGGCCGTCGGCGACATGGCAGAGAACGCCGCGCGCGTCGCCTGGGCGGGCGCGGGCGTGTCCCTCCCCTGGCGCCTGCTCGGCGAGCGCTCGCTGCGGGTCGTTGTGCGGCGGATGCTCGCCGATCCGTCGTTCGGGCGGCGTGCCGACGAGATCGCGACCTGGGCGCGCGCCCACGACGGCGCCGCGCGCGGCGCGGAGCTCGTCGAGCGCTTCGCGCTCGAGCGTGCGTAGGTCGACGGGCTGAAAGCGTTGAGGCCGGGCGCCGCCCGGCCTCGCCTGAGAGCTCCGGGGGTGGGACTCGAACCCACAACCCTTCGGTTAACAGCCGAATGCTCTGCCGATTGAGCTACCCCGGACCGGATTGTGTTGGCTCGCCCCCAAGTATCGGGTAACGCGCGGGGCCGAGTCTACGATACGCGCCGCACGGAGCGCATCCTTCCCCCTCCCTCACGCGCTCGTGCCGCCCGCCCGGTGGGCGCCGACCCCGTGCGCGAGCCGGTCGACCAGCTCCTTGCGCTTGCGGTGCAGCTCCACCGGCACTTCGTCGACGTGCGCCTCGATCTCGCGCTCGAGCGCCGCCAGTTCGAGGCGCAGGAACGTCTCCTCCATCGCCTCCGGGCTCGCCGGCTCGCGCTCGGCGATCATCGTGAGCCGGGTGATCAGGGCGAGAAGCTCCTCGTCGTCACGGCCCAGCCCGCCCATCGGGTCGTCGAGGTGGAGCAAAAGCCACTCGCGCGCGCGTCGCGAGAGGTCGGAGGACAGGTGCTCCGGCCGCAGCCGCTCCAAGTACTCACGCCCGAAGTCCGGGGCCGCGATGCACATGCCGAGCAGCGCCTGCTCGCGGCGCTCCTGGGCGCTGAGCGCGGCGGGTGCCCGCGCCGGGCCGCCGTCCCCGTCGCGCCCTTCGCCATCCGCGGATCGCGGCGCCGGGTCCGCTCCGGCCCCTGCCCCGCGCTCTGCGGCGGCCAGCCGGCGCGACACCAGCGCCGGGTCGGCGTCGAGCCTGTCGGCGACCTCGCGCACGAGCTCACCGCGCGTGATCGAGTCCGGCATCGCCGCGAGCACCGGCACCACCTCGTCGAGCGCCCGGTCGCGGCCCACCGGGGTCTTCAGGTTCGCCTCCTCGAGCAGCGTGCGCACGTGGAAGGCGGGGAGATCGACCGCCTCGTCGAGCGCAGCCCCGAACCGCTCGGCCGCGGCTGAGCCGGCGCGCTCGCCGGCGAGCAGGTCCGCGGGGTCCTCGCCCTCCGGCATGCGGGCGACGCGCAGGCGCACGCGCTTGCCGCTCGCCGCGCGCTGCGCGCGCAGCATGGCCTCCCGTCCGGCCCGGTCGGCGTCGAGCGCGAGGATTACCTCCTCAGTATGCGCGGCGAGCAGCCTGATCTGCTCGGGCGTGATCGCGGTGCCCATGACCGCGACGGTCTCCTCGAACCCCGCCTGGTGCGCGGCGATGACGTCGGTGTAACCCTCGACGACCACGGCCCTCCCCCGCCTCGCGATCGCCGGGCGCGCCCTGTCGATCGCGTACAGGATCCGGCTCTTGTGGAAGAGCTCGCCCTCGGGCGAGTTCACGTACTTGGCCGGGTTCTCGGGGTTGAGCGTGCGCGCCCCGAAGCCCTGCATCCGCCCGCGCGCGTCGCGGATCGGGAAGGTGATGCGGGCGCGGAAGTGGTCGTAGTAGGAGCCCTGGCGACCGCGCTTTATGAGGCCCGCGGCCGCGATCTCAGCGACCGAGTACCCCGCCCGCTGGGCCCGCACGAGCACCGTGTCCCACGCGCTCGGCGCGTACCCCACGCCGAACGCGCGCAGCGCGTCCTCGGCGAGCCCGCGGCCCAGCAGGTACTCGCGCGCCTTGCGCGCCTCCTCGGACTCCCACAGGTACGTCGCGTAGAAGGTCGCCGTGCGGTCGAGCAGTTCGCCCAGCCGCGTCCGCCGCCTGCGCGCCTCCTCGATCGCCGGGTCCTCCGCCTCGCGCTCGAGCTCGACCCCGAAGCGCTCCGCCAGCGCCTCGACGGCCTCGGAGAACGTGAGCCCCTCCTTCTCCTCGACGAACTTGATCGCGTCGCCGCCCGCGCCGCAGCCGAAGCAGTAGTAGAGGCCCGCGACCGGGTCGACCGAGAACGACGGGGTGCGCTCGTCGTGGAACGGACACAGGCCGGTGAAGCGCGCCCCGGACCGGCGCAGGTCCGTGTACTGGGAGACGATCTCGACGATGTTGGCCGCGTCCTTGACGCGTTCGAGCGACGTCTGAGAGAAGCGCGCCATTCCCCAAAGCTAGTCGGAACCCGGCGCCCCGACCGCCCTCCTCACAGCCGCGATTGCTCCGGCAGCGCCAGCCGCCGGAAGGTGGCGATGCAGAACCGGTCGGTCATGCCGGCGATGTAGTCGGTCGCGCGCTGCACCTCGTCGCCCCGCCCGGCGCCCTCCGGGACCTCGGCCGGGTTCTCCACGTAGTGGTCGAAGAGCGTGCGCAGGGTGCGGTGCACCCGCTCGTGTTCGCTGCGGGCCTCCGGCCCCAGGTACACGTGGTCGAACATGAACTTCCGCAGGCGCAGCATCGCGCCGCCGATCTCCTCGCTCTGGGCGATGTCGCCGGCCGCCCGTGAGGTGTGCACGATGTCCCGCACGAGCGTGTCGATGCGCGCCGAGCCGGTCCGCCCGAGCAGCTCGATCTCGGCGGCCGGCAGGTCGTCCTCGGTGAGGATCCCGGCGCGGATCGCGTCGTCGATGTCGTGGTTGATGTACGCGACGCGGTCGACGAGGCGCACCACCCTGCCCTCGAGCGTCGCCGGCTTGTTCGGCCCCGTGTGGTTGAGGATCCCGTCGCGCACCTCCTCGGTCAGGTTGAGACCCTCGCCGTCGCGCTCGAGCTCGTCCACGATGCGCAGCGACTGCTCGTTGTGCCGGTAGCGGCGGCCGCGCTCGCGCAGGATCCGGTCGAGCGCCTCCTCGCCGATGTGGCCGAAGGGCGGGTGGCCCAGGTCGTGGCCCAGCCCGATCGCCTCGGTGAGGTCCTCGTTCAGGCCCAGGGCGCGCGCGACCGTACGCGCGATGCCGCAGGTCTCAAGCGTGTGCGTGAGGCGCGTGCGGTAGTGGTCGCCCTCGGGCGCGATGAACACCTGGGTCTTGTGCTTGAGACGCCGGAAGGCCTTGGAGTGCACGATGCGGTCGCGGTCGCGCTGAAACGGCGTGCGCATGTCGCTGTCGGGCTCCGGCCGCCGCCTGCGCGCCGGGTAGGAGCGCGTGGCCAGCTCCCACAGGTACTCGGCCTCCCAGCGCTTCGTGCGCTCGGCCAGCGACTCCACCACGCTCATGTCGCTGAGGTTACGGCTCACGCCGTCGCGCCTTCCTCGATCTTTCGCCCGCCCTCGCGCAGGAGGAGATACGAAAGCCACGCCGCCAGCGCGAAGACCGGCAGCCCGAGCGCGGTGCGCGCGATGCCCAGCGCGACGACGGCGCCCGCCAGGTACAGGGGAAGCTGGACGGCGAGCCGCAGCATGAAGACGCCGACCCAGATCCAGCTCGCCTTGGAGTAGAGCGCGAGCCGCCGCGGATCCTTGCGCCATTTCATGCCCTCGCCGATGACGGGGCCGATGA
>DATCLC010000158.1:0-2224 GCA_036564135.1 Solirubrobacterales bacterium
ACCCAGGCCACAAGCGAAGCGTAGTGCGGTCCCTCCCGGATGCGGGTCGCCTCCTCAACGGCGCCCCTGGACCTCCACGACCTGCTGGAAGGTCGGCCGGTTGACCCAATGGATCGGCGGCTGCCCGATCGCTCCGACGACCGTGTGGCGGATGGCGTCGTGGCACCACTGCGCGCTGCCCTCAGCGCACTTGCCGCCCGGGTAGGTCTTCGCGGGCTTCTCGCGCAGGGCGGCCGCGAGCGAGCGGCGCAGCGCCTTGCGGCACGCGCCCAGCTTGCCGTCTCCGCAGTAGCCGCGCGAGTACGCGCCGTCCACGGAGCGCCCCAGCACCGAGCGCAGGTCCTTCTGCACCTGGCCGTACCAGCCGCTGCCGAACGCCGACCCGGTGGCGCCGGGAGCGTCGTGCAGCCCGAGCGCCGCCCGCATCCGGTCCCAGAGCGCCTGGCCCAGCGCGGGCCGGAACTGGGCCTTGACGAGCCGGGGCCACCAAGCGTCCATGATCCGGATCGCGGCCGCGTGCGAGTACTTCCCATCGCGGTTGCCGTCGCGTCGGTGCGCCCCGGCCTTGCGCCAGGCGACGAGCTGCTTGACGGCCTTGCGCTGCTTGCGGCCGAGCGGCTTCTTGCCGCTGCGCAGGGCCTTGAGCACCACGCCGAGCACGTGGCTGCCGCGCAGGTCGACGGTCGCGGCGTCGTTCATGATGCTCGTGAGCTCTGCGAGCGAGAGCGTCTCATCGCCCGCGATCCCGGCTTCGATGCGGTCGTTGAGGGGCAGTACGCGGTGCACCGGCCCGTAGTAGAAGGTGTCGTCGGGCGCCCGGTACTGAGGGGCCTGCTTGTTGTTCCAGCTCGTCAGGTACTCCTGGTTGATGATCTGCGGCCGAGCGGACTGCGGCTCGCGCTGGAACGTGAAGCCCTCCGGATCAAATCCCTCCCAGACGAACTCGGGCTCGCCGCGGATCGGCAGGTTCGCGTCGGTGTTCGCCGCGCGCACCGGGTTCGCCCCGGAGTTGAAGTAGGCGATGTCCTGGTTGTCGATGTAGAACCAGTTGAACGTGTAGTCGATCTTCGCGGCGGCGTCCTGGAAGTCCTCGGCGCTCGCCACGCGGGCCGGGTCGTTGAAGTCGGCGAAACCGATCGCCGAATCCGCCTCGTGGAAATACGTCGCGCGCAGCTCGGTGAAGGCCACGGGCGTCCCGTCGACCAAACCGCGGTGGGTCACGATGCCGAGCTTCGTGCGGAGCGCGCGCAGCGTCTCCGAGCCCGCCGGCGTCGAATCGGCCTGGTTCGGCGTCCAGCTGTTCTCGCGCTCGAGCACCTCGAACGGCAGGCACTCGCCGTCGTAGAGGTAGTGGTCGGACTCGAGCGTGGGCTCGGACGAATCGGGCTCGCACAGCCTTAGGGCGAACGTGTCGATGATGTCCTGGCCGGCGGAGGTCGCCGACCACGCGTAGTCCTGCCCGCGGCCAAGCTGGACGTAGAGGTTGGCGCCCGCGAACGCGGTGCCCTGGGCGTCGATGCCGGGGCCCTCGGCCGACGCCGGCGCATGGATGTCCTGCTCCACAAGCGCGCCGGGCGCGTAGTAGCTCACCTGCGGGCCCATCACGGCGATCGGCTTGCCGCTCTCCGACTCGTCGGCCGAGACGAGCAGCGCGTTCGAGGCGAGCCCCTCCGAGCTCAGCAGATCGCCGATCAGCGAGCGGCGCACCGGCACGCGGGCCGGGTTGCCCTCCGCGACCACGGGCTCGGTGCGCAGCGTCCCCGGGTCGGGGAGCGCGACGCCCGCGGGTTCGGCGGGGGGCTCGAGGTAGGGGAAGGAGGCATCGCGCACGGTGGTCGGCGTCTCAGGGTCCTCCGCGGAGCGGAAGTCGGCCCACACGGCGCGCCCCTCCTCCTCGCCGAACCGGGCGATCGCGGCCTCCAGCGCTTGAGCGGAGCGCATCTCGCCGCCGCCGCCCTTGCCGAAGATCCCGGCGACCAGCGAGGCGACCGAGATCACGTCGATCTCGCGCCACTCGTCGGGCCCGCTCGGACGGCTGATCAGCCCGTACTCGCCCGGGATCAGCGAGCCCTGCTGGAACACGCCGGGACCCTGCCGGGCCTCGGCGATGTACTGATTCACGCCGTCCGTGTAGTTGCGCACGTCCTCCTGCACCTGCGCCCCGTCGGACCCGTACAGGTCGTCCATGCGCTCGAACTGGAGCCAGAGGTCGTCGTCGGTGTAG